>DAHVFG010000122.1:0-8189 GCA_027317125.1 Chloroflexota bacterium | reverse complement strand
GCACAGGGGAGGGAACGCCGGGGGTGGGTGGTGGGAAGTCCCAGCCGTTACTGCTGACGGCGCTGGAACCCAGCTTCCAGCCTCCATGCTGGGGGTAGCCGAGGAAGTCGGCTAGCTCACTCGATCTTATGCTGCCTGCGATCACGCCGCGCGCTCCCAGCTCGATCATACGGCGAAGGGCTTCGGCTGTGACTTCAGCGCCGCCGAGGGCAACGGCGTAGGTCACTCGCGCGTCTACCCGGTCGGCGGTAAGGGGCTCATCGCTGGAGGAGACAACAACCCGCAAGATGCCGTGCTGCTCGCCTCCTATGCCGAAGATGCCGCGTATGAGGGTGGCGGGGGTTTCTATGACTGCCCCGAAGTGGGGTATAAGGTCGGTTACTATGCCTTTGAGGTGAGCTTGCACACTTACAGGTTCGGAGGGGGTAGTTATGAGGGCGATGCCTGTGGAGGGGTCATAGCCGGTGAAGATGCCGACTACGGGAGTGCGGGCGGTTCGTGAGCCGAGGCCGCCGCGCTGGGCGAGAGTAGCGCCTGCCTCTACTTGCTGGCCTGTGCTGACAATGAGGCGCTTGCCCGCGGCGACGGGGTTTATGAGGAGGTCGGCGGCTATGTCTACGCGCACAGGCTCGGAGGCGAGGGTGCTTTGGGCGACCACTTCGGAGGGTTCTACTCGTTGGCCTGTTCGCACGAGCACGTCGCCCGGCACGGGCAAGCGCCGCTCGCGCCGCACGAGTATGCTGGTGGCGATGGTGGGCTGGGGTATGGGGTAGTAGAGGCTCATGGTCTTCCTTCGTTACTGCCGGGTATTGTCGTGTCCGGTGGTGAAGCTCTGCGGCGGTTCGGGTGGGGCGAAGGGAGCTGTTTGGAAGGTTTCGCCTGTAGGGATTGCGTCGAGGGCTGCCCACCACCGTCGCACCTGGCTGCGGCGTGCATCAGGGTTAGAGGGCAGGGTTAGAGGGCGGCCTCTGGCGTCTATGATGAGGCCGACGATGCCACCCTTTACTTCCTGGCCGGGCTGGGTTTTGAGTGGTCTACCAGGCTCGCTGTTGCCTATTCTGAAGCCTGGCGCGGGTTTTACCGTGAGGCTTGCACGCTGGTCGGGCCGAAGCGGAACTACCTGGATTGTGCCGTAGGCCACGTCTACTGTCTCGACGCCAGCCTGCTCGCGCTCGATGGTGACTGTGACGGCGGGGTGGCGAGGCTGGGCTGGTAGGTCGTCCGCGCTGTAGGAAGCCCCGTGCAGAACGATGGCTGTGCCGAGCCAGACGAGGCAGTCACGGTCGAAGATGTAGGCGGCGGCTGCGAGGTGGTGCCGCGCCAGATTGCCGATGGGGGGGATGAGCATTGTTGTGTCTACTGCAAGCTCGACAGAGCCGAGACCTTCGGCGGTGGGCTGTAGAGCATCGAGCATGAGCAGTGCGGCCTGACCGGGCCTGGGTGTGTTCGCCAGGAGGCCGCCTGTGCCTATGAGGAGGTCGTAGCGGGGTTCACGACCCCCGCCACGATGTGCGGCTTGCAGGCTTTCTCCGGCTGTTGAGAGGCATTCGCGGGCAAGGGCTTGCTCGATAGCAAGGTCGCGAGCGGTCTGGGGGAGGGAGAGTGGGCGTATGACTTTGTTCAGAACCCAGTCGGTAAGGTCCTGGGGGGTTATCTCGAAGGGGAGCCATCGCAGGAGGCTTTCAACGCCACGCTCGGCCAGGAGATTACCGAGGCCGTAGGCCATGCCGATACCGCCAAGCACCACTGCCTGGTCGTAGTCTTTGTTTGCGAGGAAGAGCGAGGTAGAGGTTGCGCCCACATCGGCTATGAGGGTTTCGCGCCCATAGTGGGCCGAGAGGTAGCGGGCGATAAGCCGCTCGCATTCAGCGGTGGGCACTATCGTGCCTTCTACCCAGCGCGAGAGGGCGTTGTAGCCTGGTATCTGCGGCACGCTTCTATCGCGATAGATGCCGGCCAGCGCCGCCTCGACGGGGGCTGTTTGCTCTACATTTAGCTCAGGGCGGAGGTTGGGCACGCTTCTGATCTCTGAGATGGGAGATAGAGCCTGGGCTACGCTCTCTCCAGCGGCTGTGTTGCCTGCGAAGATTACGGTGGGCATACCGGGCGCGCTTTTGCCTATGCGCGCTACACGTTCTGCTCTATCACTTTGCTCACGGGCTGCGCCTGAGATAACTCGGGCCAGGCGTAGGAGGGGAGCGACGGGGCCGTTGTCTATGCCCCCTGCCATGAGCACCACGTCTGGGGGTTGGGCCAGGAGCTTGTCTGTTTGTTCTTGCAGCCAGGCTGTGGCGGCTGTGCTGAGAATGGCGTCGTCCTCGGTGGGGATTGCGCGTATGCCTTCGTCGAGGGTGATGTGAGAGACGATCTGGGTGTAGGCGCTATGGGCTGCTTGCATGGCGCTCGCCTCTGAGATGTCGCCGCTGACGGCTGCCACTACAAGGCGAAGGGCGGGTGCGGCGCTGGTGGTGACGATGAAGAGGTCGAGGCCGCTGCCGTCGCGAC
Source organism: Chloroflexota bacterium (assembly GCA_027317125.1). GTDB lineage: Bacteria > Chloroflexota > Chloroflexia > QHBQ01 > JADMIH01 > JADMIH01. The sequence goes on along the minus strand of DAHVFG010000122.1, from coordinate 5,684 downwards.
GCTGGGGCATCATCAGGCGGGCGCCATCAGTAAGCTTGCGTCCTGTTATCTGCTCAAGCTCCTGGATAGCGTTGTAGACACCGGCTGTCACGTCGGCGTAAGGCGCTTCGGCAGTGGTGGCCGCTGCTGCGCGTGCGATGAAGCGATATTCGTCGCCTACCACGTCGAAGAGGGCGGCTCGTGTGTAGAGTGAGCCGACGTCAACGGCGACAACGCCGCCGACTGTGGCTATGGTGGGCGCGCTCGATGGGGTGTTTGGTTGGTTGTTGTTCATAGTTGGAGACTCGGATTTCGTAATGCGTAATGCGTAGGGAGGTAGGGTAAGTTAGCTTTTTAGCTGTCTAAGCCGAGGCGTTGATCACGCACTACGCGTCATAACCCTACCAGTGTCAGCAAAAATTGCAGCCGTTCTATAAGGGCTGCATAGAAGGTGGTTGCTAAGGAGCCTAGAATGGCTCCGAAGGAGACTACCAGTACCCAGCGTCCTGTGGCTGATACGGCTCTTATGGGGGCTGGGCGGTCGCCGTTAGGACGCGCTCCGAAGGCGAAGTATGCCAGGGCGCAGATTACGCCGAGGACGAGGACTATATCTCCTATGTCGCGTGCTATGGTTGGGGCGTCGAGGTTGGTGAAGTCGAGGAGGCGCATTGTGTCGAGCGCCTGGGGGATGATAGAGCCTGCGAGCGCACCTCCTATGGCTAAGGCCGAGCCGACGACCACCACAATGTTGAGGCCGAAGGAGGTGGGCCACGCACTGGGAAAGGCGATACGGAGGAGCAGGAGAAGCCCGAGGGCTATGGGCACTACAGCGAGCCATCTGTCGGTGGCGGGGGTGTTGGAGGGAGGCACTATGGCGCGTGCTATGTAGGGGGCAATCACCTGTGTGAGGATCACCAGAGTGACGTAGCCAACGGAGACGCCTACGAAAAGGCTCTGGGCGAGTCGCCATAAAGGGTTAGCTCCGAGGAGATAACTGAATACCATCAAGGTGAGCAACCCTGCGACTATACCACCGATAAGGTTTATGTCCATATGGTACGGCAGCCGCTTCGCGGAATTAATTCCGCGAAGCGGCTGCCGCTTACCTCCTGAGCGCTCTTTTTGTACCCGTTGTGATGAGGGCAGCTATTATTACGAGGGCTACGAGTAGCTGAGCTACTGATTGAGTGTTGAGCCTGTTGGAAATAGTATCGCTGTTGAGCAATGCTGCACCCCGGCCGCGCGCAAGCTCCTGGCTGTACTGCATCGCGCCTGTTGGGCCGCTGATTAGAGCCTTGATGCCTGCACCCGGCACATTTTCGTAGGGGCGGGCTATTGGCTCGAGGCCCTGGGGGACGGCGGCTATTATGGGCAGGCCTGTGCGGGTGGATACCTGCTCGATCCAGTTGCGAAGCTCGGCCTCTTCTGAGGCAAGGTCTATTATCATTGAGAAGTCGCCCATGCTGCTTATCTTTGTGCTGCGGGCAAGCTCTGTGTCGCTGACGTTGCGGCTATTTACATAGTCGAGGGGGAGCAAGTTATTAAAGTCGCTCATGAGGGAGGTAAGGGCCGCTTCGTTACCGGGGAGGTAGCCGAGTATGAGGTAATCGCGGCCATACTCGTAGCCATAGCTCGATTTTACCGCGTCGGTAGTCTGCTGGGCGAAGCCTGGGCCTTGTGGTACGGTGCTCACCGTGACAAAGCGGATGCGGCGTGCCATCAGGTGCTGGATAACTGCTTCGGAAAGGAGCGACATCTCAGCAGAGCGACTAGCCTCCCAATCGTATACAACGAGCACAGGTTTGTTGGTGGGCACCGCCTCGATGGCGTTATAGAATTGCTGTGCGCCGCGAGCGGCAGGGGCGTCCACGTTGCCGAAAGGCGGCCTGATAATAAGCACCGCCAGGAGCGCGGCCAGAATGACCAGGTAGATTATGCCGTCGGGAAAGAGCCAACTGCGTGCGGCGTTTGGCCGAACGGCAGAGACGTGGGTAGGAGTAGGAGCAGCGTTAGGAGTAGCGCCGGGCAATACCAGGGCATCAGGAAGTACGCGGCGTGCGGTTTCAGCGGATGGCTGCATGAGAGCGGCGAGGGTCTCTACCGCTCCGGCTCTGGGAGGGCGTACAGATAGACCGCGGGCGATAGGCTCAACGAGCGTTTCCGTGGGGCTCGGCTCGGAGGAGGCTTGCGGCGGCTGATTTGCCTGCCGGGTAAGGGGCAAGTGTTGAGGCGCAGCTTCTTCGGGTGGCCTGAGGGAGCGCAGCCAGTGTGGTTCTTGCTCTTGAGGAGGAGCGGGTGCGACGGGCGCTTCGTCCTCCGTGTCGGGTGGCGTGAACGGCTCTATGTCTTCGAGGCCGAGGTCTGCCGCGTTGGGCAAGGTTTCTTCGGCGGAAGTAGGAGAGCCTTGAAGCGTTTCCTGCACCGTTATGTCGCTCAACCAGGGTGGGAGGCTGGGGTTGCCGGGGGGTTGCGCTTCGCCTTCCTCTGCGGGTGCGCCGGCAGTCCAGGGCATGATGTGCGCCATCTCTTCCGGCTCATATGATTCGACGTTGGGGGGAGGCGCTACTGATGGTTCGAGGATACTTACCACCCAGGGAGGTGGCGCTTCGTCAGGCGGCGCTGTCCGGGGGGGTTCCTCTGTAGTTGCAGGCTCCGTTGGCTGCTGGGTTGCGGGCTGTTCGCCTGGGGACGCTGTGGGTGGCGTTGAGGATGTAAATGGTATAGACGGTATAGATGGTGTGGGCGGTGTCTGGGCGAGGTTATCAGCTTTGAGGCGATCTGTGGGCAGCACAGCCCTGTCTTGCACACCTTGAAGCCAGGGCAGGTCTACAGATTGCGGCTCATTGTTGCTTGTGGCCTCATGATTCTGGGTAGGGTGCAGGTCGTGGCCGCATCGAGCGCAAAAGCGACTGGTGCTACGATTACTAGCTCCGCAGTTTGGACAGGTTACATCCATAAGTATAGCGCGTATTGCGTGAGGAATATAGGAGAGATAGTTTTTAGCCTTCCGACTTGCTGTTATCCGTTACGCAATACTCAGTATGATTCACTCCAGGTATGGTCTATCGAAACCTAACAAGACACGTATGCTGATGCCTATGGCTCCGAAGGCTACGCCCAGGATGATGGCGCGGATGCCTGCAAGAGCCGGGTAGTCTAAGATCCAGTCTTTCACGGCGGCTGCTACGTCGAGCGGGGGTATAGAAGTAAAGGGAGCTTGCCCCAACACGACGATGACAGCCACGATGAGCAGCACAATGGCCTCTCGGCTACGCATGCGTGGTGTGCGGAAGAGGGCGGTTGTCAGGAAGAAAGCTAACAGGCTGAAGACCGCAGCGCCGAGGGGCTGGTAAATCCACTTGAAGGCCCAGGCGACGGATGGTGTGCCGGGGCCGCCACCGATCAAGCCGAGGGCGAGTACGGTGAGGGCGCTACCTACGAGCACAATGCTGTAAAGCCAACCTTCTTCACGCTTGAAGATGCGCCCAACGTGTACTTTGACGAGATTGGCAAGGCCCACAAGAAGGGCGAAGCCGACCAGCACAGATACCCACTGCGCCAGGGTTCCTCCCAGGGTGGCAAAGGCGCCACGGGTGAAGAATCCTATCAGGCTGATAATACCCACAACGTAGGCGAGTATCAGATTGAGGAAGGGTATTATTTGTGTGGTGATGCGTCGGATCATAGAGTATGGTGTACTGCGTCAAGGGTAAAGGGTCAATATTTTGGTGAGGTCTATACCTATATTTGTCAGGATGAAGCCGATTAAAATCAGGGCTACTATTACCCAGCGGAGGCCGTCCTGGGCCAGGAGGGTTGCTATGTTAGTTGTGCGTTGCTCAAGGTATGCGCCTGATGCGAATATTTCTTCGCCAAGCAGAGGGTATTCGGTGGTTATAAAGAGAATGGCGAGACCCTGGTGCTCAGAGGAGCCTGCTATTTGCTGCGCACCGGTGCGGCGCTGGGCCTCGGTGAGCAAGAGAACTTCAGGGCCAAACTGCCCCGCCATGACAGCGTGTGTTACCTTCTGCTGATTTACTACCTCGGCTGCGGCTGCAACGTAGGCTAGAGGGTCGTTGTGGGTGAGGAAGCGTGCACCGTCCCTCTCACCTTCGAGCGGCCAGCCCGCACGCTGGTAGCCTCGGCGTAGCGCGCTGTCGGTGAGGGAAAAGGCGACGGCATCGTTGGTGGTAGCCTGCACAGGTGCGCCCGTAATTGCGCTGACGCGGGCCATAGATTCTACGGTTGCGAGGCCAGCGAGAGTGCTGGCGGTGGAGATACCGGCTGCGCCGACGCGACCTGTGCCGGGGGAGGTATGGACTGCGTGTCCTGTTTCGGCGGCGCGGGCGAGGCCCGTACGGGTAGCATCGTAGGCGGGTATGCGGCGAAGGAAGAAGTGTTGTCCTGGCTTGCCCCGTCCATAGCCTGCGCGCCACAGGTAGGTAACAAAGAGGATAAGGAATAGCGCCAACAGCGCCAGCATCAGAGCAAGGGCGTTGCCATAGGTTGGGGCCGTGTTATTCAGGTCCATCTTGTCGGGTCCTCGGGGAATAAGCCGTCAGGTCGTGGATTAAGGAGTCTATGCCCGCGTCGTTTTCGAGTAGTTGTGCCAGGGAGGAGAGCGAGAGAGTGCCACGCCTGCCCAGCTTCAGGGAATGGAGAAAAGGTTGAGCTATCCAGAGAAATTGTCCTGCCATCCATGCCAGCGGTCTGGCCGTTTGCAGGGCGACTATAGCGGGCACTGTTAGCCCGCGCTCGCCGATTATCTCGGCAAGGGGGTGAGTGTGTGCGCCGTTTTGTACGGCGGAGTGGTCGGTATGCCCATCGTCGGGCATAGTGGAGCGGGGTCGGGTGCGTAACACAGGGTATATTCCTCGTGCGGGTGGGAGTTTGCATCATTATAGACGGGGGCCGGAGGGCAGTCAAGGATAGGTTGTACAGGCGGGGTGGATGTGGAAAAGTGGGTGACGAGGGGTGAGGGATTAGGGCATTGGTGATAAGTTAAGGTAATAATAGGAATGTCAAGCAGTTTCAGCGCCGAATTGAGAGGAAATTGGGTAGAATTGTGCATGAGTACATCTCCAACTGCTAATTCTTCCAAACCTAAAAAGAGTAGCATCCGTCATACCCGTGCCATACAGCGAGAGCGCTCCTTCGGCGCCCTACCGTAGCTCCTTCGGCGGCCTCCGTTGAGCCGAGGCTGACTGAGCTTGTCCGCCCTGCCACCTATGCTCAAGTAGCCGCTTACCAGGTCATGGGCTTGCGTCACCGCACTCTGACGCTGACGCGGTGATGATGGCCTTCGTGTTGAGCATTATCTGGCGGCAGATAGGCTCGGTTAGAGAAGCCGTGAGGGTACTGTATGAAGAAGGGGTGCTGTGGGGTGGGTAGCCCCTCTTTCCGTACCCCAATCTGCTGTGGCTCACTCAACGCCTGAGAACATTGCCTGCTCCACTGTTTAGGCAGGTGCTGCTGGACGTGCTGCCTCTCAGCCTCTCATGCAACGGCGCTTTCACTCTCGCCAACGTCCTTCTCGCCAACGTCCTTTGCCCCCAGTGCTTACGTGGGCGCAGCAGCATTACACGGGTGTGGTGGCTTTTGATGGAGGTAAACGTTCAGAGTTGGGATAGAACAATCTTCAAGACGTATCTGCGCAAGACGCCCTCACCCCCAACCCCCTCTCCCATGAAGGGAGAGGGGGCTTG
>DAHVFG010000121.1:0-8319 GCA_027317125.1 Chloroflexota bacterium | reverse complement strand
GGAGCAATCTCCTTGGGGTATCCGTGCGGGTGTTGAACCATCTGCCCTCACCCGCCCTCACCCCATGCCCCTCTCCCTTCATGGGAGAGGGGGCTTTACTCCTGGTGAGTGCACAGGGGACACCCGCACGGATACCCCAAGGAGATTGCTCCACCCCTACTCTGAACATTTACTTTCCACCATGCGCTTGACGCCCCCCAGGCTTGCTGGTATAGTGGCCGTTGGCGTCAGAAGAGAGGGCGATGTGTAAGCTGTGGATAATGAGCACGACAGCATGTATACTTTCGAGCCGCAGCCTGGAGAGGAAGAACGGCCTCAGGAGCCGTTGCGCAAGCTCGCCAGTTACGCCTTTATGCGTGAGGAGCATGAGCGCGAGGTGCGCCTGCACTTCCGCAGCATACCAGCCAATGGTATAGCCGCCGCCCTCCGCGCAGCCGGGGCCACTCTCATAACGCTTACGGGCGAGCGCGTCAAACAACCGAGCGAGGCTTCACCGGCGGCAGAGGCAGAACGATCAGCAGAAGCTGCCGAGCGGGGGGCGCGCAAATGGCGAAAAAGCAAAGCACGGGCAGTACCTTCCGGTGAAATCATAATTCACTACTTCTACTCGCTGAGCGGGATAATCTACACCGTCAGCATAACCGAACCTTCCGGCCTGGTCGCATCAATAGCAAATATCTATCCTGTAGCCGCTAACTCAGAGCGTGAGCTACAGCAACGATTGGGGCTGGTCTTCACCAGCGCCGCCCAGTAGCCTCTTTTATGGTTTCATCATCCACTTCCACCAGCATCGCGCCCTCCACCGTAACAATAGGGCCTTACCACCCTGCTCTGCCAGGCCCCATGCGCCTGCGCCTCGATCTAAAGTCGCTTGCAAGCGCCAGCCCTTTGGGGTGGGGCGCACAAATCGCCTCTGCGGAAATTGAGCTTGGCTACAACTATCTTGGCCTGGAGGAGCGAGCTGCTGCCGGAGTTGATTGGGCACATGCGCTCTCCCTTGTTGAGGGGTTGTGCAGTTGCTGCTCACAGGCTAACACTCTGGCATACGTGCAGGCGGTTGAAAGCATGGCGCTCGCTATCGTACCGCCCAGGGCAGCATACATAAGGATGCTGCTCGCCGAAACAGAGCGTATAATCTCTCATTTGCTCAATGCTGCTGAGACGATGCAAGCGCTTCATCTTTACGAGCGCGAAGCAGTGCTGCGCGACCTGTGTGAGCGTGCGGTGCAGGCGCTCGATGAGTGGGCGGGGGCGCGGGTGCAGCCGGGAATCATTACTTACGGCGGCCTGTCGCGCAACATAGATGAGGCAGCTTGCAGAGGGTTGACGCTGGCGATACGCCATGTTGAGCGGGTATTACGTACACAGATAAGCTCTATCATTAACAACAGAGAAATCGCGGCGCGGCTGGCGGGACTTGGAGCAATAAGCGCCCAGGAAGCGACCGTGGCGGGGCTGCGCGGCCCCGTAGCGCGCGCTTCGAGCATCGCCACAGATATAAGGGTAGCATTCCCCACGGGAGCTTACGAAGAGGAAGGAGTCACCATAGTTGTCCAGCGCAATGGAGATGCCTTCGCCAGATTGGTCGTGCGGCTGCTCGAGGCGTTGGAGAGCATGCGCATAATCGAACAGGGAATCGACGACCTGCCCGCAGGGCCTGTAAGGGCGCGAGGTGTCATCGAGATGAAGAGCGGCAGTGGCATCGGACGGGTTGAAGGCCCAAAGGGGGAGATATTCTGCTGGATCAGAGGCGAGGCAGCCGGCTTGCAGGCGCTACACCTCAGCACAGCATCTTTCCCCACACTTGGCATCCTGCCTGGTCTGCTGAGGAACCGGCAACTGGAAGACCTACGCTTGCTACTCCTATCGGTTGATCCCTGTATGGCCTGTGTGGAGCGATGATATGAAATGCTTTCTGCACTCCTGATAACTATCGTTACCGCGCTCTTTTGTGGCGCGCTTGGCTTCATGGGCAAGTGGGTCCATGGCAGCCTCGTCAGGCTGTCTACCATGTTGGGGCTTGCTATGGCCTTAGTGGTCTCGCTGACAGGTGAGGGGCTGAATGGTGGGGGCGTAGCAAGCCAGCCGCAGCCCTGGCCCCAGACGCTTACCTGGCTCGGCAGGTCATTCTACGGGAGCGATACGTTGTCAGCGGGATTGGGCGCGCTCTGCTTGCTCATCGGCACCCTCTGCTTGCTGAAAATCAGCAACGGCCCTAACTTGCCCTGGCAGCTTGCCAACGGTGCGCTCATTGTGGCGACACTTTACAGCCTGGTGCACACCTTTGACTTGCGTCTTTTTGCTGTGCATACAGTCTTGCTCGTTCTGCTCATATGGCTCTTCCAGGCATGGAACGCCGAGGCAAAAGGGCCTACGCCTACGACTATAGGGCGGCACCTCGTGGCGCCAGGGCTGGGAAGCCTGCTGTTGCTGGGAGGAGCAATGATAGTGGGCCGCACCACCGGGGGAAGCTACAGCCTCATCGACCTGTCACTAGCTGCGCTCACCACTTGGCCTTTAGTGCTGCTCGCCGGCTTCATATTTTTGTGGCTTGGTTTAGCGCCTTTCACCGGCTGGAGCGCGTGGGTCTCAGGCAGCAGCAGCACACTCATACAGGCGCTGGTTACAGGAGTGCCTGTGATAACACTGCTGTTGCGGTTGGAAGCTCTGCTCACAACACAGAGCCTGACGGGGTCGGTTCCCCCGGAGTGGGGATTATTCACAACCGCCCTGGCATGGGGAGGGGCTACTACAGCAGTGGCCGCGGCGGCAGGCATGGTGTTGTGGGCCGGCACGGAGCGATGGAGCGCGCTCCTCACTTCGCATACGATGGGCCTTGCGCTCTGGGCGCTTGCCCTCGACAACCCTGTGGGCCGTTACGCTGCCCTGGCTATTCTCACAGCCTTTAGCGCCGCGCTGGTGGCCTACGGGCTTACAGACGGTGAGAGAGAGCGCTGGGCGCAGCTGGCGAGAGGCATCGCCTTGTGCGCGTTGGCCGCAGCGCCTTTGACAGGAGGCTTCGTTGGCGTGTGGCTGCTCGGCACAACGCTGTCCCAAAGCAGACACCCTGCGTTGGCGCTCGTTATAGTGGCTTCTGTTGTGATAGCCGCTATCGGCGTTGTGCTGGAAGCAGGAGTAGCAAGAAGCGTAGTTAGTAAGCAGGAGCCATATACCCGGTGGGTGGGTCTAGCTGCTGCAACCATAGTCGTGCTAGCAGGCATTCTGCCCGGCCTGTGGCTACCCCAGATCAACGATATGGCAGCCATCGCGGGTGGAAACGCGCAAATAGGCCTCAACTGGGCTGGGATGCAAACAGGTAGCGGCACGCTCCTACCTCTGCTGCTGGCACTCGGACTTTCTGCCGTAGCGATTCTTGTGTGGTTGCTAAATACTCTTTCCAGATCGGGTACCGGTCAGGGAGGTGTGCTCCTGCCCACCGCTCTCGCCAGGCTGCAAAAGCTCGATCCGCAAGAGGCTGGACGGCGCTACACATTACCAAAGTTGGAGCCGCCAGCCTTTATCTGGTGGATTTCCCTGGTGTGGCTGGAAAGCGGGGTGTGGGGTTTCGGCGCACTCCTCGGCAAAGTGGGCATAAGAGCCGGAGGTTTACTCAGCAGGCTGGAGGGGCGCTACTACCTGCCGCTTGCTCTGATATTTACATTATTAGCGCTACTTGTGGTCACACGGTGAGGTAGCAGGGATTAGCAGAGGCAGACTCTGCTAATCCCTGCTACCTCGCTCCCGGTCAGAAACCATGCAATCTTTCTTACCTTTACTACTCATAGCCCTGGGAGGCGCGGGGTTGGTTGCGCTGCGAGAGGCGCGGCTTGTGCTTGGCGCCCTCCTGGTGCAGTGGCTAGCGCTGGCCTGGGTCGCCGCCGGACTAAACAACGGAAACAATGAGCCGTGGCTGGCGGCGCTACTCGTGGAGCTTCTGACCGCCCTGGCCTCCATTGCAGTGCTCTTCCTTACGGTAACGAGCGTGCGCGGCTCGCGTGTGGATAAGATGGAAGGGTTGACCGAGGCGCAACGCCAGTTGGCTCGGCAAGCCGGCGAGGCAGATGGCACTGGTGCGCGCAATTCTAATCTTTCGGAGGCATGGTGGCCACTGGCTATAATCCTGATGGCGGGCGCTGCCGGACTTGGCCTTGCCACTGTTTTCACTCTGGGAGCAGACGAGCGGACCATGCTTGCCTTCTATTGGACGCTCCTGTCGGGTGCGATGGCTCTTGTGCTCGACGGCTCGCGCAGCCCGATAAAGCTGGCCGCCGGGCTGCTGGCGCTTCTCAACGGGGTCACGCTGCTCGTCTTTGCTCTCGGTGTCAGTAGTCCGGGCGCCGCAATGCTGGGGCTGCTCTCGCTTGGCCGTATAGCTACGGCGGCTGTAATATCATATGCCTGGATTGTGCTCAAAGTTTATTTCCTGGACACCAATCTCGACACACTTTTCAATGTCCGAAGCGGCAGCCAGGGAAGCTCTACCGCACTGACCCTGATCGCCAATGAACAAGAAGCAGCGGGTGAGCCACCGACAAGTGAGATAGCTTCACAACCTCAGATCGTTGATCTCAATGAATGATATCCGCTTGCTATGGACCATCCTGACCCCTCTAATCGCGGGCCTCGCGGCAGCGATACTCTGGACTGTGCCACGCCACAAGCTCAAAAGGCAGGAGGTTGGCCGCTGGCTGGATATTGCCGCGCTCGTGGTGATCTGCGGAGGGTTGCTCATTGAAGGATTATTGCTGGCGTTGGCGGAGGGCAGCTTGACAGTGGCAGGCCTGGGCCTCACCTTGACTCTATTGGCTCCGGCAAGGCTGATGCTGATAGCGGCGAACACAGCGTTGCTGGCGGCTCTCTTTTTGGGCTGGTACGACGAACAGGAGTTGGAGGCGCATAGCACCCTCGGCTCCTGGGTGGCGCTTGCCGCTATGCTGACGTCAAGCCTGTTGGCCGCCGGGCTGCTGGTACAAGACAGGGTTATTTCTGTTTTGTGCCTGTTAGGGCCTGCGCTGGCGGTAGCAACAGTGGCCGTAGCACGGCCTCGACGATCTGTACATCTGGAAGGGGATGCAAAGGCTCAACAGCAGCTTGCCAGGCGGGTGGCGGGTGGGCTGAAAGGTATCTCACTGGCAAGCGTAGGCACGGGGCTTATAGTGGCGGGGGCGCTGGCAGCTGCACGCTACCCGCTCAACCTGGGCGACAGAGGACTTCTGCAACTCGGTCTGGCATTGATCGCGACTGGATTGTTGGTGCGAATAGGCGCTATGCCTTTCGCGGCTCCCTCCGCCGATCTTGTGGGCGCTGCGCCGGGTGCGGCTGCTATCTGGCTTGGGGCTGTGGCACCCGCGATAGTGGTTGCCGGATTGCTCTGGTTGGCTCCGATAGGGGGGAGCCTGCGAAGCTCCTCGGCAGCATGGCTTGGCGCGGCGGCAGCGCTATTGGCCGGGGTTCGCGCACTTTGGGCCGTAGCAATCACCCGCCGCAGCGCCGCCGGAGCCGCCGACACAGACGACCGAAGGACAGTTACCGATATGCTCTGCGCCATGAGTATTGCTCTGGCAACAGGTTGGGCGCTCTTCGGAGTGCTTTCAGGGTCCCAGGTCGGGGCTGCTGGCGCGGTGATGCTCTCTGTGAATACCGCCCTTGCCGTGCCGCTGCTGGTGGCAAGCAGCAGGCTCCGTGAGGCGAGCGCGTGGTCCAGGGTCGGCACGGCGCTGGGAGCAGCATCCTTGCTGGGAGCGCCCCTGTTGGGCGGCTTCTCAGCAACAGTCAGGATAGCACAGGCCGCAGCCAACGCAAGTGGCATTTTGCTGGCTGCGCTCCTGGCAGGCACACTCCTTGTGGCCGCTAGCTGGGTAGCTACAGCAGCGTGGAGAAATGAGCAATCGGAGACAGAAGGCTTAGAGCAAGCTGGCGCGCCTTTCCAGCTGGACCCGTTGAGGGTCTTGATAGCAGTGCTGATAGTCACCCAACTGGCGCTCTTTTTAGCATCAGGTCAGATAGCAGCTTCGCTGGCAAGCTGGATAGCGGGCGCTCCCTGGGTGAGTGGGTTCTTCTGAAAATGGGCTGCTGTGCTGAGAGCCTATTGTCATTCCCGGTTGGTGGCCCAAAGGGTTATCAGTTATTCTGAACGTCTACTATTAGCTGGGGTAAAACAGAGGTGGGATCAGAGCGATAAAGGACACTCGCCGTAGTGAGTGTCCTTTATCGCTTTTTACTTTTGTTCTCTTTCCTGATCTTAGCGCCAGGGAGGAGCGCAATTTGTTTAGCTCTTACTCTCTGTGCCGCCAAGACCGGGGGCGGTGGAAGGAGTGCCTCCGCCTTCAGCTTCTCCTGTTTCGTTGGGAGAATGCAGGTCTACACCTTCTGTGCCCAGCACTTCTGCTGCGCCACCCGCCTCTGCCATGTCACCGGCGTCGCCCACATCTCCGGCGTCCCCTACTTCACCTTTGTCTTCGGTGCTTTCTCCGGTAGTTACTTCACCGGCTCCCTCCTGGGCAGTAGCGGCTTCGTCCGTCCCCTCCGTAGCTTCGGTCTGGTCAGCTTTAGCGGCTTCGATGCGACCTTCGGCTATGCCGACCATACGGTCTACGATTTTGCGCTGGAAGAGCCGGTCTTCGAGGTCAGTACGCGCTTCCTTGTTGGCAAGCACCGCCTCGGCGGCTTCCTTCTCCGCGCCTTCAAAGCCCGCCAGCATCTGGCTTATCTCGCTCTCTATCTCTGCCTCGTCAACCTCTATTCCCTCACGCCGAGCAAACTCTTGCAACACCAGCGTGCGGATCACACGCTCTTTGGCGCGCTCGCGGTTGCTTTCTCTCCACTCGTTCTCGTTGGTGCCATTATATGAGAAATACTGGCGGGTAGTAAGGCGCTGCTGCTTCAGCCTATCTTCCAGGCTCTTGAGCATGCCATCAAGCTCTTCTTTCACCAGCAGGTCGGGCACATCTACTTCCGCGCCTTCGACAATCTTGCTGATAATAGCATTCACCTGGTTAGATGTGGCAGTTTCTTCGATTCGCTGGCGCAAATCTTTATCCACTGCTTCTCGCAGCGCGTCTACAGTCTCATAGCCGCCGAGCGATTTAGCAAACTCGTCGTTCATCTCCGGCAGCTGCTGCTCTTTCATCGAGCGTATGGTCACATGGTATGTCACGTCCCTTCCACGCATCTCTTCCACCGGGTAGTCGTCGGCGAGGGTGGCCGCGATATCTTTCTCTTCGCCAAGCGACATCCCTTCCAGAGCCTTGCTGACAACTTCGGGCACACCGGCGCGTGCCATACCCACGATGGTGGGGAAGTTCTCGCGCTGCGCTTCGGGAAGAGGGCCTTCGTTAGTGAAGCCTTCAAGATCAAGGTAAACCATGTCGCCTTCTTTGATGGGGCGCGGCTCGGCAGGCTCGTTCCAGGGCGCGCCTTCGCGTTGCAGCTCTACCAACACCTGATCAAGCTGATCGCTTGTAATCTCGGTTTGCTCTTTCTCGACGCGGATGCCGCTGTAGTCGCCCAGTTCTATCTTTGGCGGCTGTACGACAATAATCTTGACCTGCACCGGGTCCATGCTCACGATCTCAAAATCGCCCACGTCCATAGCGTCTAGCTTCTGGTCGGCGATAGCCTCCTGAAGAGCTTGCGGCAGGATGTTACGCACCGCCCGTTCGGTGAGGGTATCTAGGCCAACGTAGCGCTCAACCATATAGCGGGGCGCTCTGCCCGGCCTGTAGCCAGGTATGTTTACCTGGTTCACCATCTGGTGGTAGGCATGGTCGAGAGCTTTGTTGATAGTCTCAGGATCAAGGTCAATAGTGAGGGCAACTTGCCTGCCGGGCAGATCTTCACGGGTAATATTCAATCTGTGTGTACTCCCCTTTTATGAGTTTGCCTTTTATTATACCAGAGCTACCCGCCATGAGCAATCTTCCTGGAGTATCTGTGCGGGTGTACTCCCGACTACCCTCACCCCATGCCTTCTCCCACAAGGGGAGAGGGGGGAGACACCTGTAACCCCGTCAGGGGCCTGCCCCTGTGCACTCAGCAGGAGTAAAGCCCCCTCTCCCCTTGTGGGAGAGGGGCATGGGGTGCGGGAAGGACGCCCCCGCACCCCAACTCTGAACAGTTACGGGGTGTCGGGTGCAGGGTGATTGCATCTAAATTGGATTCGACCAGGTATGGCCCAAACTACCTTACCCACAGCAAACAGTACACCCACAGTAGGCTCTGATATTGGCTCTCGGGCCTGTTGCAGCGGTATCCTGGGGCATCTTGAGACTGGCTTTTCGGCCTTAAGACATCTCTTGGAGACCGTGCAGCCCTCAGCAT
>DAHVFG010000120.1:0-8500 GCA_027317125.1 Chloroflexota bacterium | reverse complement strand
ATGCCTTACTCTGAACAGTTACGGTAAGGGCTATGCTGGACTATAAATGCCTGATTTGCTATAATAGTCTGTGCCTGGCGGCTGATCTAAAGAGGGATATACCCAGGCAGGAGAGCCCGTAGCTCAATGGTAGAGCATCTGACTTTTAATCAGGGGGTTCCGGGTTCGAGCCCCGGCGGGCTCACCAGAATATTTGTACAGGGATCTCGTGCTTCTATTTTGCTGTGGAGGGCGGGATTTTTGGTTTCTACAAGGCTTTAACGGAACGAACTGTACTATTCCAGGTTGTCTTTCAGTTATATAGGCCAAGTTGCCGATGCCCCAGGAGAGGACGGCCGGAAGGTAACGGAGAAGCGTGAGCATGCCTTGTACAGCAAGAGCTTACACAGAGTCATAGGGAACGCTGATGACACATGAAGATCATCTCAGATTACTTCACGGTGGAGTTGGAAACACCGGGGGTACTTGGGCGGATTTTGGCTCCGGCGAAGGGGCATTTACCCTGGCGCTGGCAGATTTGCTGGGGCCGAAAGGGGAGATTTACTCTGTGGACAGGGCTGGCAAGGCACTCCGCGAACAAGAAAAAGAGATGCGCGCGCGCTTCCCGCAAGTGAAGATGCACTATCTACAGGCCGATTTCACACGGCCTGTAGAACTTCCTGCGCTAGACGGCATAGTGATGGCGAATTCGCTTCACTTTGTGCGCCACAAAGAGCCTGTGCTTAAGTTCGTGCGAAGCTACTTGCGGCCTAGTGGACATCTTGTGCTGGTGGAGTACAACGCCGACAGAGGCAACATCTGGGTGCCATATCCGCTATCATTCCACACGTGGCAGACGCTAGCGCTCAGAAGCGGCTTCGAGGAGACAAAGCAGATCAGCGCTGTGCCAAGCTGGTTCCTGGGAGAAATTTATTCAGCTGTGAGCGTTCAGCCCTGAGGTAGACCCTCCTCTGCTTGAAAGGTAGGGCAATTAGCTATGTCCTCCACCGTGACTGCCACCTCCACCTCCTTCGGCCTTCCGGCTACGCGGGATTATGAATTATTAATTAGTAATTATGAATGGGGAGACGAAATCGTAATTGATAATTGATAATTCCGAGTTGCGGGAACTAATTCATAATCCCGCGTAGCCGGAAGGCCGAAGGAGGGGTGCCCCTCGCGACCGCGCTCTTCGTGCCCTTTGTCCTCATCGTGAATAGCTTCCTTCTTATGCTGGCGTCCCATAACGAGCTTCTCCTTTCGCTTCGATCTATATTGCCCCTCTTCAGGTAAGCTATACCTGGTAGTCTGACAGGCTCAAGCGGGTGTTTCCCCTTTTATCAGAGGCAGTACCTTCTGGCCGAAGAAGTTGATCACGCTTTGCTGGTCGCCCTGGGGAGAGTGGACGAAGATATGGCTGACGCCGTTGTCTATCAACTTCTGGATTTCGGAGGCGTGCTTCTGAGGGTCGCTGCTTACCTGCCATTTTGCATAAACATCTTTGAGAAGGACCTCCTTCTGAGCGCGGGCCTGTATGTCGCGCGGGTCTGGATCATCCACATATAGCTCCCATGCTTTGGGTATGAACTGCCACAACGGCGCCCACTTTTCAGCCTCCTGCTCATCCCCAACCACTACCCACTGTTCTACCAGGATCGGCATACTTTTGGGGTCCTTGCCTGCGGAACGAGCGCCCTCCTCAAAAGCCTGCATAAGCTTGGGCTGCATCACAGTGGCCGCGTCGGTAATCAGGCCATCTCCATGCTTACCCGCCAGACGCAGGCTCTGCGGCCCGGAGGCTGCGATGTAAATCGGGACAGGCGGCGAAGGCACATCGTAGAGCTTGGCAGTCTCCACCTGATAGTAGTCGCCTCTATGGTTTACGACGTCGCCAGACCAGAGCTTGCGTATAACTTCTACCGCCTCCACCAGTCGCGCCGCACGTTCTTTATAGTCGCCCCAACCGCCGCCCGCGGCCAGCTCGTTCAGCGCCTCTCCGGTGCCTACGCCGAGGAAAACGCGCTCTGGATATAGGATGCCGAGCGAAGCAAAGGCCTCCGCGACGATGGCAGGCCGGTAGCGGTATGTAGGGCAGGTAACGCCTGTGCCCATGAGGAGCCGCGAGGCACGTTGGCCCAAAGCGGCAAGCGTCACCCATGCAAGCCCTGCATGACCTTCGTTGTCCTGCCAGGGCTGGAAGTGGTCGCTAGCCCAGACTGCGCCAAAGCCAGCCTGCGCCGCTGCCGTGCCGAGGTCAATCAATTCGGGCACAGGAAACTGTTCTTGCGACAGCACAAAGCCTATCGTAGCGCTGCCCCTGGAAGTTCCGCCATTTTGTCCGGTGTTGTTCATTGTGAGTTACCTCTGTTTTTGGTTATTGCTTTTCGGCGCGACCGGCAAATAGCGGGCATGCCGCCACAGTCTACGAGAGAGCAAACCACATGCCAGGCAGCCCCCCAGCGGTTCAATGCGCCGTAGCGCGTCGTGCATAGCGTAGGCATACATCTTGCCGTAAAGAGCGTCATGTCGAACCCACCTGCTGTGGGGAGCGAGGGACCCCAGAGCGCACCAAGCCCTGCTCTTCCTGCTCCGGTCAAGCGCTCTTTCTGGCACCCTGGGAGCTTTGTCGCCCTCCTGCGGGGCAGCGAAATCCTCGTGGCTATAGCTCTCCTCACAGCCATCTTCATATTCCTGGCATTTGTCGTCATCCGGGCGGACCTGCAACCTACTAACTTCGATATCGGCCTGACCCATGAGATACAGGAGCTTCCACAAGCCCTGGGGCCGTTACTGGTAGGGATCAGTTACCCTGGCTTTGCGCCATACAACTGGATGATTGCTGCGGCGATAGTGCTCTTTATGTTCGCTCTGCGCTGGCGTACAGAGATGGTTTTCACGATCATCGCGGGCGCGGGGGGCCTCACAGCGGAGATCATTAAGGGTTTCGTTGACCGTCCTCGCCCCACTCCTAACTTCGCGAATATCTACGCCCCCCTGACCAGCCCTTCTTTTCCGAGCGGCCACGTTACAGGCTATGTTACCCTCTACGGTTTTATATTCTATCTGGCTTATACCCTCCTGTCGCGCCGCAGCGTGATCAGGTGGGTGATACTGGTTGTGACTGCTCTGCTCATTTTGCTTGTCGGCCCATCGCGGGTTTACATGGGCCAGCACTGGGCGTCGGATGCTCTGGCAGGCTATGCTCTCGGCTTCGCATATCTTCTTGTGGTGGTGGAGCTATACCGCCTCTGGCTCCGCCGCCACCCTAAAGCCCCACAGCCGAAAGCTGGTGCTCCATAGGCTGAGCGAAAGATGATGGGTAGCCTCACGTCTCGCTTGCGCCCGGCAGCACGTCGCCCGCAATCACACGTTTCTCTTTGCCATTATCTGCTCTTACCACCAGAGCGCCATCGCTATCTACGCGCAGAGCCTGCCCCGTGATGGCGCCACCCGGCTCTTGCACAGATACGCGCTTTCCTATCGTTTCGAGGGCGGCAACCCACTGGCGATGTACAACCTCAAGCTGCCCGTTTTGCAGTAGCAGATAGAGGCTCTCGAATTCGCTGAGCACCCGCGACAGCAGCCCCACCCTGCTCACCGCGCTGCCAAGCTCTATTGAAAGCGACGTGGCGGTTGCTTGCAAGCCGCCAAGCTGCTCAGGCCCCAGATTTACGTTGATGCCGAAGCCCACAATCGAGAAAGCCCAGGCGCCGCCGCTGAACTCACTCTCACAGAGCACGCCAGATACTTTGCGCCCCCCGATGAGGACGTCATTGGGCCACTTTATTGCGGGGGTTGAGAGTTGAGAATCAGGTCTGCATCGAGAGCTCTTGCTCTCGGCGAGGAGCACCGCACACGCACGGTAAATAGCCAGGGAGGCGGCGATTGTCAGGTAGAAGGCGTGCTCTGGAGAAAATCGCGGGCGCAGTAGTATTGAAGAGAGAATACAGCAGCAGGGAGGCGCGCTCCACACTCGGCCCAGGCGACCTCGCCCGGCGACTTGCTCCTCGGCGAGAATAACAAGCCCTTCGGGCGCGCCACGCCTGCCCGCTTCTCGCACAAGGTCGTTCGTTGAGCCGACCTGCTCGTACGTCTCCAGTTGGCGGCCTATAATTATAGTGGTTAGAGAGGCGCGCACCACTTCAGCATTGTAAACGTCCATCGATCGGGGTCGTTGCCTCCTCAGGAGAACTGAGTGCTGAGTGTTCGATACGCATTAGTCGCGCTCTGTCTGGAAGGTGAAGCCATAGGGCAGCAGCTCTTCAATTGTGAGGACCAACATACCTCTTCCCCTTTCGGGAGCGGCAGAGATAATCACAAGGCAGCCGGGAGCCAGCTCGGCCAGTATCTGCCGGCAGACGCCACATGGCGTGGAAGGGTCCGGGTCGTCACCCACCACAGCTATCGCCTCAAAGCTGCCAGGCTCCTCTCCGGCTGCTATCGCGGAGCCGAGAGCTACTCTTTCAGCGCACATGGTGGGAGTGTAGGAAATGTTTTCCACGTTGCACCCCGTGTACATTTTGCCGCTCTTTGCCAGGAGCGCAGCTCCTACTCTGAAATGCGAGTACGGCACGTACGCGTTACGTCGCGCCTCGGCTGCGGCGGTTATAAGCTCTGCGTACTCTGCGCTTGCGGGCGCGTGGTCAGATGTGTGCATCATAAAACCTCGATTTTCTCTACCCACGCCGCTACTTTATCAGTGGCGAACCGAGCCGCGCTCATAGCCAGTAGCACAGGCATAGCAGTGAAGACGACCCACGGCAGCACCTCCGAGAGATGATAGGAGAGGCCAAGGAAGATACTACCCAAAAGAGTACCGAAACCAGCTATTACGGTGCTAACAGTAAGCGTAACCGCATGGCGACGTGCCGAGCCGGTTTGCGAAGTTGGTGATGCATATGTAATTGCAGCAAGCACAACTCCGTCAAGCAACCCCAGCACAATGCCTAAAAGGCCACCGAAGATCACGCCAGTCAAGGCCCCAAAGCCGCCTCCGAAGAGACCACCATAAACAATCCCGAGGAGCGCACCGCCGGCTAGTCCCCAGATGGTCATACGCCAGGTCACACCCCATACCAATTCAAGTCCACGCATGTGAAAATCCTAGCTGGATAGAGGCTTACTCTACCGCTCCTTCGTTCTCACCCTCGGCTATCGGCTGCTGGCGCACTATTGATAGCTGCTTTAGTCTGGCTCCTTCGGTGCTGAGGACGTTAATCACAAAGCTACCTACCTGCACGGCGTTGCCCGGCTCCGGGATCCTTCCTAGCTGCTCGTAGACAAAGCCGCCAATCGTGTCCGAGTCCTCGGCTTGCCAATTTACGTTGAGCAAACGGTTGATGTCGTCAAGGCTCACGCGAGCGTCTACTCGCACCTCGTTGTCACTTACCGGCTCTATCATCTGTGGCTCTACATCATAGTCGTCCTGAATCTCGCCAACTATCTCTTCAAGCAGGTCTTCGATTGTGACCAGCCCAGCAGTGCCGCCATACTCGTCAACTACGATAGCCAGGTGCATGCGGCTCTTTTGCAATTCGCGCAGTAGCTCGTCCACCTTCTTTGTCTCCGGCACGTAGTAAACCGGGCGCATCACATTTGTAACGGGCAGCGCATTGCCGCCTGCGCGCAGCGAGCGCAGCATATCCTGGACGTTAGCCACACCCACTACAGTGTCTATGGAATCTTTGTAAACAGGAAGGCGTGTGTGACCCGACTCCAGTGCCAGGTCGGCGGCCTGCGTTACGGTGCTGCTCTCTTCCAGTGCCATAATATAGGGGCGCGGCACCATCACTTCGCGCACTACAGTGTCACCGAACTCGAAAATTGAGTGAATAAGGTCTTCTTCTTCCTGCTGGATTACTCCTTCTTCTTCGCCAACGTTGACGAGCAGCCTCATCTCCTCCTGCGTCACGAATAGTCCGGCGCGGGTGGTGCGACCGCCTATGATCTTGACAAAGGGTGCGGCAAGGGTGGAGGCAGTCGCCACGAGAGGCGAGACGGTGTATCTGATTACATTGATGGGGCGGAAGAGCGCCAGCGCCATCCTCTCCGGGTTGCGTAACGCCAGTGACTTGGGCACAGCTACCCCGAAGATCAACACGATCAGCGCGGCGATAACCACCGCCAGCGGGTGCGCCCACCACTCGATAAAGCCCTGTGATGCGTAAAGGGTAAGCGAGCCGACGGCGAGCAAGGAGACTGTATTGACGAAGAGGATGGTGGCAGGGAAGCGCTGAGGGTTGTCGAGCAGGTCGCTTATAGCCTGAGCGCGGGGTATGCCTCGGTCCAGGAGTTGGCGCAGCCTCAATCGAGATATATTAGTAAGGGCGGTTTCAACCGCGGAATCCACTGCAATAAGAAGAAGGCACAGCAGAGCCAGGAAAAGCGCTATCCAACTGTCAGGCTCCAAAATAAGGAATACTCCTACTAAGCTTTAACGACCGGAGGGGCCGGGACCATCTGGGGCCGGTTGCTGGTCCGGTGCAAGACCCTCACCGGAAGAGCGCGCTCACCGATCTATCTTCATGTATATGCAGAATGGCTTCCGCGAAGAGAGCGGCCAGGCTTATTACTTCGATCTTGCTATTCTCATGATAGTTGTCGTTTATCGGCACTGTGTCGCTAACCAACACCTTGGTGAAGGGCGACTTCTCAAGGAGGTCCTGCGCTTCGGGTGCGAAGGCAGCATGGGTAGCACAGGCGTATACAGCACGAGCGCCCCTGCTCAATAACATTTCCGCTGCTGCAATTAGTGTACCACCTGTCATTATCATGTCGTCTATGAGCAGGGCGGTTCTGCCACGCACGTTGCCGACCATTTCGACGGCGTAGGCTTTGTCGGCGGTGGGGCGCTGTTTGGCGATGATAGCCAGGTCTGCGTTGCCGCCAAGCCGCTCGCGCATTTCTAAGGCCCAGCCCACCCGCCCCTGGTCGGGGGCCACCACGACAGGGTCGGTAAGGTCAAGCTCGCGGCAGCGGTCGGCGAGGATGCGCCGGCCTTGCAGGTGGTCAACAGGTATATTGAAGAAGCCCTCGATGGCTGGGGCGTGGAGATCGCAAGTCAGAATCCGGTCAGCGCCCGCCACCTGCAAGAGATCGGCCACGAGCTTGGCGGTGATCGGCTCGCGGGGACGGCTCTTTTTCTCCTGCTTGGCGTAGCCGTAGTATGGTATGACTGCCGTGATGCGAGAGGCTGAAGAGCGCTTGATAGCGTCCATCATGATGAGGAGTTCCATCAAATGGTGGTTTACCTCGTGGCAAGTAGGCTGCACGATGAATATGTCGGAGCCGCGCACACTCTCTTCTATTCGCACACGGGTCTCGCCGTTTCTATACTGGGTGACGAGGGCCGAGCCAAGCGGCACTCCAAGCTGGTTGGCTATTGCTTGTGCCAGCGCGGGGTGAGCAGTGCCTGTGAACACCTGCAACCTGTTCGACATAGCCACCTCTCCTTGCGAGTTGCTCACTCCTTACTCCTCGGTGCTGAGCAACTTGTTTATAACGCGAGCAGGAACGCCTGCTACTGTGGTTTGCGGCGGCACATCCTTGAGGACCACGCTCCCCGCGCCCGTAGTCGCGCCTTCACCGATCTCGATAGGTGCCCTTAGCATCGTACCTACGCCTATGAAAGCGTCTTTGCCTATGGTGGTAGGGTTCTTTTTCTCTCCATCGTAGTTGGCTGTCACTGCGCCTGCGCCTATGTTGGCATTTTCTCCTACCTGCGCGTCACCAAGATAGGAGAAATGCCCGGCCTGTACCCCGCTTTCCAGCGTAGAGTTTTTCACCTCCACAAAGTTGCCGAGGTGGACGTCAGAGTTGACTTGAGTTCCGGGGCGTAGGTGGCTGTAGGGGCCAAGAGTTACGCGCTCTTCGAGAATACTTCCCTCTACCGTCGAGGAGATGATGCGGCAGCCCTCGCCCACGCGGGAGTCGATGATGTGGGCGTTGGGGCCAATCGTGCAGGCGGCGTCTATGTAGGTCTTGCCCTCCAGGACTACTCCCGGGTAGATTACGGTGTCCGCGCCAATCTGCACGTCAACGCCCATGTAGACGCTATCGGGCATAAGCATAGTCACGCCCGCACCCATCCACTGCCGCCTGAGTCGGCTCTGCACAATGCTCTCGGCCTGAGAAAGCTGAATCTTGGTGTTTATCCCCATCGCCTCGTCCAGGCCATCAAGGGTGTAAGTGATAACAGGCGTCTGGACCCGCCGAGCAGCGGCGATTGTGGACGGCTGGGGCACATTGCCGCGTCCTTCACTAATAGCCATGCTGATAAGGTCGGTGAGGTAATATTCGCCTTGAGCATTCAACTGAAGATCGTTCAGGTGGGACCACAACCATCCGGACTGGAAGACGTAGACGCCGCTATTTACTTCTGAGATGGCGCGCTGCACGAGAGTAGCGGCACGCTCTTCGACCACTGCCAGCAAGTTCTGGTTTGCGTCGCGCACTACGCGCCCATAACCGGAGGGATCGGGGGCGATACAGGTGAGCATGGTAAGTTGCGCCCGTGATTGTC
>DAHVFG010000011.1:0-40681 GCA_027317125.1 Chloroflexota bacterium | reverse complement strand
TTTATGGCAGAGGAGACTACCCTGGCGCCGTACTCAGTGCCAAAGCCTGCGCTCCACAGCCCCCAGATGATGTCCTGTGGCCCACTTGCATTCATGGGCACTGTGAAGAGGCGTGTTACTGTGCTCGTGCCTGCACTTATCGTCAGAGTGCGGTCATTCTGACCATCATAGCTCCAGCAGCAAGCGCCGCTCGGCTGTATTCCTGCTCCCAGCGATACCTGCTGCGCGCTTGGACTGAATAGTGTATAAGAGAGGACAAGTGAGCTCCCTGGGGAGGCCACCAATGGCGACACTGCTACCGACAGCAGAGTGGGCTGTGTGGGTGTGGATGTGGGGGGCGCTTGCGTACTGGTCGGTGTGGCTGTAGATATATTTGTACCTGTGGCTGTGCGTGTGGATGTGGCTGTGGATGTGCGTGTGGCTGTATTTGTATTGACGGGTGTACGCGTTCTGGTAGGTGTACGGGTCGGCGTTCTATGGACCGCTGGGGCGGCCACAGGAATAGCCGCAGCCAGCGAAGGGGATTTGGGCTGTGACGCGCCCGCCACGGGTATGGCAGAAGGCAGTCGCACCAGGGCAAGCACGACTAAGAGCGCCAGTGGCAGATAAGACCACCGTCGCAGATTTCTAAAGCGGTCGTTGTAACGTTGATCCATTGGACATGTCTCGCAATTCAAGTAGTTTTCAGGGAGCGCGCCCTGAAGAGTACTGGGCAAGGAGCCGACTGTAGGCTTTCGCAGCCTGTCATAATTATAGTAACGGTGCAGGGTGAACTATAAATGAACTGGCGCAGCAAACACCCTTACAAATACGAAATATAATGAACCCGGAGCAACGGGTACACGGCAACGAAGATAGTACAACCAGGCAGGGAATACACCCGCTAAGCCTGTACTATCTCTATTATCGTCATCAGGTGGTTGTATCAGAATGATAGTGGGTGGTTGCTGCCGGCAGTTGGCTCGTTAGAGGCTCCATCACTTCAGGTTGAGGCTGTAGAACGGTCATCGGGGCCAAAAACAAAGCGGCGATTCGCAACTGCAATGCGACAAAGAGCAGTCTGGTTACAACGGGTAGGTCCTGTACGAAATAACGTCGCCAGAGCCGACCCGGTTCCTGGATAACCCTGTAAAGCCACTCCAGGCCACGATCTTGCATCCACGAAGGGGCGCGCTTGACGCGGCCTGTCACAAAATTGAAGACACCGCCAACCCCGAGAGCCAGAGGCACCGAGAGCTGGTGCTGGTGAGTGGAGATCCATAGGTCTTGTTTAGGAGCGCCGAAGGCAACCAGCAGGATATCGGGCCGGGCCTCAGAGATCATCCTGACCATTTTGTTGTCTTCCTCTTCGGAAAAAGGGCCAATCGGCGGCGAATAGGCGCCTACAACCTGTAGGCCAGGATGTCGCTCGGTGAGCACAGATGCGGCACCTTGCGCCACCCCTTCCTCACCACCCAACAAGAAAACGCGGTAGTTTTTCTCTGACGCGAAGCTGCAACATTGCTCCACCAGCTCCACCCCTGTCACGCGCTCCGGTAGTTTGTCGCCCAACCATTGAGACGCCCACACCAAAGGCATGCCATCAGCGATTGCCAGTGCGCTGCGGTTGATCACGCCCAGGAACTCTTTGTCCTTCTGTGCCTGCCGTACAAAGTCTACATTAACCGTTACCACCTGGTGGGGAAGGCCCGACTCAATAAATTCACACGCTCGCTGCGTCGCCTCGGCGAGCGTCACGCAGTCCACATAGGCGCCCAGCATACCTACCTGCCTGTGCATGACGTTCATACCATACCTCCGTTCAGAAATAACCAGGTCTATTGGACTAAGAATGGCGGCCGGGTCGGTGCAGACATAGAGGGGGTTGGGGAATGCCAAAGGCGAGCGGCTTTTTAGGGCCCTCACCTGACGTACCTACCTGGAAGACGTGGGGAGCACCGGAAACCATAGTTACGACAATAGTAGCAAGCACAGGTTACCGGCTCCTGAAGTTAGAAGAGGGTAAATGTGAACCTTTTTGAAAGAGGTCGCGCCTGTTAAGCACAATGGGAATCGTTACACGATGACAGTCGTGCAAGATACTATAAAAGGGGTCATCCTTATAAAATTGCAAGAATAAAGGTCGCAGGTACTTTCGTACGAGCTGCAAAGAGAATTGCGCAATGCATCACGAGCAGGCGGCGTCAGAGTAGTGACAGAACTGTAACTGCTAACCGCGCGCCCGTTCACGTTGCGATAAGCCTGATCCTGTAAGATTACTGTTTGAAGAGTTGATCTTCGCCTTGTCAAAGACAGCAATAAATTATGAAAGCGTTATCATCGGAGACGCATCATGAATAATGAACCTGCTAACGGCCCCTCAACTACTTTCGCTATCACTCCTATTTCATTTGGTCTCACCAGGCCCTCCGCACCAGGCGACCTTGCCCGAAATACCTGCATGCCGCCCAACGATGAGTTGGACAATTCTGTGGCTGCTTTCGCTGCACACACCGGCGGGATCCCAGCCGAGTTGCATGATCCGGTTATACCGACCTCTCTGCGGACGGCATTAACTTCGCACGGCCCTATGTGGCTGCTCAGCGTAACCCGCCAGATCGTGCTGGCACATTTTCAGCTGCGACGCTGCGACACCCTGGGCAAGTGGGTAAGGGTACGAGGCAAGGTCCGAGTGCACAATGAGGGTGTAATCAGCATAGCAGACCGGGTGCGCTTCAGGTCTGAAACTGCTACAAGCGAGCTAGTTTCCTGGAAGGGCGGCAAGATCGAGATCGGTGAAGGCACTACCATAAATTACGGGACTTCAATCTCGGCTGCCAGCGCTATAAGCATCGGGCGCAATTGCCTGATAGGCACCTATGTGAACATCATGGACTGTAACTTCCATAACCTGTCTGATCGGTCCTGGAATATGGATGCCGAGCCGATATTTATTGAGGACGATGTGTGGCTGGGCAACAGGTGCATGATAATGAAAGGCGTGACGGTAGGGCGCGGCTCGGTGGTGGCGGCATGCAGCCTGGTCACCAAGAATGTACCACCCAACACAATGGTGATGGGTGTACCAGCACGCGTCATACAGCACTTATAATCCCTCTAATCCAACGGCGAGAATACGGCAGATATGCAAGCCCCTACGTACAAAGCTGATTCGCTTCTATCCGAGCCGCCCCACGACTCCGGCGCGGCCTCCTACGTCGCGCCATCCGGTATGGCGGCTGCGGAGAACCGGTCTATTTCTCGCACCAGCAGTGGGGGAAGTAGCTCGCTTCTAACTCTTCCGCTCGTCACAAAGGCTGTTCCAGGCGAAAGCGCCGAGCGCGCGCGCCGCCTCAGAGTAGCACTGCTGGCAGCGCGGGTTCTGGGTGACGGAATGCTCCTGGTGATTGCATCGCTCACTGCCTACTGGCTAAGGTTCGAAGTGGAGCTTGGGGGTTCCACAGGCACAGCCGCATCAAACCTCCCTCTCCAGGCCTTTATCCTATACTATCTGCTCACCTATGTGGCTACCAGCATGCTGTGGTTTCAGATGCGGGGCCTGTACGCCCTACCCAGAGGCGCTTCCTGGCTCGCCCACATGCGAGTAATTTCCAGCGCAGCCCTTACAAGCATGTCGCTTCTGGTGCTGGGTACTCTCCTATTTAGCGCTACTTTGCCGAGCAGGCTGCTCCTTCTCTTTCTGTGGCTGAGCACCATCGCCATCTTTGCTACTGAGCGCCTTCTCTATCGTGGACTTCGCGTGAAAATCTGGCAGCGAGGAATCAATATAAGGCGGGTACTGGTGGTAGGCGCAGGCGTGGCAGCCCAACGTATCATGAAGGACATTGTGGAGAGGACCAGCCTCGGCTACGAACTGATCGGTTACGTTGCTGATAGCGATCATGAGCACGGTACCTTCAACTGGAAAGTGCCAATCAACAGCCGCCTGGGGTGCAGGTTGCGTAGACTTGGAGACTTGAAGGACGCGCAGGGAATTATTTGCCGGAGAGAATGGCCTTTGCATGAAGTAGTTGTAGCCCTACCTGCTACCCATCATGCTCAAATATTGAGCATAGTAGACAGCTGTCGCGAGTGTGGAATAGAATTCAGGCTGGTGCCCGACCTTTTTGAGATGCACTTCAGCGAAGTGCGCATGGATGCGCTCAACGGCGTGCCGCTTATTGGCGTTAAAGATGTGGCGCTTCGCGGATTCAACCTGTTCCTGAAGCGATTGCTCGATCTGACACTGGCTGCGGGCATGCTGGCAATCATGGCGGTTCCTATGCTAATAATCGCAGCTGTGATCAGGAGCAGCTCACCCGGCCCTATATTTTTCCGCCAGCAACGCGTAGGTAAAGGAGGGCGTCTCTTCACCTGCTATAAGTTTCGTTCTATGTACCAGGACGCCGAGAAGCGCCTTGATGAGATACGGCACCTGAATGAAGTGGATGGCCTTATCTTCAAGATGAAAGATGATCCACGCATCACAGCTGTGGGTAAAGTATTGCGGCGCGCCTCTCTCGATGAGCTGCCGCAGATATTCAATATATTGAAGGGCGAGATGAGCTGGGTCGGCCCGCGCCCCCCTATACCTGCCGAAGTTGCCAGGTATGACGAGTGGCACCACAAGCGCCTGGAGGTGACACCAGGGCTGACAGGGTTGTGGCAGGTTAGCGGCAGATCAAATCTTTCGTTCGACGAGATGGTCAAGCTTGACCTCTACTATGCCGAAAGTTGGTCTTTGTCACTCGACCTCACGGTGATTCTGCGCACGCTCCCGGTTCTTGTGAAGAGGGAAGGGGCATATTAGTAGACACCAGAAGTGTAAGGAGTTCATGCCGGTGCGCAACGATAGCTCTCAGAGGAAAATAAAGGTGCTCTTCTTCTATCCCAACGAGTTTCTTGGGCCGGAGATGACCGTCTACTCACAGATAATTCGGTACCTTGACCGTACACGCTTTGCGCCCTACCTGGTGCTGAACAGCGACGTTGAAGGCGAACTGGGACTGAGCGAAGCAGAAGGGGTCGATATCAAGCAGTGGAAGTTTGGATACGCTTTGCGTGCTGGCCTGGCACAAGCGCTTCGTTCGGGAGTGCGCCTACCGGCCAGCGTGGCAGCCCTGGTGAGATTCATCAGACGCGAAGGGATAGATATAATACAGTGCTCAGCCGCGCCCCGTGTGGGCATACTGGGTCTGCTTCTGGCACGGCTCTCAGGGGCGCGCCTCATACTGCACTACCATGTCATACCGGGCCGCTACCAGGGAATGCGCGGCTTTGCCGAAAGGCTGGTAGCTCGCCACGCCAATCACAGCGTGGCTGTATCTCGTTTTCTCGCCGACCGCGTACAAGAACACTCTCCAGGCATGAAAGTGGATGTGGTTGTGAACGGAGTGGATTGCGAACGGTTCCACCCAGGCGTTAATGGGATGGAAATGCGTAGAGAGTACAAGATCGCCGATGAGGAGGTGCTTATATTGCAGTTGGCGCGCCTCATCCAGCAAAAACGGCAGGAAGACACGATACGGGCCTTTAGCCTGGCACGGCAGCAGGTTTCAAACCTCCGCCTGTTGCTCGTGGGGTGGGAAGACCCACGATATAACGGGCCCTTCGACAGCTACAGGGCTGAACTGGAGCAGATTCGTAGCGATGAGGGTTTAGCGGACAGCCTGATTATTGCCGAGGCACGGCCTGAAGCTGCACAGCTGGTCGCCGCCTGTGATATTGCTGTGATGCCTTCTATAGAGGATGCCTGGAATCTGGCCGTCACAGAAGCGATGGCAGGAGCCAAGCCAACGATTGGAGCCGACTCAGGCGGAATACGGGAACAAATAGTCGATCAGGTCACAGGTTTCCTCGCACCTCCAAAATCGCCGGAAGCGCTTGCGAGCAGGATCGTTAAACTAGCATCTGACCGCGAGATGCGCGAGCGGATGGGGAGAGCAGGTCGCAGGCGCGCCGAAACATTGTTCGATGAGGCACAGGTGGCAGTAGGCTTTTCAACTATATACGAAGCCATGATCGATAACAGAGGGTGTATAGGCTACGAAGTAGAGATGCGCCCTGCGGTTGAGAAATAAAGACGTATATGCAAACACAATGTAAAGGTAGGGGAAGGTAAGCAAGTGAACACGCTATCTTATAACTTTCAACGTGTGCTCAACAAGTATCTGCTCGACAGTTTGCGAGACCGCAGAGACGTGCTCGCTATGGAGGCGCTGGCGCCTCTTTCCTCGAGCTACTTGCCCTGGAGTCAAGCAGCAATGCGCCCAAGTGCAATCGCCGCGGTGTTGAATGACATCGTGATTAATAACCGCTCACGCATAGTGGAATGCGGTGGCGGCGTGTCGTCGTTCTATATCGGCCGGCTATTGAGGGGGCGCGGAGGCCACCTATTCACTATTGAGCACGATGCCAGCTGGGCATCGATAATGAACCGGGCTCTGGAAGCAGAGCACCTGAGCGACCATGTTTCAGTAATATATGCGCCCCTAGCCAAAACTTCACATTCTCTTGATGGTAATCTGTGGTACGATGAAGACAAGCTCCAGTGCCTGACAGACAGCCGCGACATTGACCTGCTAATTGTGGATGGACCTCCAGCTTACGGCAAGGAGTTGCGCTACGCACGCTATCCCGCCGTTCCATTTTTCAAAGAGGCATTGGCGAAGGACTACACAGTAATACTCGACGACATCAACCGTCGCGGTGAGCAAGAGATCATGCGAATGTGGGAGCAAGAGCTTGGGATCGCCTTTACTCGACGATTCGTTGACGGGACTATAGGGGTGGGTAGTCCTCGACGCACGTTCACCATTTGATGAGCCTCAAGGAAAGCGCGCACCGTACGTAGCTGGCGGCCGGGAAAAGATACGCAACAAACAAGGAGGCAGGTAACTGTGTAGAGTTAGGGTGTAGCAATCTTCAAGGAGTAGCTGTGGAGGCGTACCCTCCTCACCTACCCTTACGCACCCTCACCCCAAGCCCCCTCACCCCTTGTGGGAGAGGGGGCTTTACTCCTGCTGAGTGCCAAGGGATATAGCTCTTCTCCTATGAAGGGAGAGGGGGGTTGGGGCGAGGGACATGGGACACCACTACACCCCTATTCTGAACACTCACGCTTTTTCATGAGATTGCAAGAATTGGGTTGTATTGTATGATTGCAGATCTACCCATTCTAGCGATCATCTTACATCCTCGTTGCTGGTAAAAATAGAAGTAGCTGCTCACACAAAGCGCCGTTTAGCTCTCTACTAAGCACCGGTTCGGTTTTGCTCGCCACACATATACGGAGCATTGGCAGCTGGCACTATCATTATATAAGCAGCTGGAGTGTAAGATGGAGGATGAATTTAAAGATACAACTGTCCGGGGGCGACGCTCGATGTTCGTGCGCCAACAAGAGCCGGTGGCTAACCATGTTGAATTGTCGCCCGCGTTCTACAGGAAATTATTGCGCGCTCCACACAGACGCGCATGGTTCGACGTGCCCTTTATGCTCGTAATGCTCGCGCTGGGGGCATTTGCGGTATTAGACAACCCCACAAACAGCGAAGTGTTGCTCGGGCGCACGGCTCTGTTCTTCTTTTATACCCTGGTCTTACTGGTCAATATCTACTCCTGGGCAACGCGCGCCCGCGGCGTAAGCACCTTTCTAGACGCTCCAGTCTGGGAGCATAGAAGCCCCCTTGTATTACTCAACGTGACAGCCGATGTAACTTTCGCCGGTGGGGTGTTATTGTTGTACGCGCGCGGCGGAGAAGTGGTGACGCCGTTTCTATTGGCGCTTGCGAGTATCCGGCTGGTTGAGCAACTGGCGGGCAGACTGACCCCTATAATCGTATTGACAGCCGCCCTGGCCGGGGCGCTATTTAATACTAACTATCTTCTTGCGCCTACCAGGAACGATTTACTCCCGCTTCAGGGCATCGAAGTGCTAGCTGTGGTTGTTTCCTTTCTGATGCTCAGCTATACGATCTGGCTGCGGGGAAGATCCCAGGAAGTAGACATCACCAGGATACTGGAAGCCGCACGTATAGAGGCTGAACACGCTGCCGACGTTTTGTCAGCACAAGTGCTGCGCCGCGACCTGCTACAGAATGGCCTCAGGGCTGTCAACTCTGCCATAGAGCTTGATGAGCTTTTGATGATGATAGTCAACAACGCAGTGCGAGTGCTGAAGGCGGAACAAAGTACCATAGGGCTAATTGATGAGAAGACCGGCAACCTGGTTGTCCGATGCGCGACGGGCATTGACAGCTCAGAATTGAAGGGGCGCTATTTCCTACCCGGAGTAGGGGTGGCAGGGTGGGTCACGCAGCACGGTGTACCTGCGCTCATTAATGATGTCTTTACCGACCCGCGCTACGTCAGCCTGGGCAACAGCCCTTTGACGGGGCGCAGCACCCGCAGCATGCTTTGTGTCCCTCTGATTATTGAGCAGAAGGTAATCGGAGCCTTGAGCGTCACCCACTCGATGCCCGACGTGCTGACTGAAGATGATCAAGGGCTGATCACAAGTTTCGCTGAACAGGCGGCAATGGCCGTATATAAGAGCCAGCTGCTCGCCCAGCGCACACGCCAACGTAACGAACTCCGGCGGCGTAAGGAGCTAATTACAAGCCTGAACCTTGTTACCCGGAGCGTTTTGAGCAGCCTTGACCTACCTGAGGTGCTGGATACTATCATCGCGCGCATGGGAGAATTAGTAACGTTCGACCGGGCTTTCATATATTTACGCAATGAGCGTACCGATGAGCTACAATTGTCCGCTTTAGCAGGCAAGGACCCCTGTCCGGCCAGCCCGGAGCTTCGGGGAGGCTCAACTGTAATGAAATGGTGGGAGCAGGCGCCGCGCTCCCCAATGGCTCACTGGCGCTCGGATGATATGTACATACTCTGTTTGCGGTTGATCAACGGCAAAGATGCCCTCGGATATATTCTGCTTGCTCGCGTGGAATCCAGGCCGTTCAAGGACGAAGAGCGTCGGGCGGCCAGACAATTGGCTGATGCCGCGACAATAGCCATCATCAAAGCCAGGCTGTTCAGCCAAGTTACAAGCCAGCAGCACCAGGCGACTGCCCTCTATCGCCTGATGCTAAGTGTAAACGGAGCGCCAGACCGTAAGGAACTTGCAAAGGTTGTATGCAGAGAGTTGCGGCAAATTACGGGTGCCAAAGCAAGCGCGCTGCTGATGGAAGATAGTGAGCAAGCGCGAATCACTGTGTGGGCTACTGACGGAAAATGGGCGGCAAAAGAGATGTCGGGAGTGTCGCTACAGGCGCACGGTGATCTGTTTCTCAGCAGCGTTCTAACCGCGCTCAACAAGTCAGAGCCACTCGACCTGGTGCTTATACAAAACACGCCCCAACAATTGAAAGAGATATTGGGAGCCTCCGAGTATGTCACCATCCCCCTTGCCAGCGCAGGACGCATCTACGGCTTGCTGGTGATGGAGCCGAAGTCTGCTCCTGCAATAACCGACGAAGTGAAAGAAACTGTGCGCCTTGCTGTCTCCCACAGCACAGTTGCTTTGGAAAGAGCCGAGTTGTTGGAAGCGCGCATGCGGTCAATGAGGCAATCCAATATGCTTTACAGCATTGCCACCCAGGTGCAGGAATCCCTCGAATCAACGTCTATTGTGGATATGATGCTGCAAGGCGCATTGAGAGCTTTGCCTATACATAGTTGCGAATTGTATCTTTTGGACGAAAGCCGTACACATCTCCAGAAGCATAGCGAGGCTTTGGCACAACAAGCGCCCGCCGCCCAACCTCCCCTCGGCCCGAAGGAGGTAGCTCTTGACTCTAACAGTGCGTTGTTCGAAGTGCTGCATTCCTCAAGCCTGATGATAGCTGACCTGGATGACGAGGAGGATCACTCCACAGGCCCCCAGGGCCTTACCGCCGAGGGTGCATACCTGAACCGCCCGGTCGTGCTTGCACGCTTGATGAGCAGCGAGGAGGCTCTAGGCGTGGTGCGCTTCACTACCAGCGTACCACCTGAAGAGTTCGTCCGCACATGCACTACCTTTTGCAATACGCTCCTCACACACGCGGGAGGCGCTTTGGAGCGGAGTCACCTTTACGCCGAACTTATTGACAGCAAGCGTCGACTTGAGGCTGTGGTGCTCTCAATGAGCAATGGCGTGATAGTGGTTGATAGCTTGCTCAACGTCATTATCAGCAATAGTGTCGCTGGTTGCTTGCTTAATGTGCCGGGGGGCATGAACAACAAACGATCTCTTGCGGACCTCGCCGACGACACAGGTCTGTTGGAAATGGCGCGAAGATGCATCAGACACTCTCAGCAAGAGAGCAAAGACCTGACGCTGACGCTTGATGGCGAGGCGCGTACATACGAGGCCACCGTAAACCCTATCATGGGCGCAGGCAATGGAGATGTATTCGGCGCTGTGCTCATGTTGCGTGACGTCACTATACCGCGCGCCAACGAGAGAGCCAAGTCAGACTTCCTTTCGATGATCTCGCACGAGCTGCGCACGCCACTGAACTCGATGTATGGCTTCCTTGACATCGCTCTGTCGGGCAAGACCGGCCCGCTCACCGAATTGCAGACAGATTTTTTGAGCACGGCCAAACAAGAGACCATCGTCCTCAAGAGGTTGATCAATGACTTGCTCGATTATTCGCGACTGCAAAGCAGGACCCTCCATATGGAGATGGAGCCGCTGGACCTATCATCGCTGCTGGCGAGGGTTATCCGCAGCGCCTCCGCAAGGCTGGCGGAGGATGAGCTAACCATCAAAAGCGATGTGCCTAGAGGTCTGGTAGTAATAGGTGATGAGGTGAGATTGCAGCAAGTATTTGATAATGTACTGGATAACGCTGCCAAGTTCACCGATCCTGGAGGCGAAATTGTTTTCTCTTGCAGGGCCGACGGCGAGCGCATTACCATCAGTATCTCAGATACAGGCTGCGGCATCCCGCCCTCTCAGCTTGATGCGATATTCGACCGCTTCTTCCAGGCTGACAACCATTCCAAGCGGCGCAAGCGTGGCCAAGGGCTAGGACTTGCCATATGCAAGAATATAGTTGAAGCACACAACGGCCTCATCAGAGTGGAGAGTAGCCTGGGCGTTGGCACCACTATGTACATAGAAGTGCCTCAGATCACTCCGGCAGGCGGCCTGCTTGGTGGCACTCTTCTCGTCGAGGATGCGGAGCTAATGGAAACGCTGGCAAACTAAGTGGTAGCATCGGAGCCGGCGGTATGCGCCCCCTGCTGTTAGGCTCTGACTTTTTCAGCCTGGCCTCAACCAGGAGTAGAAGACGTGGCAAAGAGCCCATCTGGGTTTCCAGATGGGCTCTTTGTCTGGTGACATGCCGTATCAACTCAATGTTGAACGCGCTTGAGCCAACGGGGGGTACGCTCTCGGTACTCATTGAGTATTACAGACGCTATACTGTCCGGCGGGAACGCAGCCAGGCTGTTCCGCAGAAGCTCTCGTCGGGTTACTCCGACCCGTGCAACCATCACCAATCTAGGCACCAATCGTGGAGGGAGCAGGCCGAGGTCGGGAGTAAGTACCGGAGGTAGGTCTACTATCACGGCATCGAACATTTCACCGAGGCGTGTGAAAAACTCCAGCTCTTCTAGCTGTTTAAGGCTGCGCGTACTGTTACTGGACCACTTGCCCGCACGGAGCAGCCATAAGCCCGGCATAATCTCGACAGTGGCTTTGGAGAGCGATATCTCTTGCGTCATTGCCTCATGCAAGCCCGGCCCATCACTCAAACCGCAGCGCCTGTGCAGCACCGGGTTCTGAACGTCTGCGTCCACTATCAGCAGTCTGCTGTGAGTGCCGAGTATGTTTGCACCCGCTACCGCCAGCCCCAGGGATAGGGTTGATCGTCCGTCGCCACGCCCTGAGCTTGTAACTCCAAGCACAAACGCGCTGCCTAAGGGCACTTCGCTTTGCAGCTGGGCGAATAGCGGCCTGCATTTAGATTGGATTTCAATTGGGACTAGCTGGCCGTCCGCTTCGCTTGGGCGCAATCTGTTCATGAGTGCCATCAGGTGCGGCTCCTTATTACTATTTTTACGCTCCGCACAAGGCTGCCACATCGCGCCAAGTGTCCGTGCGATGCCTTGTACAGTTCCATGCGTCTATTTTGCTGTATCCAATATAGCAGCATCTGCTGTATGATGGCTGAATCGGTCTTAAAAGACCGGTTACAGCTTTGTCATGGAGTTGACGAGCAACACGAATGTATATTATTGTGTTGAGGCACCTTCTTACAAAGCTGCAAGTAATAGCTGCCCAGTAGCAATCAGTAAGAGAAAACTGTATCACCAACAAGTGTGCTCTCTTGATTCCCCTACCCCGCGCCACCCTCTCGGTCAAGAACTATCCTGGCGTTTTGCGATGAAGACAATGAGGTTGGCGCCTTACCACACAAGAATTCGTTGTTAGCTCAGCAGGTCTATGATGTGGCCGCGATGGCCTCCTTCTCTATGGCGCTCAATTTCTATACAGATGGTAAGACGTTGTACCCGCGCTATTCTTATCATGTTAAGCTGGCCTCCTTATACTATTCATTGCTGGGTGCTGTCGATTATGAGGCCGGGGTACTGTTTCCTTTACACCCCAGCATAGACTATAGATCGATAAGGCCTTGATGATAAAGACTACGAGCGAATATAAGATGCGTCTGCTTGATCTGGGGTGCTCATCTCCGGTCTGCGCAGTATGGTAGGAGGCTCAACAATGGCCGCGTCGAAAATGGTACCACAGGTAATTTGCCCTAACTGCCGGACGGCCAACGTGCACGGCTCTCCCTATTGCAGCCGTTGTGGAGCGCCTCTAAGTAACCTACCGACGACGCCCGCCCCTGCTGTTGCAGAGGCTGCGCCACCTGATGCTCAGAATGACATATTGAGGAAGTTCCTGAGCGAAGAGCAGGATGAGATTCTGGTCAGGCAGATATATCTGAAGGCGTCAGGGATTATGACGCACGGCGAGGAGATCGAGTATATTGCAACCGCTAACAAGAGCATGGTTGGAAGCGCCCCTGCTTGCGTGGTGGCTACCAACAAGAGGCTGATTGATTACAAAAGGAAAATACTCGGTAGGGTAGAACTTGATGACTGCTCCTGGCGTGACGTACGAGAGGCTCAGTTGAGAGAAGGGCGCAACGGAGTCACCCTCATCGTGGAGACTATCCAGGGTTGGAAGCTTACCGCCGACTCGCTGCCCCATGCGCAAGCCAGGCGGCTGTTCGAAGTGGGCGCGGAACATAACGGCAGGCTCCAGGCTCAGCTACAACAGATGGTTGAAGCAACGAGCAGCCCGGCACAAAGCGCTTCTCCTGCGGGGGAAGCAGGTGTACGCGAGGTGGCTTTGCCCTTGCAGCCAGAGCAAGAGCACTTCTCCATGACGGATAATGCCCAGAGGGAGGCTCTGGATGTCGCAGAGCAGCGCGCCGTACCAGCGGTAGACGCTGCGGATGGACCACTTCGGTTAGCGCCCGCAGAGAAAGAGCCTGAGCCGGCGCAACAAAGCTGGCAGACGCAACCTCCCTCGCACACAGAACCTGTAAGCGCCTTACCCCTCAGCGACGCTTCGCTGTCCAACAAGGTTGGAGGACTGGACGATTTGCTTACCCCTTTACTGGGGAAAGAAGCGCCAGGCGCGAAGCGTGCGGCAGGGCCGTTAGCAAAAGGCCCTGCGCCAGGTGCGCCGGTGGAAGATAACAAAGCTGACGAGAAGGCCGAAGAACCTCTCACATATCTATCCGCAGTGTCACCCGCACCGGCACACCTGGTAGCATACCAGGTATCAACGCCGCACTCACTTCATAACGGGGCTTCAAACGGAGCGAACAACCCAAACAGGCCAAGCGACGAAGGCGGCCTGCATCTACCTGGGTCTAATGGCCTGGTGGCAGCGGCTTTGTTGCACAGTGAACAGGATGAAGGGGCGACGAAGCTACCCACTGCCCAAATGCCACCCGCTCAAGAGCTAAATCGCGCTGAATTAACCACAGACACAAGTGCGTCACATGCAGATCCCCCAAAAGCATTGGCACCACGCGAAAGCCCCATGCGAAAGTTGAAACAACTGAAGCGGATGATGGAAGTGGGCCTAATCACTGAGGCCGATTACGAGGCCAAGAAGACGGAAATACTGTCGCGGATGTAGCATAGCCTTCCTTCGGCTTTGAAGTTGATTTAATCTCACTTCGTAGTCAAGGTCTTACGAGCGCCAGGGGGTTTTCCTTACACATAGGGAGAAAACCCCTGGCGCTCAAGTTTCTTTCTTCATACAGTCGCCAATGATCCGACGTGAAGTATTTTGATGCAGCGGCACCTTCATCATGGTGTGAAGAATAGGACTTTTAGCTATGGCTTGATACGTAATATGTACTAGGTTTCCACTTGCGGTCGCCGCTGAGTATTTGGTAAGGTTAGCATCGTTGATGCGCGAAAAAGCGCGTCTCTATAGCAAAGGGGAAGGCGCCCCATGCGCCCAGGCGCAGGCCGGCATGTAGGAGCGCCAGTACAAGGTACTAGGAGATATGAAGGAGGGTGGACGGAACAGGGTTCTAAAATCCTGAAGTCCTCCGAACAGAGCGTTCTCACACACTAGCTAAATAATGGTTCAAGCGGGAGAGAAGTCCTCTCCTCTATACCTGGGAAGCGTATCGCCTGCCGGATGGCCCCTGTCCACAACAGTTCTGGGCCGCCAATCTCACAGCAGGTGCTCGAATCCGGTGCGCCAGATTCGACATCGAGAACTCTACCTCGCGGACGCTCGTCCGCTATCCTTTTTACCCGCGCCTTTCAACCGGCGTTTCCATTCCCCAAACAACTAAACAGGCTCATAGAGCCATTCTTTACATGGCACCGCAGGCTTCACCCGCCGTGCTAACGATCGGCGTCGCCGCAACGGGTCTTTGGGCTGCTATCTGCACAATGAGAATGAGCAGGCACAGCATCAGAACCTGACCACACGGCACCGTGCGATCTACAGGAGGCAAATTGAAAAATAAGATTAGAATCTCACTATCTATGGTCATCCTCTTCGTCGCAGGAACGGTTGGACTGAGCGTTCAGACGACACCACCAGCCGGGGCCTCCGGTCTCCCGCCGATTCCCTCAGGCCTTCCCAATCATTTTGGGTACGGGCTATTCAATGGCAGTATGTCGGACATGCAGTCCAATATTCCTTATGACTACCGCTACCAATACCTGGCAGGTGGAGTAAATACTGGCGGGGGCTGGCAAACGTGGGGCACGCGATACGCGGCCAACTACGTGTCGCAATCGCGGCAGGGCGGATACATACCGGGCTTTGTTTACTACAACATCCTGCAGTCGGCTCCGTACTATGACGAATATAGCAATTTGAACAACGCGGGCGCGATGAGCGCTTACTACAACGACTTTAAGGCCCTCATGCAGCAGATGAACGACGGCCGTCCGGCTTTCGTCAACGTCGAGCCTGACCTCGATGGGGTGATGATGCAGAATCCCTCCAACACCGGGGATAACGCGGCGCTTCAGCCGACCAAGGTGGGAGGGTCGGGAGTGCCGGAGCTTGCGGGCATGGCCGACAACTTCCGCAACTTCTGGCAGGCTCTAGCCCACCTTCGCGACCTCTACGCACCTAATGTGGTGCTGGGGCAGGACCTCTCGCTCTGGGGCGCTGACTACGACCTGACAATTGCGTTGCGCAACGACCCTAACTACAACTGGCAGGCGCACGCAGACCGCACCGCCACATACCACAACAGCTTCGGCCCAGGCTATGGTCTCAACTTCTTCTCACCTCTAGACAGGGACGCCGCATACTACCAGATTACGCAAGGCTCCAACCGATGGTGGAACGATAGCAGCCAGCAACCCAACTTCGACACAATAGCCGCCTGGCTTGGGCGCATAGATGCCTCCACCAACAAACGCTCTCTGATGTGGCAGGTGCCCAACGGCAACCAGCAGTACCGCACAGAGAACAACACTGATGGGCACTATCAGGACAATCGCCCTGAATACTTTCTGAACGCTTCCACAGGCCGTGCTCACATGACGGAGTGGGCTAACTACGGCGTAATAGGGCTCATGTTCGGAGCCGGCGCAGGCGGGCAGTCTCACTACTTCGACTCAAAGGGTGACGGCATCACCAACCCCGCGCCTATCAACGGCAACAATTTGACATCGACGGTGGCCGATGATGATGGTGGCTACATCCGCCTCAACGTGGCTGCTTACTACAACGGCGGCACACTTCCGCTGCCCAATGGCAATCCCGGCACGCCTACTCCTACGGCTACTTCGGCGATCCGTACCGCTACACCTTCAGTACCGCCCACCCGTACAGCCACCCGTACCGCCACACGTACCGCTACAAGCACCACAATACCTACTCGTACTGCTGTCACTACAGCGACCAGGACCCCTCTTCCTAGCCGTACCAACACGCCCGGAGCCACGGCAACCCGGACTTCGGTGCCCGCGACCAACACGCCCATTCGCCCAACAGCTACCGCAGTGGCCAGTGTTACCAGCCCCGTCTACAACGATGCGCTGCGGAACGGCTGGCAAAATTGGTCCTGGGGTTCAACTATCACCATGGCCAGCACTGCCTATGTGCATAGCGGCAGATACTCTATGCTGGTAAAATACAATTCGGCCTGGGCGGGCTTGCAGCTTGGAACTAACGGCTTCAACACCACAGGTTATGATAGGCTTACTTTCTGGATCAACGGCGGCGCTAATTCGGGCCAGCAGATGGAAATCTATGTAGCCGACGCTAACGGCAATTACCTGCCTTCGCAGCCTCTGGATAACTTTATCAGTGGGGGCCGTGTGGGTGGCAACGTCTGGCGGCAGGTCACAGTGCCTCTGTCCAGGCTCAGCGCCACCAACCGCATAATCACTGCGCTCGTTCTACAGGACACAACCGGCGGCGCGCAACCCGCCTATTACCTGGACGATATGCAGTTTGCAGGCGGCCAGTAGCCACAACCGCGGCCTAGCACAGTGCACACTGTTTAGCGTTACTGGGCCCGTTTTAAAGTCGTTTTCCACGCGCAAGTGCTAAAGAACCTTCGCGCTGAAACTGCACTTTGAAAACGGGCCCTATGTGATCGAGAAGGTGAGGTAGTCTATTCACCGGGCTTTAGGCCTCGTCAACGGCCACTGTGCGTTGGGCTTCTTTGGGCACAAGGACCACCCGCACATTGTGCTCTCTCTCGTCATCCACCAGCTTTATCCAGCTATCTGGCTGCGGCACACCATCAATTTCTACATTGCTGACCCCGCGGCAGAGGCGGTTGCTGTTCTCCACCGCTATCCGGTAGCTGCTCTTTCCGAAGCGGTAAATCATACTATAGCCGGGCCAGCTTGAGGGTATGCACGGTTCTACAACAAGCGCATCGCCTCGGCGCTTCAACCCGAGTATGTACTCTACCGCCAGACGATAGAACCAGCTTGCTGAGCCTGTATACCAGGTCCAACCGCCGCGCCCCAGGTGCTGAGGGTGCGAGTATACGTCAGCGGCTATCACGTAAGGCTCTACTTTGTAGAGTTCTATTTCTTCAGGCGTAGTAGCATGATTGATAGGATTTATTACTTTGAAGAGGTCGTAGGCCCCGTCGCCATCTCCCATGAGCACTTTGGCAACCACACTCCAGATAGCGGCGTGCGTGTACTGCCCGCCATTCTCTCGCACTCCTGGCGGGTAGCCTTTTATGTAGCCGGGGTCGTGCTCTCCCTTGTCGAAGGGAGGGGCCAGCAACAGTAGCAGGCCGTTTTCCGCCTCCGATTCCGCGCGCGCGTTGGCCTCTTCGCTGGTGATCAGCAAGCGCTCTTCCAGCGACTTCATAGCTCGCCCCGTGCGTGCACTATCGCCCGCCCCTGAGATAACACTCCAGCTCTGGGCTATGGCGTCTATCTTGCACTCTTCACTCTTTGATGAGCCGAGGGGCGTACCATCGTCGTAGTAGGCGCGCAGATACCATTTACCGTCCCAGGCATGATCCTCAAGCGCAGCTTTGAGCCTCGCCGACTCATCGCGGAAGTTGGCGACTTGCGCCTCATCGCCGCGTGCCTGGCAAAGAGGCAGAAAGTCCAACAGAACAGCGTACAGGAACCAGCCAACCCAGACGCTCTCCCCTTTGCCGCCGCTGCCGACCCTGTTCATGCCGTCGTTCCAGTCGCCCGTGCCCATGAGGGGCAGGCCGTGAGCGCCGGATGTCGTGCCACGTCTAATGGCACGCAGGCAGTGCTCGTAGAGGGTGCCAGCCTCTTCAGAGATGGCGGGCAAGCTGTACATATCCTCTTCATCAGGCTTGAGAAGAGGCGCTTCGAGGAAGGGACGGCTTTCATCCAGAATCTGGCTGTCCCCGGTGGCCGCCACGTAGTACGCTGTGACAAAAGGCAGCCATAATAGGTCGTCCGAGAAGTGGGTACGCACCCCGCGTCCGCCCGGTGGGTGCCACCAGTGCTGCACGTCGCCCTCCTTGAACTGGTGCTCAGCACAGCGCAAAATATGCTCGCGGGCTATTTCGGGCGCGGCGTACACCAGCGCCATCACGTCCTGCAACTGATCGCGGAAGCCGTACGCGCCGCCGCCCTGGTAAAATGCCGAGCGCCCCCAGTAGCGGCAGCTAACCGCCTGGTAAAGCAGCCACCTGTTGACAATAAGGTCCATATTCCTGTCGGGAGTGGACACCTCTACCGCCGATAGGAGGCGATCCCACATTTGCAGCACGCCCGCATAGGCGCTCTCGGCAGCCTCAGGAGCGCGATACCTGGCAGCCAGGGTACGCGCTTCCTGGGCGTTCTCGCCTTCCCCCAGAGTAAAGAGTATTGTCCGCTCCTCACCCGGCGCTAGCTCTAAAGCGCACTGCAATGCGGCACATGGGTCGAACCCAGCGCCGACGTGACCTGAGAGCTTTTGCCGCCCCCTGAGGGCCGCCGGGTTAGATAGAGAGCCGTCACGCCCCAGGAAGTCGCGACGGTCGGCTGTAATCGTACAAGCCTCCGCGCTTGTGGCGGCGAAAGCTACTCTGTCAGCGAACTCGGCGTTGTAGGGGTTGCGCGCCAGGATTGCCCCATGCGCAGCATCACTTTCGGTAATTACGTACCGAGCAAAGCCGTCGCGGTCTACGCCC
Source organism: Chloroflexota bacterium (assembly GCA_027317125.1). Lineage (GTDB taxonomy): Bacteria > Chloroflexota > Chloroflexia > QHBQ01 > JADMIH01 > JADMIH01. Next base: position 21,563 of record DAHVFG010000011.1, on the reverse strand, counting down.
ATAACCCACTCGGCGTAATATGTCACCGACAGCCGTCTTCGGCGAGCAGAAGCGTTACGTAAGGTGAGCTTGCAAATCTTTACGGGGTCATCAGCGGCAACGAAGATCCGCAACGTCTGCTCTACTTCATCGCTGCTATGCCCGTAAATTGTATATCCCTGGCCATGGCACACAGTGTATCTGCTGTTGTCACGCATCGGCAGAGGTGTGGGGGTCGAGATGCGCCCCGTCTCATCGTCGCGTATGTAGATTGCTTCAGCCGGTGGGTCCGAAACAGGGTCGTTGGACCAGGGGGTCAGGCGGTTTTGCCTGCTATTCTCGGCCCATGACGACCCCAGGCTGCTCTCGGTAGCCATGCAGCCAAAGCGTGGGTTGGCGATCACATTGGTCCAGGGAAGCGGCGTCCACTCGCCGGCATCGAGCGTTATCAGGTATTCGTGCCCATCTGCGCTGAAGGCGGAGTGCGGGGTGCGCGAGGGATAACTGGCGGTCGGAGAGGAGGGGGGGGACGGAGGCCGAGAGCGCTGGGCAGAGGTGGCAGCTGTTTCCACCAGGCGCACGCCTGATTCTGGGCCGAGTATCTGGCGGTCAAGCTGAGCGGCCAGGTTGCCGCGCCCGCCTATGAGTATCACACGCGAAACACTGCTCAGCAGAATGCGGTCCGCCTCGGGCATGATGTCGGCTCGTTTGACGTAAACGCCGCTTGTCTTGTTGAGAAGGTCGCGAGCATGGCTGGAGTTCACTATTTGCTCAAGCTCGTCCTGCACAGGTTGTATGTACCCGCCGGGATATTCATTAAGGATAACGAGGTCGGCCTTGAAGCCTTTGTTGCGCCAGTATTCATGTGCATGCAGCGCCTCGCGCACTATATCTACCTCGCTCAACTCCGAGACGCGCACAAGGAGAAGAGGCAGGTCGCCGCTGATGCCATAGGCCCAGAGGCCCTGCTGCCCTTTGACATTGCGGGCTAGCGTTTCAGCCGATGGCCGCGTGCCGCGCATCGGGTAGATCATGCGCGAGAAGAGGCGCTGGTACTGCATCGCCGCGTCGCCTGAAAGCCCAAGCTGCCGAAGTTCTATACGCTCGCGTGTGAGGGCCATGCGCATTGCGCGTGCTGACCAGACAGGATCATGGTACTTATCTATCAGTGATACCGCCTGCTCTCTCGACGCGGCAGCCGCCGTCGTAAAGGTGACGCGCACCCTCATTCCAGGGCCAATACGCACCCTTTGCCGCAGGCTAAAAATCGGGTCCAACACTGCGCCCGCGCTGTTGTTTAGAGAGTGGCCTTTCTTCAAAGCGGCGGGTGAGGAAGGCGTGCCGCCGCGCCCCAGGAAGAGCGCGCGGTCGGTTTCGTAGTGCTCCGGCACCGGCGAGCCGAGGACGCTTGTTGTAGTGCTCCCTTCCCTGTTGATAGAGAGCACATGCACTAACCAGTTGCGTGGGTCGCTTGCAGAGCGAGGTCTGCGTGTGGCTAGTAAAGCTCCATACTCAGGAGAGTACTCGGTTTCAACGAAGAGCTTGCTGAAAGCGGGTGCATCTTTATCCCCACCCTGCGATCCGAGCACTACCTCCGCGTAGCTGGTAAGCTCTAGCACGCGCAGGCGGTTCCCTCTGTTGGTGAGGGTAACGCGGCGCACCTCGGCGTCGTCCTCGGGGCTTACCACTATTTCGGTGTGCGTTTCGATGTCGCCGTCGCGCCTGCGGAACTCCACTTTATCGAATTGGAATGAGGCGTTGTACTCCTCAGGTTGCCCGCCGAGAGGAGCCGCCGCCGCCGACCAGACTTTGCCGCTGTGAAGATCAGCAATGTATATGAAGGAGCCGTACGCATCGAGCACGCTGTCGTTGCGCCATCGCGTGATCGCCAGCTCCTTCCAACTGCTGTAACCCGCCCCGGAGTTGGTGAGCATAACAGAGTAGCGGCCGTTAGAGAGTAAATGGGCGCGTGGCACATTGGTGTACGGAGTGTCGTAGCTTCTCATGACTGGTAGTGATACCTCTCTTTCTGTGCGTTGGCGGTCTATCTCAACGGGGTGCGGCAGGGTAAGGGGGGCCTGCATCGGGGTGCGCTCCTGTAGCAGCAGCTCGGAGGAGCGTATCAAAGGCTCAGAGTGGAAGCGGCGCACCATCAGGTTATCGTGCAGATAGTTGTTGACCGCTACCAGCCCCATGCCGACGTGATGTACCATGAAGGTGCCGACCCGAGCGGCACGCTCACCTGGGGCCAGGCGCGAGCGGGTGAAGTCGAGCGACTCGTAGAAGCCGTAGCGGCCTTCCATGCCGAGGTTAGATAGACGCCTCAAATTAGAGAGCGCGTGCTGCGGGTCAACAGGCAGGGCCAGCAACGTAGCGTAAGGCGCAACGACCAGATCATCGGAAAGACCGCGCTTGAGGCCAAGGTCCGGCACGCCAAAGGCTTTGTAGCTGTAACTCCCACCAGGGTCGAGGCTGTTATATGCCGCCTCAGAGATGCCCCAGGGCACGCTTTCTGTGCGCCCGTAATGCTCTTGCCGCCGCACCGCCCCGGAAGTGGCTTGAGCCAGCAATGTGCCGCTGTAAGTAGCCATCACCAGGTTAGGCATCAAATATTCGAACATGGTGCCGCTCCAGGAAAGCAGCGTCAAATTGTCGCCGTGCCCTGTGAGAGGGCGGCCAAGGACGAACCAGTGCTCGCGGGGTGCCTCGCCACGAGCTATAGAGAGGTAACTCGCCAGGCGCGCCTCGGAAGCGAGCAAGTCATAGTATGAGTGGTCGAGCCTCAGCTCCGAGACGTTATAACCAATTGAGAAGAGTTTGCGCCCGTAGTCCATCAGGAAGCCGAAGTGCATATCTCCGACTATAGCTTCTATGCGCGAGGCAAGGGTGCGCGCCTCGCCGAGAAGCACTTCGGTGGCGCTCCAGCCGGAGGATACCGCCTGCCTTAGCTTCTCCAGCCACTGTATCGCAGCTGCACCATCGGCCCCAAGCTCCTTTTCACGAATCAGCAGCTGAAGGCGGCGTATCTCCGCGATGCGCCCGGCTGACCAGACAAGGTTGCCTCTGAGCGAAGGCACCGGCTCAGAGAACTCCCGCAGCTTACTCCATTGGTCAGCTATCTCAGGGTGGCTGTCGCTTTGAAGCAAGGGGTGAGGCGATGAGGTCATAAGGGTGCAGGGCACCAGCTTTCTAATCTCCTCCTCGCCGCTTCGCACGCTGAGAACAAGCCTCTCCGCCCAAAACGCCAGGTCGTCGAGCATAGAGCGAAGTTGCAGCGTTCCTGTGTCCGGGGTGCTGCGCTCAGCGCCCACAGGCCGGCTCTTTCCGTTGTGCCGGTCTACATCTTGCGGCCGGGGGCCGCTAACACCTGCGCGACGCCTTAGCTCCGTCGCCAGGTTAGTCGCCGGGTGCAGCAACGAACGGAAGAGGGCAAGCCACTCATGCAAGCTTGCGGGCGTCTTCACAAGCATATCGCTGACCACTTTCAGCTGCCCCTCGATAGACTTTATGTCAACTTCACGTCGCTCACGCAGAAACTTTAGCTCCTCAGAGATAATAGAAGTTATGTCACACAGGCCGAGGAGCGTTTGCTCGGTGAAGATAGGTCTGTTGGGCAACTCGCCGCAACCCTGTTTGAGGGCCAATAAGTGGCCTATAAGGTTGCCGCTGTCTACGGTGGAGATGTATTTGGGAGGGAGAGCTTTACCTGTCAGGGTATCGTACCAATTGTAGAAGTGGCCGTTGTACTTCTCCAACCCCTCCATGCTCTTCAGGGTGCAATCGAGGCGCGCCGCCAGCTCTGATTTTGTGAGATAGCCCATGTCGTGGGCAGAAAGGGTGGAGATAAGTAGCAGGCCCAGGTTAGTGGGCGAGGTGCGGTGCGCCAGCACGCCGCTCGGCTCTTCCTGGTAGTTATCGGGTGCGAGCCACAGGTCACCAGGCCCTGTGAACTCCTCAAAGTATCGCCAGCTTTTGCGGGCCACTCGCCGCAGATATGCACGCTCAGCAGCGGTGGCGTTGTAGACTTTAGCCACAATAGGCCGGCTGATCCAGTAAGCAAGCTCCGGCGCAACAAGCCAGAGGGTCAGCAGAGGTAACGCCACAGGGAGTGCGGGGAGGTTGGTGAAGACGACAGCAACTGGAAGCAAAGCGGCCACTACGCTGCTTTGCCACATCCTCTTCCAGAAGGCGAGAGGCTCGCTACCGAGGGTGCGCTGCGCCTCGCTCGCCGTTGTCCACTCCAGCAAGCAGCGATGGGTAATGTACATTCGCACCAGGGTTGTCACCACCGCGTTCACCATTATATGCGAGCGGTAAACCAGGAAGCTGGTGGTCAATATGAAACTCAACAGGTTTATGCGCGCCTGCTGCGTAACCGCCGAGAGGTGCCGCGCCCAGGTTGCGGCGGGTGGCTTGCGCCACGCGGAGGTAAGGATGTGAGAGTAGAGGGGGAAGGCTATCACCGCCAGCACAGCGAGCGTCCAGGAGAGCGGTGAGCCGGGCAGCAGGGTCCAGCTAAGAGCCAGGAGCACAACAGAAGCTGGGGCAACCAGCGAGCGGCGCAGGTTATCCAATATCTTCCAGCGATTGATGATGGAGAGTGGATTACGTTCGGTGCGACGAGTGTTGAGGAGTGAGAACCGAGCAGGATTATCGCCCTTGTTCTCAGGGTTCCCTTCAGGGGCAGCCCTTGTTGTGGGCACACGGGGGAAGAGCCAGGGGAGTATTTGCCAGTCGCCGCGCACCCAGCGGTGTTCGCGGGCCGCGAAAACGTTCTGCCGTGCAGGAAAATCCTCATAAAGCTCGATATCGCTGGCGAAGCCGACGCGGGTGTAGGAGCCTTCCAGCAGATCATGGCTCAAAAGTGCGTTCGTGGGGAAACGACCTTCAGTTGTGGCTTCAAAAGCTTCTACATCGTATATACCCTTGCCTATGTAAATCCCTTCACTGAAAAGGTCCTGATAAGCGTTGGAGACCGCGGTGGTGTAGGGGTCAACCCCGGTGTGCCCTGAGAAGATGCGCGAGAAGTACGAGCTGACCGAGCTTTGCCAGGTGGTGCTTACACGGGGCTGGAGTATGCCGTAGCCCCGCGCGACAATGCGCTTGACAGGGTCGATCTCTGCTCTATTGAGGGGGTGAGCGAGGGTGCCTACGAGCCGGTGAGCGGTATCCCTCGGCATTTCGGTGTCGCGGTCAAGGGTGATAACATACTTCACGCCGGAGAGAAGCGATATGTCTCCTATGGTGACGCTAAATGGGTTCTGCTCAGGATCGAAGCTTATCCTGCCGCGGATCAGGCCGTTGAAATCGGCCAGCTTGCCGCGCTTGCGCTCCCAGCCCATCCACACACTCTCCTTGGGGTTCCACTGGCGCTTGCGGTGGAAGAGATAGAAGCGATCCGGTGTGCCATAGCGCACGTTGAGGTTGCGCACTCCCGTGGAGAGGCTCTCCAGCAATTCGGCATCGCCGGGCATCTCCTCCGCCGGAGCGTCGGTGAAGTCACTAAGGATAGCGAAATGCAAGTTAGGGCCGGGGCTGGCGAAGTAAAGAAGCTCGACATGCTCTATGAGGGCGAGCGCATCCTCACAGCTGCTCACGAGTGTGGGGATTACCACGAACGTGCGCTGCTCAGCAGGTATGCCCCCAGAAAAATCGAGCTTGGGGAGCACTCTTGGTTGTAGCAGCAGCGTCACAGCCTGGTTGACAAAGTAGACGGCGAACTCGCCGGCGGGGAAAAGAGCCAGCAGGCCCGCCAGAATCCACCACCCTGTGGCATTCGCGCTGCTTCGGTCCATGCCGAAAAAGAGGACAAGCGCCAGGAAAAGGCAAGCAACCACTGTAATCGCGCCCAGGTAGAGCGCGGTGCGGTTGCGCCTAAACGCCCGCGAAAGCACCTCGCCCAGGCGAGATCTGTACCCCACAGCACGCCGGAGTTGATGTACTCCTATGGCAATCAGGTAGTAGCCGACGTGCGAACGTCGCATGTCGCCAGGGTCTGCCGAATGCGCAGCTCTCGCCAACTGCAATAATGTGCTCGCCACATCTCCTTCAGAGATGCGGGAGCGGCGGGCGATGCGCTCTACAACGCCTCGATAGCGATTCCTCGTGGCAAAATCCATGCTTGAGTAGACAGACGCGGGGTCTTCACGCAGCAGCGCCTCGACTAAGCTGTGCTGCTCTACGAAGCCCATCCAGTTGGTTGCAGCTATGGTGCGCATGCTGACTATAGTATTCCCCACCGAAGCTTGAAGCGCGCTCTGATTACCGAACTCAGCACGCACAACTTCGTCCACGCTAGTGCCTTTAGCGGCCATTCTCGATTGCAGCCATGAGAGAACCGATTCAACAGCGGGGCCACCGTCGCGCAGGCGCTGCACGAAGCGGGCGACAAAAGCGGGGGTGAGCAGAGCATCACGGCGTCGCAGGCCCGGGGGGAGTTGTACATCGCCGCCGTGATTTTCCGCAACGGCATCGGCGAGGGTAAGGAGATGATCGGCCCAGCGGTCGGCAGTTTCAAGCTGGCTTCTCGTCTGCACCAGCACCCCTGCCAGGTGCGCCAGATCCTCGATGAGGGCAAGTCGCAGCATTATGGGAGTTGCCCAGAGTTCGCCTGTGGTCAGTGGAATGACAGATTGGTATCCACGGACGAACGCTTCAACATAGTAGCTGTTGACTACACCGTCAGTGTGCCCTATTAACTCCCAGGCGAGCGCGTAAACGCGTGGATAGCCCGCCCACGGCCCTCCCGCAAGCCTCGGAAGTTCCAGGTAGTAGCGGCGCGGAAGGTCTACTCTTACCTCGGAGATGTTGTCCTGCACGATATGATAGTTGTCGAGCAGCCATTCCTCGCCGGGCAAAAGAGCGGCTTTCCGGTGAGCCACCGCCGAAAGCCGCATAAAGGCCGCTTCGATGGTGCGAATGCTCGCCTCTAGCTGCGAGAGGGCAGGAATAGCGGGCGCACGCCGGGTTTCGGCTTTGTGCGCGATAGCAAGCTCACGAGCGTACTCCTCAAGCCTTTCCAGGCTCAGCAGCTCGCCGCGATAGGGCTGCCGCCCTGCGGCCTCATTGGGCTGCCAGGGCAGGCGTAAAGAGGGCAATGTCGGTCTGGTCTTCATCTGGTCGGTTGTCGTGACTAAAGGTTGGAGGCGGCTAGGCCACTACATGCCACACGTCGGACAAAGCGCGCGGCAGAGGTAGCAGCATGGCGCTGGTGTCCATACCCGCCCGCTTGTATTCCAGTATATAACTTGTTGCCTTTTACTTCGAGGGGGCAGACTGCTTGCGTTCAGCCTGGCTCGACCAGGTGAGAGCCTCGACTATGGCGTTCAGCAGCTCGGCGAGGCCGGTTACGCCCAATATAGCTACAAAGAGCCGGGTAGGACGCGGGGCGATGCGCATACCGTAAACCAGGCCCGCGCCTACCCAGGTTCCTATGCAGGTCGGGCACGACAGCAGTTCGCCAAGAACGCGGCGCGCGCCTGTGCCTTTCTCAACAACCATCTCACCTGCGCCGTATTCGTCCTCTTTGGTCACGGTAAAGGGCGCGCGCAGCGTCTCGGTAACTTTGTCGTAGGCAATCAAACGTCCACCGCGAAAAGTCGCCAATCCCAACAGCGCCAGCTCTAGTGGCCTTAGCTCCTTATCATCATCAGTTAGCTGAGCCTTGAGTGAGAATGCGCCAAAGAGAGAGAGGAAAATACCTATCAGTGTCAGACGTGTGACGGTCTCCTGCTCCTTGTTTTGTTTGTTCGCCTTTGTGGGCATAAATTACCTCCTGGAATAGACAGTAGCGGGTACTCAGCGTTATTTAGTGGCGCGGGACGTTACCTTTTCCTTGCTAACAGCGCAGCGCCTACCGCCGCGGTTATGCCTGCTCCTGCCAGAGTAAACCAGCGGCCACGTGTGGTAAGCCAGAGCTGCGTGCTATGCTCATGGGCACGGTCATCGAAGGCTCCGTGCGCACCATGATCTCCTCCTACAGGCTCCCACAGGTTGTTGGGGCGGTTCGGGTCGGCGGGCTGGTCTGTTTGCTGCGACTTGTAGCCTGTCTTGCCGAGATACCAGTCGCCAAAGCCGGGGACGAACTTGTTGCCCCACAGGAAAATGCTGGTAGAGAGGCCCACGTTCACCTCGCGCATGTAGTTGTGGGCGGCCCAATAAATAGCTTCGGCGGCCACTTCCGGCTGGTAGATAGGCGGCACGGGCTGCGCCTTGTTGGGCAGCTTGCTCTTGACCCACCCGAACTGCGGGGTGTTTAGAGCGGGCATCTGCACCATTGTTATCTTGACGTTGCTCTTGTCATGTATCAACTCGCAGCGCACCGACTCGGTAAAGCCCTGAATCGCATGCTTTGCTCCACAGTAAGCCGATTGCAAAGGTATGCCCCTGTAAGCCAGGGCTGAGCCAACCTGCACTATCACGCCTTTGTCACGGGGCAGCATCCGCCGCAGAGCAGACATAGTGCCGTAGACAAACCCCAGATAAGTCACCTCCGTGACGCGGCGGAAGCCATCCGCCTCCATCTCCTTGAAAGGGGAGAATACTGACGTCATGGCATCGTTGACCCAGATATCTATGGGCCCGAACTCCTTCTCCACTGCTTCAGCTGCCGCTTCAACCGCGTCCGCATCGGCGACATCAGTGGGCAGCACAAGGGCTTTGCCCCCAGCCGCTTCCACTTCGCGCCGTGCACCCTCCAGGCCATCTCGGTCGCGCGCCAGCAGACCGATATGCGCGCCCTCTCTGGCGAAAGCGCGCACAGTGGCACGCCCCACGCCGGCCGATGCGCCTGTAATCACTACTACCTCAGCTTTGCTCGATTTATCCATTCTCTTTCAGATGTCCTTTCTTTCTCTGCTGTCCAATTGTCAGTGGGTACTCGTAATTCGTAGCTACCCTCCGGCCTCCAGCCAACCGCCGCTAAAGCCCGCCCGTTGCAGGCCCTTCAGCAGGTACGGGCTGCGGCGCATGAGCTTCCATATTGAGCCTGAGCGATAGTTCTCGATCATCAGCACCACCGGCCCCTGGTTGATACCATAGTGGTATGACGAAACCCAGCCGGGCGCTTTGCCTGTGCCGTCTGTGAAGGTCGGGTTGAAAGTGCCCTTGTAGCCATAAGTGTTATTAATCCGCAAGTTGAGGTTGTCGAAGTATTCAATGGCAGGAAGTACGATCTCCGGCGCGAAGGGCAAGGAGGCTACCGCGGCCCAGGGCGCAATGGTGCCATCATCAGGCCCGTAAGGGACGCCACGCGCCAGGTAGTTGTAAAATCGCCGCTCTATGCCGTCTATGCGCAGCGTAGAGGGGCCGGGGCCGTCGCTGGCTGTGGTCCCCCAGCAATCTTTGCAGTAGCCGCTGAAGTTCTGCGGATTGCGCAGTGCGTATTGTTGTTGAATCAAGGTGGCTCGGCGGCTGTTCTCAAAGTAGTCTATCCCTTTCTCCCGCATATAGCTATCCTGTATCCCTTTGAAGTCCACCCACACATGTGAAAGCTGGTGGATGAAGAGCGGGCCGGCGTAGAGATATTCATGCCCGTAAACCTTCTTCCACTTGTAGGTAGAGGTCCAGGCAGGATAGCTCTCATTGGGAAGAGGGTGCGTCGGCGAGCCAAGCCCCAGCAGGTAAAGTATGAGAGCTTCGTCGTAGCCCTCCCACTTGTAGCTCAGAAAGCCGCTCTCCGCTTTCCAACCGAGGCTGACACGCGGCTCGCCATTCTGCGCCCACTGCCAATCGACCCGGCAGTAAAGTTCTTCAGCAAGCTTGCCTATCTCCTTCTCTTCAGGGGTATCGTCGTCGAAGTAAAGCGCTGCCGCCAGCATTCCAGCGAGCAGGAGCGTGGTGTCTATGGTAGAAAGCTCGCAATTCCAGGCGCGCCGCCCACTCTTCATCTCTAAAAAGTGGTAATAGAAGCCTTTGTAGCCTGTAGCATCGTTCTCCATCCCCTGCGGGCTGCTATAGAAGAAGCGGAGGGCGGCAAGGGTCCTTTGCACCGCCTCCTTACGCTTCATAAAGCCACAATCTACCCCCACAAGGTAGGCCGTGAGCGCCAGCCCCACCGCCGCGATACTGGACGGCCAGCCTTCTGCCGTTTTGTCGGCCACCAGTCCATTCTCCGGGTTGACCTCATGAAGGAAATAGCTAAAAGTCTCCCGTTGCAGACTTTCCAGCCTCTCACCATCACCGGGCCGCGAATCGCTCATGTAAGTTACTCACCGTCTTTGCACGAAGCGTCAAATAATTCATGATTCCCGAAGGGGAGCCAGCTCAATAGTGACCGCCGCTACTGAGTGCGGGGGCAAGCCGAGGTCTAAATGAATAACCCCACCCAGGTAATCGCAGCTGACCGGCTCCTTGATCAGGCACGACGCCGATTGCAATTGCGACACCTGGAGCGCGCTTAGATATTCCGGTTCACCCATATCACGCCAGGCGCGAGTGGCATTGGCGTGATACTCATCAACGCGCTCGACATATGCGGCACGAACCTCAGGCACGTTAGTAATCTGCACATGTGCTAACTCTGTGCTGATCGGGTGGCGCGGCATGGCGTGGTTGGTAAAGAGGAGGGTCAAGGTGTCGCCTTTACGTATGCCCCAGGCGCTGACCGTGCTCTCCTTATCTGTGCGCGAGAGGTCCAGCAGTTCTGTACCCAGGTTGTGCAGCAACTCAAAAGCGCGGTAAACAGGCTTGGCGATGCCCTCTATGTTGAGGAGCCCAAAGCCGCCCTGGAAAGGTACGGAGGGGAAATAGTTCTCCTCAAAGATGTCCGAGAAGGTCCACCAGCTATAGCAATCAACAAAGCTATTCACCTCCATAACGATTCTGGCGGCAAGTGCAGCTGCAAACGGCTCGTCGTGCAGAGGGTCGCGTGGGTTGGAAGATGTGCTCCATTCTGTATAGTAGACAGGCTGGCCTTTGGCCCAACTGCGAGTTTTCCTGGCGTGATCGCTCATCACGCTACTGTTGCTATTGGCAAGTTGGCTGATTGTGTCATCGCCTATCTTACCAAATGGGTCCGTTGGGTAGATGTGCGTGCTGATGAAGTCGGCTGGGAGGTCATTCTTCTCGCAGAACGAGATAAAATCCTCAATCCAGGCATTCATGGCGGTCACAGGCCCTCCCACTCGCAGTGAGGGGTCTATTCGCTTGAGCGCACCGGCACTGTAGCGGTAAAGCTTGAAGTAGTCTTCCTGCTTGCCTGTCCAGAATGCCGTCAGGTTAGGCTCATTCCACACCTCGAAGTACCATTGGCTCACCTCTTTGATCCCATAACGCTCAACGAAATGAGCCACCAGTTTCTCGATGAGTGTAGCCCAGGCATCATAATCGTTGGGCGGCGTGGCGTTTGCCTCATAGTGGAAGACTATCTTGCTGCCCGATGCCAACGTCTCAGGCATGAAGCTAAGCTCCACAAAAGGCCGCATACCGATAGAGAGGAGAAAGTCCATGATCTGGTCAGCGTTGAAGAAGGAGTAGAGGAGTTGATTCTGCTCACAGAGCAGAGTGCCCATATCATCAGAGAGGAGGGCATGGAAGCGCACATGCCTGAAGCCCAACTCCTTGTGGCATCTGATCAACTGCCTCTGCCAGTCGGCACGCAAGGCAAGGGTAGCATGCCCGCTGCCTACGGTATGCTCCCAGTTGTGCACGAATGGTTCGCCCTTCAACGCATAGTCACATGTGAAATCAGGCATTGTTCTTCTAACAACAATGAGTGCTGAGGACCGGATGCCGGTGGTCAGTGTCAACGACGAGTTACTATCTCAACTGACCACCGGCGTCCGGTCACAGCTTTATTAGAGGCAATCCAGTTGCCTCATCCATCTCCCTCGTCAGACCTTCAGGCGTGGCGGTAAGGAAAAGCTCCAGCGTTGGGCGCACGTGGCCTTCTATAAGATGGCCGCCGAGCGCCGCACCGGCAGGGTTAGCAAGCGCTACATGGGCATGCAGCTTCGGCTTTCCCTCATAATAGCTTACGTTCCCGACCAGAGCTGTCACTTCCATCTGCTCGTTGATCGAGTTCTCCTTGTAGCCCTTCCTTTCAGGGTCGTACCAGCCTACGATAGCGCTGCTGAATGCTCCAATAGCTGTGAAGTGAGCCGATAAGAGGCCCTCCTCTCTGGCGAAGTTCGCCAGCCCTTTCATAACCTCATCGCCCGTCTCGAAGACAAGCAGATAGCTGCTCTTCTCCAGCAGGCTCAACCTCTTTGATTTCAACCAAACCTCCTTTGGGTGCTGAGGAGCGAGTTGGCTTTAAGCACTCATTGCTCGCCCCTTATTGCGACGGATTGCTCGTGTGCGGCTTCTTGCCCAGGTCGCGCCAGTCTTTCTCCTCAACGCTAACGCCGTAGTGCTCCGCCGCCTTCTTGACGTTGGCGAATGCCTGATCGCGCTCCTCGTCCGAGACGCCTTCAACCTGGTCAAAGCGGGCGAGGGCATTTTTTACGTGCGAGGCGTCGGTGAGTGGCTCTTTACGCTCTTTTGGGAATGCATAAACGCTGTCGGGCAGGTCGTCCCTCTCTGAAGAGCTTAGTTTCCCATGCTCTGTATGTGGCTGCCATGTGGTTTTAGCCATTGTCGTTACCCTCCTTGTCATCTCGTTGGCTTTTGCCGGAGCTATACGTTCCGCCTCTTATAGCAGACTGCAAGACCTGGGCCAGGTGGAGCGGGCGGCGGCCTGTGCACTGCTCTATTTGCTCTCGGCAGCTGAAACCATTTGTGATTATCAACGTCTCCGGACCAGCTCCGCGCACGGCAGGAAGCAAGACCCTCTCACCTGCTTTGATGGAGACATCGTAGTGCTTTCCCGCCTCGAAGCCGAAGGCCCCCGCCATGCCGCAGCAGCCCGAGTCCAGCATCTTGTAATCCAGCCCCAGCTTTTGCAAGACCGCGCTTTCAGCCTCCTTCCCCATGATAGATTTGTGATGGCAGTGTACATGCACAATAGCCTTGCGCCTGAGTTGTGGCAGGCGGTAATCAGGCGCTTCCTTCGCCAGAAACTCGCTCAGGAGGAATGTCTGCTTACTGAGCCGCTGCGCGTCATCGTCGTTCGGGAAGAGATTTACAAGCTCGTCCCGAAAGACCGAGACGCAGCTAGGCTCCAGCCCTACCACGGGCACCCCCGCCCGAACCTCGCCCCGAAGCGCGTCGAGGATTTCCGTGAGCATATGCTCGGCGAGGTTGAGCATACCCCAGTCATAAAGAGGCCGCCCACAGCAGAGAGGGCGTTGCGGCACAGCCACGCTGTAGCCCGCCGCCTGAAGCACCTCGAACGCCGACATAGCAATTTCGGGGTGAAAGTGGTTGTTGAAAGTATCGGGCCAGAGTATCACACGGGGACGATTCTGGTCGCCATCCAGCGCGGAGGCCCAGTATCCGTCCTGAAGTGTCGAGCGCTCCTTGAACCACTCCTTGAAGGTCTGCTCAGCAAAGCGCGGTACAGTGCGCTGCCGGGCGATGCCGCCCAACGCCTTGGAGATGTTACTCAGCAGCGGCGCATGAGTGAGCGAGTTTACTGCGCGCGGCATATGCGACGCCAACCGCGCCCACCAGTAGATCAGCCCCATCGTGTATGCGCTCACGGGGCGCAGCCTGCCCGCATAGTAATGCGACAAGAACTCGGATTTGTACGTCGCCATGTCTACGTTCACCGGGCAGTCGCCTTTACACCCCTTGCACGCCAGGCAGAGGTCGAGCGCGTCTTTGACATGCTCGCTTCGCCACCCTTCCGAGATAACCTCGCCACGTAACATCTCGAAGAGGAGCCGGGCGCGGCCTCGCGTGGAATCTTCTTCCTCACGCGTCACCATGAAGCTGGGGCACATAGTGCCACCCGCCAGTCTGCGGCACTCGCCAACCCCTACACAGCGCTGCGTCGCTCTGGCGAAGCTGCCTCCATCTTCGATGAAGTTGAAGTGAGTGAGAGGCCGGGCAGGGTTGTAGTCCGGACCGAGGCGCAGGTTCTCGTCCACCCTGTAGGGGTCAATCACCTTGCCGGGGTTCATCTTCCAGTCGGGGTCCCAGATCGCCTTGAAGTCGCGGAAGGCATGCATAAGCTCTTCCCCAAACATACGTGGCAGGAACTCGGCGCGGGACTGCCCGTCGCCATGCTCACCGGAGAGGGAGCCGCCGTAGCTCAGCACCAGGTCAACAGCGTCGCTCATGAAGCGGCGGAAGCTGGCGACCCCCGGCTCTGTGTGCAGATCGAAGTCTATGCGCGTATGCACGCACCCCTGGCCGAAGTGGCCGTAGAAAGCGCAGGCGTAGCCGTATTTATCGAGCAACTTGCGCAAGTCGCGCAGGTAGTCGCCCATCCTGTCGGGCGGCACCGCGGAGTCTTCCCAGCCGGGCCACTCATCCTTTTCACCGGGGACCTTTGCGGTAGCGCCGAGGGCCGCTTCGCGCACTCGCCAGATGCGTTCTGCCTGGCGTGAGTCATCAAAGAGCTTCATGACCGGAGCATCACCCTTGCCTTTGAGCGCCTCCATCAGGCCCCGAACCTGGCGATTTGCATCATCTTTGCTCTGCGAGCCAAACTCGGCCAGCAGCCAGCCTCCACCATCCGGCAGGAGCGCAACGTCATCGGGCAGCAGCTTCTCCTTCTTCATACCGTTGATGAGGCGGTCGTCGAAGCCTTCCAGGCCAATAGGCTTGTGCGCGATTATCTCCGGAATGTGGTCGCAAGCATGGTAAATATCGGGGTAGCCGAGGACGAGGAGGGTGCGGGCAGGTGGGCTGTTTACCAGGCGCACAACGGCTTCGAGCACAGTAACACATGTGCATTCGCTACCCACAAGCGCGCTCGCCACGTTAAAACCCGCCTCCGGCAAGAGGGCAGGCAGATTGTAGCCGGAGACGCGGCGCGGTATGTCGGGATAGCGCTCCCTGATCTGCTCAGAGTAACGGTCGCGCAGAGCTTTGAGCCGGGCGTAAATGGCGGCGCGGCGACCGCCCTGGCGGATGATGAGGGCGAGGTCCTCTTCACTTGTTCTACCAACGCGCAGCCGCAAGCCGTCATAAGTGACTATCTCCAGCTCCTCTACGTTGTCGGAGGTCATGCCTGCGATCACGGAGTGAACGCCGCAGGAGTTGTTGCCTATCATCCCGCCCAGGGTGCAGCGATTGTGAGTAGCGGGGTCGGGGCCATAGGTCAGGTTGTATTTCTCGGCGGCGTCGCGCAGATCATCCAGGATAACGCCGGGCTGCACGCGGGCTATCTTCTTTTCAGCGTCTACCTCGATTACTTTGTTCAGGTACTTCGAGAAGTCTATAACAACAGCCAGGTTGCAACACTGTCCGGCCAGGCTCGTGCCTCCGCCGCGTGCGAGCACGGGCACGCCTCGCCTGTGGCACGCGCTGATGGCGCTAACCACATCCTCTATGCTCTTTGGAATAACCACCCCAACAGGCACCTGGCGGTAGTTGGAAGCGTCAGTCGAGTAGAGAGCGCGGCTGCCGTCGTCGAAGCGCACTTCGCCTTGCAGCTTACTTCGTAGCTCCACCTCCAGCGATTCCACCTCTGACATCGAAACTACAGGCGGTATAGTTGCTGGGCTTTTGCTTTGAGTTACACTGCTCATGTACCTGTTCCTTGTACCTGTACAGCGCCTTCGCGGTCAGGCTCGTGCCCCGCGCCGCTCTGTGGCGCTCGCGTTTGCTCATCGGAGCTATCTTCTCTCGCCAGCTCCCAACGTCCCGGCTTCTGCTCCCAGCTTGCTACAGCGCCTGCGGGCCGCAGCCACGAGCCAACTGCCCAGGCAAACACAGCACGCATTTCGAGCCAACGTCGCTCCTTGCCGCGTGGGGCTTTATCACTGCCAGGCATTAATGTTCCTCCAATGAATTAGCAATTATGAATTGCGAGTTACGAACGTTCACTATTATCATGCCTGTCAGCCCACCGCTAACTCATAATTCGTAATCCGTAATTCCGCCGCAGGTAGTCAGCCGTACGCGCCGCGAGCGCCGAGATGGTCAACGCGGGGTTGGACGAGCCTTGCGTGGGGAGCACGCTGCCGTCACAGATAAAGAGGTTAGGCACGTCCCAGCTACGACACCATTGATCAACCACCGAGTCGGCGGGCGAGAAGCCCATCCGGCATGTGCCTACCAGATGGGCGTAGCGGTTCACTGACGATGTGCTTGTAGCGCCAGCAGCCGTAAGCACTTCTACAGCCCTGGCAATGCCCGCCCGCATCATCCGTTCGTCGTTCTCGAAAAGATTGAAGTGAACATAAGGCACCGGAATACCGAAGGCATCTTTCTCGGTGGGGTGTATAGAGACGTAGTTGCGCTCGTCGGGCAGGATTTCGCCGAGCACGCCCAGGGCCGCGTAGTGATTGTAGTCTTGCATCGCTTGTACCAGGCCCTCGCCGAAAGAGCCATCCTCGCTCAGCACGTGCGCCATAGCGATGGGGAGGGGGCTGACCGTTTGTAAAGCGTAGCCCCGCACGAAATCGTTTCGTGGGTCGGTCTCGTAAAACTCCTCCGTGCAGGCGCAAGCAGGAGGGGCTTTGTACTGGCGAATCATCTCATCGAAGCGGCCCCATACCACAGGCCCGGCCTGCGCCATCAGGTATTTGCCAACCACACCACCGCTGTTAGCCAGCCCGTTGGGAAAGCGCGACGAGGTAGAATTGAGCAGCAATCGCGGGGTCTCGATAGAGTAGCCCGCCACGATCACGGCTCTAGCTCGCTGCATCTCCTCACGCACTTTGCCGCCCTCCAATGTGCGATAATAAAGCACACCTGTCACACGGCCACGCTCGTCAACAGGTATCTCGTAGGCCATGCAGCCTGTGCGTATCTCGGCCCCCTTGCTGATCGCATCGGGGATGTGGCTGATCATAATGCTACTTTTAGCGCCCACCTTGCAGCCGAGGAGGCAGAAGCCGCGCATGATGCAGTGTGGGCGCTTGCCTGTCCTGCCCGCCGGTATAGCCACCGGCCCGCCTGCCACCACGGGGATGCCGAGGCGCTTGCAACCCTCTATAAGCTGGCCGCCCGCCGTGCCTGCCTGTAGCGGCGCATAAGGGTAGCTGTGGGGCTTGCCCCATGGGTAGTAAGCGGGGCCGGAGACCGGGTATTCCCGCTCCATTTGCTCGTAATACGGCTCTAAATCTTCGTACGAGATAGGCCAATCCGCTGCCACGCCATCCTGCGCCTTCACGCGGAAATCGGAAGGGTGAAAGCGAGGGCAGAAGCCCGCATAGTGGATCGTGCTGCCGCCCACGCCCCGGCCCGAATTGTTGGCCCCAAGCTCAAGAGGCTCAGTGCCGCCTGTGATGCGAAGGTCGTTCCAATAGAGACGAGCAGAGCCGGCCTCATCAGAGACCATATCGTTCTCGGTATCGTGCCACTCACCGGCGTCGAGGGCCACCACCGAGAAGCCGTAGCGCGCAAGCCGCTGCGCCAGCACGCCGCCGCCCGCCCCCGTGCCTACGATGCAGAAATCAACCTCTTCACCCGGTGGGTATTCCCGCATATCGGTGTCCAGCACCCAGTCGGACGAAAGATGTACATGTAACCTCAATGCATTCCCTTTCCTGATCCCTGATCGCTTACCTCATCCGCTTCCCAGGGTTCGGGCGCGCCATGGTTGAGGGCGAAATAGCCTCTTGGGTAGGCGGGGCCGCCGAAGCCAATCTCGTCCCAGGCGTAAGGGTGGGCATAGTATGTGCCCACTATTTGCCGCAAGGCAATGTAGACCCACCAGCGACGTACAGGCAGCGCCTTCCACACCTCGCCCGGTGGGTTGCCCTCCTGGACGGCTCTCAGCACGCTCTCCTGCTTCTCGTCGTCCAGGTCAATGAAACGACCGCCGAAGAGCGACTGTGAGGCTTCGTCCAGCCCTTCGAGGCCCAGTTCCCAGGCAACCTCATCAGCAGGCATATTGTCGAAGCGAAAGCCTGAGATGACGTGGTGATAGCAGCGCTGGTCAATCCAGGGCGCGATAGGCACCCTCTTCTCCGGCGGGCGGTGCGTCTGTGGGATAACGCGAGCGCACAATGCCTCAAGCGTAGCTCGCTGGTGCTCGTCGAAATAGCGGAAGGGCGGCACGTTGTGCACCCTGTCCATGATCACCTTGCGAGTCGCCTCATCCCAGTGCCCGCGCTGGGCCAGCACATCGGCGTCAGGGTAGCGGTCTTTTATCATCTGGCGTGCTCCCTACGCCGCAGCAGCGCGGCGATAAAACCCATCAGCCCTACCGAGGAAAATAGGAGCGGAGCGAATAAAGGCGGCCCCATGGTGATGTTGAAGCGCAGATTGGCAAAGCCGCCGGGCATACGCTGTATACCGCGCAGGTGGAGGAGGAAGCCCGCCAGGCCATCAACAAAAGCGGCCAGCGATGCTATGGGCAGGAGCATCCGGGCGGCACGCTCGCTCACGGCGGCCCCGATAGCTGTCAGCACCATGAGGGGTGTGACCCACACAGGCGTCCACATAACGCGCTGGTTGAAGCTGCCACGCAGGTGCTCAAAGTATGCTTCGCCTCCCGTCAGCAGGGCGAAGAAGGCGGCGGTCAGCGCCATGCTGCGCTGGAATCGCCCATGCGCCACCTGGCTCTCGACTCGCCATAAAAGGGATTCTTTTTCGGCGCGAACGTTCAGCTTGTGTGCCATCTCAGCTATGGGATCAGGATACTCTCGAAGGTTGAGCTTCTCTCGGCGCAGGAGGCCCGCCAGCAGACCGAGCACCCCAACGATGCAGGTGAGCAGAGGCGCGAAGATAGGCGGCCCCATGACGATATTGTACTGCCCCGTCTTGAAGCTGCCGGGCAGATGTTGTATACCGCGCAGGTGGTAAATAAAGCCGAGTATACCATCAGCCAGCGATACCAGTGAGACAGCGGGAAGGAGCTTACGCGCAGCACGCTCGCTCAAGAGCGCGGCGGCGGAGGCTATCACAGTCGGAGGCGTGAGCCAGACAGGGGTCCACATCAGCCAGTGGGAAAAAGCCCCGCGCTGGTGTTGTATGTATGCTTCAAAGCCGCTGACGATAGCCGAGAAAGCAGCGATTACCGCCATGCTCCTCTGGAACCGCCCTTCGCCAACCTCGCGCCCCGCCAGCCTCGCCTCGTGCTGCAACTCTTCCCAAATAGTCTCTTTGTTCCGCCTCCAACCCAGAATAGACATGCGCCTCTCCTATGAGCGATGAGTATCTTTACCGCACTCAGTTCCCGGTCCTCAGCACTCGTTGCTCCATCTTCGCTAGCGTGGTGACGACGTACCTACATGTTGCTGGCGCTCAGCAGGCACGCTGCCCGATGCCGGTGCGCCCTTAGCGTGTCGCTTGCCCCTCACAGCGCCCCCAAAGAGGCGGCCAAAGAAGAGCACGCCCGCCCCACCCAGTAGTAGAGAGGCAAAAAGAGCTATGCCCACCCCGAGGAGCGTCCCCAAACTCTTGTCGCTCACAGTCCTACCCTCCATTTCTCAGCGTCCTGCCGCTTGAACTCCAACCCCATCCCTGGCCGCGACAGGTCAGGATAAAGGGCCCCATTCACAGGCGTAAGCACACCGTCGAAAAGCATATGCTCTATACGGGCGTGGTCGTGGAAATATTCTAAATGGAGCATCTGCGGCACGGAGCAGGCGGGGTGAACGTGGAGGGAGGGCGCACAGTGGCCTGAAAGGGGTAAAAAATGAGCCTCGCAAAGAGCAGCCGCGCGCAAGAAGCCTGTGATGCCCGCGCAGCGCGAGGCGTCGGCTTGCAGCACATCTACCGCTCCCGCGTCCATCATCCGCCGGAAGTACCAGAGGTCGTAACCGTACTCTCCGGCGGCTATATCCATACCGGCGGGCGCGCGGTCACGCATGAGCCGGAGGCCTTCGAGGTCGTGGTGATAAACCGGCTCCTCGAACCAGGTAACATCAAGGTCGGCAAAAGCCTCGGCAAAGGCAAGGGCCTGCTTGCGACTGTAAGCGCCGTTGGCGTCCACGAATAATTCAGCGTGAGGGCCAATCGCCGCGCGAGCCGCCTCTACCCTCTTGAGGTCGTCTTCGGGGTGCGTGCCGATCTTCATCTTGACGCGGGGGATGCCCTGCGCTACCCAGCCGCCAAGCTGCTCCTGCAACTGCTCGTAAGAGTACGACGTAAAGCCACCACTGCCGTATACAGGCGCAGAGTCGCGTGCTGCTCCCAGCAAAGTAACAAGAGGCAAACCGAGGAGCCGAGCTTTGAGGTCCCACAGGGCAGCATCCACGCCCGCAATAGCCATCGAGGAGATGCCAGGGCGGCCCAGATTGCGTATGGCATGCACCATTGAATGCCACGCGGCAGGCACCGACATGGCGTCTCGCCCACGCACCACAGCCGCCAGCGTGCCGTCGATAAGTTGTGCGGTCGCTATATCAGCGTAGGTGTAGCCCAGGCCCCGCTCGTTTCCTGCGCTGGCCTCCACAACTACCAAAGTGGTGCTATCCCAACTGTAAGTGCCATCCGCCTCGGGGTAGTCTGTCGGTATCGTGTATGCCCGCGCCTCTAAAGCCTCTACGGGCACGTCTACTTTATTACTCATCGTTCCTCGCCTGCGGTGGAATCACCAATTACGAGCTTCGGGTTACAAGAGGTTTGTTGCTATCCCATCTATCGCCTACCCCACCCCCGAAACTCGTAATTGCTCACTCCAGTTAGATAACTTCGCGCACCTTGTCTTCCAGCACTGTCTTGATGATTTCGAAGCGATTGCGCTCCCCTTTTAGCAGCGCTTCAGCGAAGTGAAGGGCCTGTTCGGTGCTGATCTTCCCCGGCATCGGCGGCTCATTGGGATCAACCACAGCCTCTATGACTGCCGGGCCATCATAGGATAGAGCCTCTTTGAAGGTGCTTTCTGCCTTTTCGGGATCGTCGAGGGTGAAGCCGCCCGCGCCGCACGCTCTGGCGTAAGCCGCGAAGTCTATCGGCTGTAGCTCTACACCGAACTGTGGGTTGGCGTTGAGCACCATCTGCTCCCACTTGATCTCGCCAAGCACATTGTTCTTGATGATTATCACTTTTACCGGCAGCTTGTACTTAACCAGGGTAGCTACCTCGCCCATGAGCATGGTAAAGCCGCCGTCGCCCACCACGCAGACCACCTGCCGCCCCGGATAAGCCACAGCCGCGCCGATGCTATAGGGGAGGCCATTTGCCATCGTCGCCAGTGAGCCGGAGAGTGAAAATTGCATCTTGCCGCGCATCTCTATGTAGCGCGCCGACCAGGTGGCGATTGTGCCGCTGTCGGAGGAGACTATCGCGTCGTCTTTGAGAAGCTTATTCAGATGATAGGTCACAACCTGGGGCTTCATCGGCTTATCCTTGCGGGTGCCGCGCTCCTCCATCAGCTTGTTCCAACCTTTCATACGCTCCTGCGACTTCTTCAAGAAGTCCTGGTTGCTCTTTTTGTCTATAATCGGCACAAGGGCGCGCAGCACATCGCGGCACGTGCCTACCAGACCTACTTCGGCGGGGTAGCGCAAGCCAATCCGCTCAGGGTCAATATCTATTTGCACTGTTCTGGCCGCACCCGGCTTCGGGTAGAACTCTATGTAAGGGAAGCTGCTGCCCACGATAATAAGGGTGTCGCACTCCTTTAGAGCGTCCTGTGA
>DAHVFG010000119.1:0-8554 GCA_027317125.1 Chloroflexota bacterium | reverse complement strand
AGCGCGGGCTTGCAGGCTTGCCCTGGAAGTTCCGGAGGCAGAAGGCCAGGTGCTCAACGTGGGGAGCGGTCATGCTTACACTATCCGAGAGATAGCAGATCGTATGGCGCGTGTACTTGGCGTTGAACATATCCGCCCTGAGATTACAGGTAAGTATCGTGTGGGCGATATCCGGCATTGCTTCGCAGACATTACCATGGCGCGCAGGGTTCTCGGCTATGAGCCACGAGTCACACTTGACGATGGACTTGTAGAGCTTGCCGAGTGGCTCAAAGGAGAGGTGGCCTACGACCGAGTAGCAGATGCCCACGCGGAGCTTGCCGCACGGGGGTTGACGGTATGAACAACTTACCAAATACAACAGGCAACCCAGATATGCTCAATTCAGTCAAGCCGGCGCGTAATGGCAACGGCCAAGACCATGCGCATCATGAAGAGCCTTACATACTGATCACAGGCGGAGCAGGTTTTATAGGCACCAATCTGGCGCACCGCTTCCTGAAGAACGGGCAGCGAGTTGTCATTTACGACAATCTATCACGCCCCGGCGTAGAGCGTAACTATCGCTGGCTCAGCCAAAGCTACGGCGACCTGGTGCGCGGCGAAATAGCCGACATTAGTGATCACGACAGGCTGCAACGCTGCGTGGCGGGAGCATCACAGGTTTTCCATTTCGCTGCACAGGTGGCCGTTACAACCAGCCTTGTGAACCCTGTCCACGACTTTGAGGTGAACGCACGTGGCACCCTGGGCCTCCTCGAAGCTTTGCGCTCCGTCAAAAATCCGCCGCCTCTTGTCTTCACATCGACGAACAAAGTATACGGCGGCCTGCAAGACGTCGCCTTGCGCAAGAACAGCAACAGCACGCGTTATGAGCCTGCTGATGCATCTCTTCGTGAGCATGGCATCAGCGAGTCGAGGCCGCTCGACTTCCACAGCCCCTATGGTTGCTCTAAAGGCACAGCCGACCAGTATGTGATTGATTATGCGCGCACCTACGGCGTCCGGGCCGTAGTTTTTCGCATGAGCTGTATTTACGGGCCGCACCAGTTCGGCACAGAAGACCAGGGCTGGGTAGCTCACTTTCTCATCCGCGCCGCGCAGCGCGAGCCGATCACCCTCTACGGAGACGGCATGCAAGTACGAGACATCCTCTTTGTAGAGGACCTGGTAAACGCATTTTTGCTGGCGCAGAAGAATATGAGCCGCCTCACAGGGCAAGCCTTCAACATGGGCGGTGGCTCGGGGAATACCATTAGCTTGCTGGAACTCCTCAAGGTGATGCGCGACCTGGCAGGCGCGGAACCCGCAGTTGTCTTTGATGATTGGCGGCCCGGCGACCAGCGATACTACGTCTCTGATACATCCAGCTTCAGAACAGCAACGGGCTGGCAGCCCCAGGTCGGCGTCCGAGAAGGCGTTGCCAGGTTGTACAGGTGGCTCGAAGAGTCGCAGGTAGCAGCCGCCTCCGCGCACAACAGTGAGATGGATAAAGCGCCTGCTTTTGCTCCCGCGCGGGAGGCCGCCGAGGTCGCGGAATGAGCCTCGCCTCCGAGCATATCTCAGCCAGCCCAGATGCGGTGCCTATCTCTCTCCCTAACCCAATAGCAAGTGCAAACACCTCGACAAAGCCGAAGGTGGGCTTCCTGGGCGTGGGTTGGATCGGCAGGCACCGCATGGAGGCGATAGCTAAGAGCGGCCTGGTAGAGGTCGCCGCCATAGCCGACCCTTCGAGCGAGAGGACAGCGCAGGCCGCTCAGTCGGCTCCCAGTGCGGCTGTAATGGCTTCGCTGGAAGAACTCCTTGACGTGAGGCTGGACGGGATTGTGATAGCCACACCGAGCGTTCTCCACGCAGAGCAGTCTATTGCCGCGCTGGAGCGTGGAATCTCTGTATTCTGCCAGAAGCCATTGGCCCGCACAGCCGACGAAACCCGCCGCGTGGTTGACGCCGCACGGGCAGCCGGCAGGTTGCTGGGGGTTGATCTCTCCTACCGGTTTATCAACGGCATGCAGCGTATCCGCGAGCTTGTACGCGGCGGCGCGCTGGGCGAGGTTTACGCTGCTGATCTAGTGTTCCACAATGCCTACGGGCCTGACAAAGCATGGTTCTACGACCCGAAGCTATCGGGCGGTGGCTGCGTGATAGACCTCGGCATCCACCTCGTGGACCTCGCTTTGTGGGTGCTAGATTTCCCTCAAATCGGCAAAGTTCACAGCAGCCTCTATTCCGGTGGTAAGCCTTTATATGGGCGTGCAGATAAGGTTGAAGACTATGCTGTGGCCCTCATCGAGGTTGAGGGCGGCCCAACGCTGCAACTCGCTTGCTCGTGGAAGCTGCCCGCCGGGTGCGACGCCGTTATAGAGGCGTCGTTCTACGGCACAGGTGGCGGGGCTGCGCTTCGTAACCTCAATGGCTCCTTCTACGACTTCACCACCGAGCGATACTACGGCACACAACGGGAGCTAATCAGCGCGCCACCCGACGAGTGGGGTGGCCGTGCTGCCGTTGATTGGGCGAGACGCCTCTCAGCCGGAGAGCGCTTCAACCCGGAGATCGAGCATATAACTGAGGTAGCTGCGGTGCTCGATGAGATTTATAGTATATGAAAGTGCTCATGACAGCAGACACGGTGGGCGGCGTATGGACATATGCCCTCGGCCTGGCTAATGCCCTTGCCCCGGATAGTGTGCAGGTGTTCCTTGCCACAATGGGAGGCCCGATCACCCCGGCGCAGCGCGAAGAAGCTCAGCGCATCCCCGGCCTGGAGCTTCACGAAAGCAGTTACAAGCTTGAGTGGATGGAAGAGCCATGGGAGGATGTAAAACGAGCAGGCGAATGGCTCCTGGAGCTTGAGGCGAAAATCAAGCCCGATATAGTGCACCTAAATGGTTACGCCCATGGCGCTCTGCCGTGGCGTGCGCCTACGCTCGTAGTGGGGCACTCGTGTGTGCTTTCCTGGTGGGAAGGAGTGCGTGGTGAGGCAGCCCCTGCTGAGTGGCAGCGGTACAGCTACCGAGTCGCACGGGGTCTGCGCGCAGCTGGCCTGGTGGTAGCCCCCACGCAAGCTATGCTCAACGCTTTGCGGAAGCACTACGGCATATCCGGCGGCAAGGTGATCTATAACGCGCAAGACCCCGGCTTCTTTACACTAACCACCCCAAAAGAAAACTTTGTCTTATCGGTAGGGCGGCTGTGGGACCAAGCCAAGAACGTGGCTGCGCTCGCATCGGTAGCTCCCTGCCTGTCGTGGCCCGTTTACGTGGCAGGCGAGGAGCGGCACCCCGGCGGTGGGTCGGCTCACCTCGGCGGCGTGCATACTCTGGGGTATATCAGCTCGCGTGAGCTGGCGGGCTGGTTTGCCCGTGCCTCTATATATACCCTTCCTGCCCGCTACGAGCCTTTCGGCCTTTCGGCGCTTGAGGCAGCACTCTCTCGGTGCGCTCTCGTGCTTGGAGACATACCCAGCCTGCGCGAAGTGTGGGGCGCTGCCGCTCTCTTTGTGCCGCCCGACGACTCTGCCGCGCTCCACAACACCATAGATAGCCTTATAGCTGATGCACCCCGGCGCTCGGCTCTGGCTGAGCTTGCCTACCGCCGCGCATTACACTTTGCGCCGGAGCGGATGGCAGCGGCATATTTACAGGCATATCGCCGGCTTACCGCGCAGGATAGATACCCCGCGCAAGAGGTGGAGGTACCCACTTGCGCATCGTAATGTTTTATCACTCACTCCTCTCCGATTGGAATCATGGCAACGCCCACTTCCTGCGCGGCGTGGCATCGGAGCTGCTGGCGCGCGGGCACGACCTCCGTATTTACGAGCCACAAGACGCCTGGAGCATGCAGAACTTGCTGGCCGAATATGGGGAGGAGCCTATCGCCCGCTTCCATGCGGCATACCCCCGCCTCAACAGCACCCGCTACGACCCTCAGCATCTTGACCTCGATCAGGCATTGCGCGGTGCTGACCTGGCGCTCGTGCATGAATGGAATAGCCACAGTCTTGTGCGCGACATAGGCGAGCATCACGCGCACAACGGCTCATACCGCTTGCTCTTTCACGATACCCATCACAGGTCGGTTACCGGGCGCGAAAAGATGGCAGGCTACGACCTGCGCCACTACGATGGCGTGCTGGCCTTCGGGCGCGTAATCCGCGATCTCTATCTCTCAGAAGGGTGGGTTAAAAATGCCTGGACCTGGCATGAGGCAGCTGACACGCGCCTCTTCCACCCTATTCCTGGGGTCGTCCCGGAGGGTGATCTCGTCTGGATCGGCAACTGGGGCGACGAGGAGCGGACGGCTGCGCTGCATGAGTTTCTACTGGCTCCGGTGAAAGCTCTGGGGCTCAAAGCTCGGGTGTATGGAGTGCGCTATCCACAGCACGCTCTGGAGGCGTTGGCAGAAGCGGGTATAGAATACAAGGGTTGGCTCCCCAACTTTGAGGTGCCACAGCTCTTTGCGCGCTTCCGAGCGACGGTGCATGTACCCCGCCGCCCTTATGTCGAGGCATTGCCCGGCGTGCCCACGATACGCCCATTCGAGGCGATGGCGTGTGGCATACCGCTCGTCTCCGCTCCCTGGGACGATGTAGAAGGGCTGTTCACCCCCGGCAATGATTACCTCGTCGCCCAGGATGGAGCCGAGATGCAGCGCCACCTATCAAACGTTCTGTCAAATAACGAGTTAGCATGTAGCCTCACCTCCAGCGGCCTGCAAACCATTTTGTCACGCCACACCTGCGCCCATCGGGTAGACGAACTACTGCAACTTTACAAATCACTCACTGCCAACGAAAGGTCTATAACTGCATGACAACCGGCCTCAACATAGCATTCTTCGGCTCAAGCCTGGTATCGGCTTACTGGAACGGAGCGGCTACCTACTATCGCGGTTTGATACGTGCTCTGCACGGGCACGGACACAACACCACCTTCTATGAGCCTGATGCATATGGCCGCCAGCAGCACCGCGATATTGCTGATCCCGATTGGGCAAAGGTGGTGGTCTATCCCGGCGAGGGAGAAGAAGGTGTGCGGCGTGCTCTGGAAAGCGCGCGCGGCGCAGATGTGATTATCAAGACGAGTGGGGTCGGGGTCTTCGACGAGTTGTTGGAGGAAGCTGTGCTGGACCTACAACGTCCAGGTACCCTTGTGGCTTTCTGCGATGTAGATGCGCCCGCCACCCTCGACAGAGTGCATGGTGACCCTTCCGATCCATTCCTTCCTCTCATCCCCCGCTACGACTTCGTATTCACCTACGGCGGGGGGGAGCCTGTAGTCAGCGCCTACAAAGAGCTGGGGGCGCATAGCTGTGTGCCCATCTACAACGCTCTCGATCCTGCTACTCACCACCCGGTGCCGCCCGATTCCAACTTTGAGGCCGATCTCAGTTTCCTGGGCAACAACCTGCCTGACCGCGAAGCACGCGTCGAGGAGTTTTTCCTCCGAACAGCCACCCTCTTGCCGCAGCACAGCTTTCTGCTGGGGGGTAGTGGGTGGGAAAAGAAGCCGCTAGCTCCTAACACCCGCTATGTGGGCCATGTGTACACCGCCGACCATAACGCCTTTAACTGCACACCACTTGCTGTTCTGAACGTAAGCCGGGAAAGCATGGCGCGCTACGGCTTCTCTCCTGCTACGCGCATCTTTGAGGCGGCCGGCGCGGCTGCTTGCCTCATCACCGACTACTGGGTGGGGGTAGAAACCTTCTTTGAGCCGGGGCATGAGATACTCGTAGCCCACAATGCCGAAGAGGTCGCCGAAGACCTCGCTTCGCTGACGCCGGAGCGTGCGCGCGCTATCGGTCAGGCAGCATACAAGCGCGTGCTGGCGGATCACACCTACGAGCGCCGGGCCATGCAGCTGGAGGCGGTATTGCAGGGTGTCAGCCCGCGTCCTGGAATTACGAGCTACGAGTAAGTGGTAAACTGGCACCTCAAAGAGTGACAACGCGCAGACCGTGTAGCGCAAGCTTTCCATCGAACGGCGGACAACGACGATGGACGACCTGACCTCCGCCTTTATGCTTTCAACACCATAAGTAGATGAAACCTTTGCGCTCTTTGCATCCCGTCATCAATCGTCGCGTAAGGTAAACTCGTAATTAGTAATTCATAATATGAAGATAGTCATCCTCGGCCTTTCGATCACTTCGTCCTGGGGCAACGGCCACGCCACCACGTACAGGAGCCTGGTGCGCGGCCTGTCGGCTCGCGGGCACGATCTCCTCTTTCTTGAGCGAGATGCGCCCTGGTACGCCTCCAATCGCGACTTGCCTGACCCGCCATATGGCCGCACTGAACTCTATTCAAGCCTGGAAGAGTTGAAGGATCGTTTTGAGGCCGAGGTGCGCGGCGCCGACCTGGTTATCGTCGGCTCATATGTGCCCGAAGGGGTGGATGTTGGCGAGTGGGTGACCTCAATAGCGCAGGGCATAACCGCCTTCTACGACATTGACACCCCCGTCACGCTCGCTAAACTTGAGCGCGGTGACACTGAATATATCTCTCCGCGGCTTATTCCTCTTTACGACATTTACCTGTCGTTCACAGGCGGTCCGACGTTGCGACGCATCGAGAGGCACTATGGCACCCCGATGGCCCGGCCCCTCTATTGCTCCGTTGATCCCGACCTCTACTACCCTGAGCCTTGCGCTACAAAGTGGGACCTGGGGTACATGGGCACCTACAGCGATGATCGCCAGCCGCCCTTAGAGCGGCTTATGCTGAACCCTGCCCGTCGTTGGCCGCAAGGCCGTTTCGTGGTGGCCGGGCCTCAATATCCGGCAGAGATAGAGTGGCCGCCTAACGTGGAGCGCATCGAGCATCTGCCGCCCGTAGAGCACAGGCGATTCTATAACGCGCAGAGGTTCACCCTCAACATCACGCGGGCCGATATGGTAGCTGCGGGCTACTCGCCAAGCGTGCGCATCTTTGAGGCTGCCGCCTGCGCTGTGCCCATCATAAGCGATTACTGGCCCGGCCTGGGAACCATCTTCAACTTCGGCACGGAGATTCTAGTCTCCCGGTCGCCGGAGGAGAGCCTCAGCTATCTGCGCGACATGCCCGATGATGAGCGGGTGAAAATAGGGGAGGCTGCAAGAGGGCGAGTGCTTACCGAGCACACCTTCGCCCACCGCGCCGCAGAGCTAGAAAGCTACGTTGAGGAGCTGCGGACTCGTGAAAGGTGAAACGTTTCACTGCGCGAAGAGCGTCCTATCTATCTTTTGCCCGTGATCTTCCAGGCGTGTGAGGAACTTGGGGAGCAGGCCGGTGGGCTTTAGCATTCCTCTTATCTTGCCCTGCTCATCATTGCCCGACTCCTGCCACCGGAATATATCCTGCAACACAATTGTGTCCCCTTCCATCCCCTGTACTTCCGTGATGTACACCACCTTGCGCGAGCCATCACGCAGCCGTGATTGCTGTACTATCACATCTATAGCTGAGGCCACTTGCTCGCGTATAACCTTAATCGGCAAGTCCATCCCCGACATGAGGACCATCGTTTCCATACGAGAGAGGGCATCGCGTGGGGTGTTAGCATGGAGAGTGGTAAGAGAGCCGTCATGTCCCGTGTTCATCGCCTGGAGCATGTCCAGTGCCTCGCCGGAGCGCACCTCGCCTACTATGATCCGCTCCGGGCGCATACGCAGCGAGTTGGTCACCAGGTGACGAATTGTGACCGCGCCCGCGTTATCTACATCGGCTGGGCGCGCCTCAAGCGATACTACGTGCCTCTGGTTCAATCGCAGCTCGGCTGAGTCTTCTATCGTAACTATTCGCTCGCCTTCCGGTATAAAGGAGGAGAGAACATTCAGCAGCGTGGTCTTACCGGAGCCTGTGCCCCCAGCCACCACCATGTTCAGCCTGCCAAGCACACACATTCGCAGGAAGCCGGCCATCTTAGGGGTGAGAGTGCCGAATTGAATAAGATTATCTACCGTTAGCGGCGTCTTGAAGAACTTTCGGATAGTAATGGTAGTGCCTTGCATTGCGCACGGCTGCGCGATAATATTCACGCGAGAGCCATCGGGGAGGCGAGCGTCCACCATAGGCCACTTGCGGTCAATACGGCGGCCCAGCGGCGCGACTATGCGCTGGGCTATTCGCATCACGTGGTCATCATTTTGGAAGGTGATACCGCTCTCTATCAATTGTCCTTTGCGCTCAACCCATACCTGGTCGGGGCCATTTACCATGATCTCCGATATCGAGTCGTCTTTCAACAGCGGCTCTAACGGCCCGAAGCCGAGGATCTCATCCATAACGGCCTCGAACAATGCTTCCTGGCTGCCCGCCGGTATATTCCCAGATACCTGCGGCAGAGCCGCCATAAAGCGGCCCGCCAGCATCTGCTCGATATCAGGGTTCTTCTCAAGCTGAATGTTAGTGGGCAAACCGGAGACTATACGCTGCACCAGAGCCAGCACGAGCTGCTGAGGCACAGGCGGCAACAGCATGCCTGTACCATTCTGTGGCGACAGCACGCCCGTGCCTGCTCCGCGCGCTACAGGGAAAGGTGCTGTGCCGCCCTGCCCACCCTGCGGC
>DAHVFG010000118.1:0-8957 GCA_027317125.1 Chloroflexota bacterium | reverse complement strand
GGGCAGGCCCCTGTGCACTCAGCATGCACAAAGCCCCCCCTCTCCCCTTGTGGGAGAGGGGGCATGGGGGGTGAGAGGGTGAGGGAGCAACACCCTCACAGATACCTCTTGAACTTTGTTCCACCCTAAATCAGAACGCTTACAGCAAAGTGCCGAATTGACAGCACTCCATAAGGCGATATAGAATCGCCGTTGTGATAGACAAGAGCGAGAAAAGCGCGGGCCGGTGGCTCAGTTGGGCTGCATGGCTGGCAGCAGGCGCTAGTGCCCTCCTCCTGATTGTCGGACCACTCACGCGCTTTATCACCACCTCCGCCTCCTGGCTCAACTACCCCTACCCGCGCCCCGGTTCAGAGGGTCTCATCCTCTACGAATCGCTCCTCGTAAAGGCTGGCGGCAATATCTACTCGCCTATCACCCCGCAAAGCTTTATTTCCGGGCCATACCCGCCCATCTATTACTGGCTGATGTCGGCTCTGCTCCCCAACAGCCTGCCCGATATGTCATTGCCAGGAAGCGTAAGCTCTATCTTCCTCTCAGGCCGGATAGTGTCTCTTCTATCGGCGCTCGTAACAGCGGCGCTGATACCGCTACTGATCATTTTCGCCGGGGGGTACAGCAGGAAGGGGAGAGAGAGCACGCTCCTCGCGGCCTTCGGTGGTGGGCTAGCCGGCGCACTCTTTCTCACCTTGCCCCAGGTACTGGTGTGGGCCACTCGCTTCAGGGGCGACATGCTCATGCTGGTTTTTACCGCCGCCGGACTGACCGCTGTGGCGTGGGGCGCATCTGGGGAGAGAGGAACGAGGCATAAAGTTACAGCTGGGCTGGCGCTTGGGGCGGTGCTATTCGCCCTCGCTTTTTTCACCAAGCAAACAGCGCTGGCCGCACCGTTAGCCGCTGCATCATACTTGCTGCTGCGCGATTGGCGGATCGGCTTGAAGTGGTGCGCGATCATGGGGCTGCTGGTCGTTGTACCTTTCGCGCTTCTCGATCTGGCGACGGGGCACTGGTTCTACCTGAAGATGGTCACATATCACTCGCTCCCCCTGAGCCAGCTTACCCTGACCAGGCTCTTGCATTTTGCTTTCTGGGATAATGAGTGGCCTTTGATTATCCTGGCTGTAGCCTATCTCCTCTACAGGCTATCGAGGCTGAGAGAGGCTAAAGCCATAGGTGCCGAGTGGAAAGCACGCCTGCTGATCCCGCTATTCTTGCTCGTATCTTTCGCTATGCTTCCCACGGGCGCGGTGGTAGGCGCGGACCACAATCACCTTCTTATACCGGGCCTGGCGCTCTGTGCGATGGCAGGCGAGCTTCTGGCATCTATCCTGAACGGCGCGAGAGCAAGCAGGTGGGGCATACACGTCGCAGCATCCTCGGCAGCCATGCTCCTCTTACTGGCCTACATTCTTTTCACCGCTACACCTTCGTCCTGGTACAACGCTGACCTGACGCAGCTCAACGCTCAGGAGCAAGAGCAGTTGCGCCAGATCGCGCTCAATGCGCAGCGCAGTCCAGGGACTACAATTTTCTCGGACGATGCGGGAATAGTGGCGCTCTCCGGGAAGGAGACGCCCTATGATGACGCCTTTACGATGGCGACGCTGGCCGGGCAAGGCAGGTGGGACGAGTCGGTCTTCCGCGATATGCTCAAGCGAGGCAGCTTCAGCTTGCTGGTGCTCTCCTGCGACGTGAACGAGGCCAACGGCTGCCGCGCCGACATCTTCACCCCCGCGACACTCAACGCGATACGCCAGGGGTATCGCTTGCTCTACAGAGATGTGCTCTTTACCTACGTGCCCAGGTAGCGAGGACCGGAGATCAGGGGTCAGTATAGCCCGTGCCCACTCAGTCCTCAGCCCCCTCTTGTGAAGCCTACTTACCCCAGGCGGGCCAATAGCCATCTTTCACCAGGGACTTGACCTGGTGGGAGCCTGTGAAACTGAGAACTGCGATTGACAGTCCGGTGGGCGTCCATTGCGGCCCAAGTGGATCGCTCATCTTGAGGTAGCCTGCCTCAATCACCAGTCGGTCGCCGCTCGGCGCCCAGGAAGGGTTGTTAGTAAGGCTGGGGAGCGGCGCAAGCTCCACATTGCCGCGTGTGCGCACTGAGACGCGAGGCTCACCTTGCGCCGAGCGGCTGCGGTAAGCTATAAGGTCGGATTCGGAGCCGACAGAGGCGGGTGACCAGCGTGGCCCTGGGCCTTGTGAATACTCACCCAGGCCCGTGCCTACATATTGCTGCTCATTGACGAAGGGGGTCAACTGCCCCTCAACCACATAGTACTGTATCAACGCGCCATCCAGCGTCTGAGGATAGACGATGCTGCGGCTATCGGGTGCCCAGTCAGGCTCACCACCCGGCAACAGTTGCGGCTGCCCCGCCGCGCTTTGCAGCAAAGGCCAGCGCATCAGGTAGGTAGGATTGTTCACCCCCGAAACGGCCACCCATTTGGAGTCGGGCGACCATTGCACAGAGCTTTCGTACTGCGCACCCCGTGGCGTGGCTTGACCTGGCATCGTGACGAGGGTAACAGGCTTGCCACCCTTGAGGTCTATCGCCCAGCCTTCTTCAGCGCCCATCGTCGTCGGGTCGAAAGTGACGTACCCCAGCATAGCGCTGTCAGGGGTCCAGCCGAGGCGCTGGTTGTCCGGGAGCAGACCTGAAACCACTTTTACGGGGGTGCCACCCCCTGACGGCATGACATAGAGCTCGCGGCTCTGCCCATCGCCTTTGCCGGAGACCCAGGCGACCATTGCGCCGTCGGGTGAAGGGGCCGGGGGGCTAACTACCGGTAGATCAGTTAGCTTCATCTCGCCTGAGCCATCGGGCATAATCCGCCAGAGACCGGAGGAGCGGGCAAAGTATATGCGGCCCGGCCCAGCAGCCACAGGGGTAAAGCCTCTGTCGGGCGCTGGAGCCACTTGAGTGAGGCTGAGGCGTGAAAGCAAGTTTTCAGGGTTCTGAGAGCCAGGGGTAGCTGTAGGAAGCTCCGGTGGAGGCGTAGGCACCTCACACCCGGCAAGCGCCACCAGCAAAAAAAGGGATGCCGAAATGAGCACTATAGAACGATGCATAAGGAAAGTATAGCATAAGGGCAGCAAGCGCCAAAGGGTAAATGAGCTTAAAATCAGAGGACTTTCGCTCAGGGAAGGTTGAAAGCAGTGATGTGAGGGTTACGCAGTTCAGCACGCAAGTAATCACTGAGCAGATCAGACTGAGCACGATACAGCGATCTGCCGAGCCGGTGGGCCGCCACTTTGAGGGACAACCGGGCATGGTAACAACAAGCAATATGGTTACGCTGAGAACGAGCACAGCGACACCGACACGCTTCAGTACCCGTGAGTTGCTTCAGCTCGCGGTGAAACTGTTCGACTTGCCAACACACCTCGTTCTCTTCTTGAACAGAGTGCGTGGTAGGTTCGTCTGGACGATCACCTCTGTCACCATTGGTGATCACCCATTCAATGTCGCCATTTGTGGCAACTACCTTGAGCGGCCGTACCCTGAAGGGCATCTCACGGAGCTTGACTATGATCCCGCCCCTCAACTGTGCCTCCGACCACTCTATCTCCCCAAGATGTATGTAGCCCCCTTCTTTGGACAGGCTCACCAGCCTGTTGCTCTTGAGAGTGGTGACGAACACCAGACCAAGGCGTATCACCAGCTTGAGGTTGTTGACAGAGGCGTACCAACTGTCGAAGAGTACTCCTTTAGCCTGTATCCTGCTTTGAAAATAGCTTCTCGCAGGCACGAATTAGAGCCTGCCGAACCTCTATTTTCATTCATAGGCGGGTGGCAACCAGCGATGTACAACTGCTGTATAATACGAGCCATGACTGCACACCTCGATTTAGCGCGAAGCCAGCATGCGGTCGAGCCGGAGGTTGGGGCGGAGGTAGATTCCGACAACTCTTTTGAGCGCAGAGATATGCTGTGGCTGGCTGCGGCTACTTTGGTGGTTACAGTAGTCACCTTTTTGTTCGGTATATGGGGCAGCGCGGCGCGAGGGCACATGGTCTCGATGGAGGCCGGTTCAGTAGTTGCAACACAGCCGAGAGAAGCCCCTGCTCAATGGTGGTGATGCGGGTAACAGCGATATGAGAGGCAGCGTTGACCTTTTCCGGCCACATTGATATAGTGTAATCGCAGCTAAATCGTTACAGCGAAGTGTCAGGGGGCATGATCGTGTGCATACCAGGCAGACAGGGGGGAGTATGGCTCGTGGGCCGACTCGGATTGTAGATATAGCAGAGCGAGTGGGTGTCTCGATTTCGGCGGTATCGGCGGTGCTCAACAATAAGGCAGAGGAAGCGCGTATCTCACCACAGATGCAGCAACGGGTGTGGGCTGCGGCGCGTGAGCTAGGCTACCAGCCCAATATTGCTGCCCGCCGACTACGCGCCGGCGGACATGGTGACCAGAGCACGTATTTAGCGATTGCGACCTCACTGGAAACCTCTATGGAACTCCTCGGCAAGGTCGTGCGTGGCGTGCAGCAGTTTGCAGCTGGCTCTACTGAGCCTATTCAGATCACTGTCGAAACCTTCCGCCGTGGGCACGTTGATAAGCTTCCAGGGCTACTCGACGGCACGCGGTTCAACGGGGCAATCATTGCAAACACAGCCCCGGAGGACGACGAGTTCCTTGCTACAGCAACCATCCCTGTGCCCGTCATCGTATTTTTGAGAGAGGTAAGTGGCCGGAGCTGGGTATCCAGCCGCGCGCGAAGTGCCGGCGCACAAGCCGCCTCGCTTTTCATGTCCGCAGGCCGACAGCAACCGGCGGTGCTTGTCCCAGCCGATCAGACCCAGGTTCGCTTAGAGAGGCAAGAAGGTTATATACAGGCGTTCAGAGATGCCCATTTCCCCGTAGCACAGATAACGGAGATAGTGAGCGACGCTTTCAGCGAGGAGATGGGCTATCGCGCCGTGTCGGGGTTTCTGGCGAGCGGCGGATGGTGTGATGCGCTCTTTGCGGTGGGTGACATCATGGCATTTGGGGCGGTTGCGGCCATCAAGGCAGCGGGCCTGCGTATACCTGAAGATATCGCCGTCATCGGCCATGACGACCTGGAGATGGCCCGCTTCATTGATCCGCCCCTGACCACCTTTCGATTGCCGCTGATCGACATGGCGAGCGACGCCGCAGCAATGGTGTTAGGTATGCTCCACCAACACCGCCACTCTACAGCACACCGTATCTACGATGCCGAACTGACGGTGCGTGCCTCTACATGATGCCAGTGTCTAAAAAGTAATGCAGGTAAGTGGTCCGCGCCCGAACCTGGTGGGCGTGATGTACTGGTGCGTAATCCAACGCGGCTATTGTTCTTGGCTTACAGCAAAAGTAATCATGAGGCGAGGGGCACTATCGCGTTTGGCGTCACCAGGCGCGCCGGAGCAAGCATATGCAGTCATCGCTGGTCTGTGTCGTGGGCAGCATCAATATGGACCTTGTCGTGCGAGCGCCTGTGCTGCCGGTGCTGGGCCAGACGCTCCTGGGCGGACCCTTTGGCACCTTCCCCGGCGGCAAGGGGGCGAATCAAGCCGTGGCTGCCGCACGAGCCGGAGGTCGGGTGGCGATGATCGGTTGTGTAGGAGAGGACGCCTACGGTCGTGCACTCCATGCCGGGCTGCAAGATGAGGGCATTGACGTATCGCTGGTACGTACCCAGGCAGACACTGCGACGGGGGTGGCACTGATTACTGTGGACCCACAGGGACAGAACACCATCATCGTCGCGCCCGGAGCAAACGCCGCCCTCACAGCCGAAGACGTAGAAAGGGCAGCCGAGATCATCCAGTCTGCGGGTGTGTTGCTGTTGCAACTGGAGGTGCCTTTGCCTGCCGTGACGGTGGCTGCGCGGATCGCCAGGCGGGCCGGGACGCAGGTTATATTAAACCCGGCCCCCGCGCCTACCCCCACTATGGACGATTCTTTCCTTGACCTCCTGGCGCTCGTAGATGTGCTCATCCCGAATGAGACCGAAGCAGAGGCGCTAACTTCTATCCACGGAGGCGACAATGCGGGCCCCGAGCTGATGGCGCGCGCTCTGCACGAGCTTAGAGTGGGGGCTGTAGTAATCACCCTGGGTGAGCACGGAGTGTTCGTACTGGATGGTGAGCGTACTTACCGGCAGGCTCCTTTTCCGGTGCGAGCCATTGATGCAACCGCCGCGGGGGACGCATTTATTGGTGCGCTAGCCGTGGCACTAGCCGAAGACCGCATTCTCCACAGGGCTGTTCGTTGGGGAGCGGCGGCGGGTGCCCTCGCAGCAACGACCGCCGGAGCACAGCCCTCGCTACCATCACGTGCCGGCATCGAAAAGTTGCTCGCCGGGGCCGAAGACTAGTCCCACAGCAGGGCTTGACAGCCTCTGTTTCTTTTGTTATCATCTTGCTAAAAGGTTTCAGCAAAGCGGTATTCGAGGCTGTGCAACCGTCAGCAAAGGGCTGGGTTATGAAAATAGCGGGCCATACCATGGGCACTCCTGGCTTGTCTGTTGACGAAGCTTTACGGCTTTTCGCGGCCATCGGCCTCGACGCTGCCGAAATCGTCTGGCAGGATAACTACCTATCCGGTGTTCCTGAGACTGCCGGGGACGAGCGCGTGGCTGAGGTACGCAATCTGGCCTCGGACCTGCGCTTGGATATTTCTTGCCTTACCCCCTACATGACCGGCATCAACAGCCTGGACCTCGATGAACGCGCCCGCGATATGGACCGCTTCGCCCGCTGCATCAGGGTAGCCGAACGACTGTCGTGCCCGTACATCAGGGTCTACGCCGGACGGTACCTGCCTGGCGATCCCCATAGAGACGAACAGTGGCAGTGCCTGGTGGAGTCGCTGCGAACCCTCGGTCGCCTGGCAGCCGAGAGCGGCGTCACCCTCTGTGTCGAGAACCATTTCAACACCATGACAGTCACGGCGGCAGAAACCGCGGCGCTTATGCGGGCCGTCGGCTCGCCCGCGGTAGGCATCCTTTACGACCAGGTGAACCTGGCATTCACCCACAGCGAAGCCTTCCCACAGGCGATTGCCGAGCAACGACCCTGGATCCGGTATGTCCATGTCAAAGATTTAGTCTTCACAGATCCAATTCGCGCATTCAGTGCTTCTGCCGTTTCGTCGGTCGCCGCCGAGGAGCGCACAGTGCGCTCCCGCGTAGTTGGGGAGGGAATCACAGATTGGCCAGCCATTCTGGAGGAGTTGCGCGCTGGGGGCTATGACGGCTATCTAAGCATGGAGTACGAATATCGGTGGCACCCTCAGGACCTGCCGGAACCGGACGAAGGCTTCCGCCGCGGTGCAGCTTATCTGCGGCAGCTCCTCGCTGTACAGGCCGTTCAGGGGATGAGAAGGTGAGGAGCTAAACGGCAATGAAGCTTTCCGTTATCACCGATGAAATCAGCGCCGATCCGGAGACTGCTATCGAGCTTGCCAGGGAATGGAGCGTGCCTGCCATCGAGTTGCGGGGGATCGGCGAGCAGCGTTACCCCAACGTTTCTGATTTCTGGAAGGTGCGCGTCCCTGAACTGGTCAGGGAATCGGGGCTACAGGTGGCGGCATTATCCCCCGGCTTATTCAAGATCCCGCTCGCTATGCCCTCTGCCGCGGAAACTCGTATTTTGCGCTGGGAGGACGCCATGCTCTTTCAGCGGCATGGCAGCGCTGAGGCCCTGGTGCGGTCTCACCTGGAGGAACTGCTACCACAAACCATAGCGGCAGCCCTATTGCTGGGGAGCGGGGTAATCGTCTGCTTCAGCTTTGACCGCAGCCCCGAGGTCCCGCCCGACGCTGTGGTGCCGGAGGGTGTGATAGACGTGCTGCGAGATGCCGCTCGACAGGTGGGCGATGCGGGGTTGGCACTTGCTGTCGAGGCCGAACACATCTGCTGGGGCGATACTGGCGCTCGTACCGCAGAACTGGTGCGCCGCGTGGGGCACCCTGCGCTCGGCATCAATTGGGACCCCGCTAACGCCTTCCGAGCGGGCGAGGATGCGCCGTTTCCAGATGGGTATGAGGCGGTGCGCGACCTGGTGCGCCATGTCCACTACAAAGACGCCGCCGTCGACTGGCAGACAGGTGCTCGCCACTTTGTCTTTGAGGGCTCGGTAGACTGGGCCGGGCAAATCAGGGCGCTAAAGCAGGACGGCTACTCCGGTTACATCTCTGCTGAAACCCACCTCCGGCCCAAGGTCGCGTGCGCTCGGCGGTCGGTCGAGCGGTTGCGCCAGCTCATTGAAAGTGAGGAATTATGACAGCAGCTACAACTACGGGGTCTACAGGACCTACAGCATCCGAAGTAGGCGGCATCATCTGCCCCTTGGCTACTCCCCTGGGTGATGCAGAAGACCTCGACGTGCCGGCGCTGCACCTTTTGTTGGACCACCTGCTGCCCGACCTTGACGGTGTCTTTGCCCTCGGCTCATCAGGTGAATTCGCACTGCTCAAGCCCTCGACGGCAGAACACCTCGTAGACGAGGTTATCGCGCACGTGGGGGGCCGCGTTCCGGTTTATGTGGGCGTTGGTGACACCGGCACAGCCCGGGCGCTGTCTAACCTCAAGCGGCTGACTCGCCCCGGTGTTGATTACGTCGTCGCTTGCAGTTCGTTCTACTACCCGATAAGCGACCAGGACGCCCTGGCCGGCCACTTCCTGGCGATTGCAGAGGCGTCTCCGCTGCCCGTTATCCTTTACAACATACCCCAAAACACGGCTACGCCTCTGGCCCCCGCAACTGCTGCCCGGCTGGCCGAGCACCCGAATATCGTCGGTATGAAAGATAGCTGGGGAGACATGATGCTCCATCAGGAGTTCCTGGCACTGCGTAGCAGCAAGTTCCACGTGATCCAGGGGCGCGAGCAGTTGGCTGCGGCCGCGCTGTGGCTGGGAGGCGACGGCATTATCTCCGCCCTTTCAAATTTTGCGCCCGGACTCCTACAGCAG
>DAHVFG010000117.1:0-8995 GCA_027317125.1 Chloroflexota bacterium | reverse complement strand
ATGTTAATCTTACTTACCACGTCGGGCATAATGCTGCGTGAGGTCTAGTTCCCTGTTCCCGCTCTTAGTGGTAAAGCCAAATAAATACTCAACCAGGAGACTTCATGAACCCCAAAGCTTACAGGTTGCCAACAGACATTCTTCCCAGGCGATATGACATACAAATAGATGCGCGTCTGGGGCGCGAGGATTTTCATGGCAAAGTTAGCATCAAGCTCGACATAGAGCAGGCACGCGACACCATAGAGCTAAACGCTCGTGACTTGCAACTCTCTGATGCCCGCCTCACTTGCGATGACGCCACCCTAAGTGGGGTTATAACCCAGGATGCTGAGCGCGAGATGGCCGAGATTCACTTCGACGGGCCCCTGCCCACAGGCGAGGCTTACCTCGATATTTCTTTCGAGGGGAAAGTCAGCACCAACCTGGAAGGGCTGTATCTTGCCAAGGATGGGCCGGAGCAGTGCCTTTGCACGCAGTGTGAGGAAACCGACGCCCGCGCTATTTTCCCCTGCTGGGACGAGCCGATCTTCAAGGCGCAGTTCGCCTGGGAGGTCGCCACCGCAGCTGACGCTACTGTGCTGGCTAACGGGCCCCTCATCTCCATAACGCAGAGTGAAGATGGCGGCTCGAAAAGGTGGCTCTTTGAGGCTACAGAGCCAATGTCCAGCTATTTAGTGGCGCTTGTGATTGGCAATATCGCAAGCACCCAGGAAGAAGATGTCTCAGGCACGCCTATCAGGGTGTGGGCGCTCAAAGGCAAAGAGCAGATGGGGCAGTTCGCGCATGACTTCACCGCTCGGCTCCTCCCCTGGTACGAAGAGTACTTTGCCACCCCCTATCACTTCGACAAGTACGACCAGGTAGCTGTGCCGGGCTTTGCCGCGGGCGCTATGGAGAATGCGGGTCTGGTGCTATTCCGCCAGTCCGCTCTCTTGATGAACCCGCAGACCGCCTCATGGCAGGCCGAGAAGCGGATCGCCCACGTGGTAGCGCACGAGTTCGCTCATATGTGGTTCGGCGACCTGGTTACGATGAAGTGGTGGGACGACCTGTGGCTCAACGAAGCATTCGCCGAATGGATGGCTCACAAAGTGGTAAGCGCCCTTCAGCCTGATTACGAAAGTTGGGCCGACTTTCAGGCGAGCAAACTGGGCGCCCTCGCCGCCGACGCTCTGGAGAGCACGCACCCAATTTACAACAAAGTAGAAACGCCCGCCGAAGCCACCGAGATGTTCGACTCAATTACCTACGACAAAGGCTGCTCGGTGATGCGGATGCTCGAAAACTTCCTGGGAGAAGAGCACTTCCGCGCCGGTATTCGCACTTATATGCGCGGGTTCGCGGAAGGGAATGCTAACGGCGCTGACCTCTGGCGGCAGTTGCAGCAGGCTTCCGATCACCCGGTGACAGAGATCATGAAAAGCTGGATCACCCAGAGTGGTTATCCGGTAGTAGGCGTGGAGATGGAGCAGCGTGGGAGCGATCTTATCCTCAAACTGAGCCAGAAGCGCTTCTTCTCTGACCCCCAGGCGAAGGACAACGGCAATCAGCTTTGGCAGGTGCCCCTTGTCATACGCTACGAGAATGAGAGCGGTAACTACGAGACCCGCTATTTGCTGTCGAAGGCCGAAGATGAAGTTACGCTTGACGCGACAGGCGGCCTGAAGTGGTGTTACGCTAATGCAGGCGAGATAGGCTTCTACCGCCAGAGTCTGAGCAGCGCACTGCTGAAAAGCCTTCTAACCAACCTGAATAAGCTTTCACCGGTAGAGCAGATGGGCGTGCTCGGTGATCAGTGGGCGCTGGTGCGTAACGGCGCCAACTCTATGACACAGTTTCTCGATGTCCTCGCCGCCCTCTGCGGTACCGACAACTACAGCGTCCTTGAGAGCGTGGTGGGCCGCCTCTACGCTATAGAGAGCCTGTTGGAAGATGCGGGCGACGAGAATGCGCTGAATAACTTCCGTAGCTGGGTGGATAAGAGCTTTAAGTCGCAACTTGGCACCCTTGGCTTCGAGCCGAAAGAGGGCGAATCGCAGAATGACAGCCAGAGGCGCGTATCTCTCATAAGCGCAGTAACCGTGCTGGCCCACAACGACGATGCTATCAAGCAAGCTATAGAGTTGGCTGACCGCGAAGCGGGCAATCCTGCCTCTGTAGACCCCAATCTTGGCGGGCTGTTCGTAGATGTAGCGGCCCACTTTGGCGACCGCGCTCGCTTCGACAAGTACGTGCAGATATACCAGCAGCGCAAAGCATCAAGCTCATCACCGCAGGAGACCAACCGTTACCTCAATAGCTTTGCCGACTTTCAGCAGCCGGAGCTTGTGCAAAGCGCGCTTGGCTTGATAGACCGCAAGATTGTGCCGCAAGAGGCTATCGGCCCCATGTTGCGCCAGATGCTGCCGCAGCGCCACGCGCAGCTTGCCGCCTGGGGCTACATAAAAGAACACTGGCCCATTATCCGCAATCTCGGCGACATATGGACAGGCTTCCTGGTAGAGGCGAGCGGCCAACTTCCCGCTTCCAAGCGTGGCGACATGGTCAGCTTCTATGACGCTAACCTGAATGGCATCGCCCAGAAGAGCTACGCCCGCGCCCTGGAAACCCTCAACCAACTAGCCGAGTTCAAGGCCAGAACGAAGGGCGATCTGGTGGGCTGGTTCGGGAAGTGATTCCGACGCAGGCGGTGCGTGTGCTATAATCACCTTATGGAAAGAGCTCCTCTCCTCAGCACGGACCTTCCTCTGCCCCTCTTTGGCAGGGGCAAGGTCCGCGACACCTATGACCTTGGGGATAACCTGCTGATCGTGGCTACCGACCGCATCTCCGCTTTCGACTCCATCCTTCCCGTAGGCATACCGCACAAAGGGCAGGTGCTGACTGCTCTCTCAGCCTTCTGGTTCAAGCTCACAAGAGAGATCATGCCCAACCATATGCTCAGCACCAACCCGGCTGGTTTCCCCTTCAACTGGCGCGAGTGGCCTCGTGAGCAGCAAGAGCAGCTATGGGGCCGTTCGATGCTCGTCAAAAAGGCGCAACGCATAGATATAGAGTGTGTGGCTAGAGGCTACCTGGCGGGTTCTGGTTGGGCTGAGTACATTGAGCGTGGGTCTGTGACCGCTATTCCACTGCCCGCAGGCTTGCAGGAAAGCGAGCAGCTGCCGGAGCCGATATTTACCCCTGCCACCAAAGCAGCATCAGGCCACGACGAGAACATACCTTTTGATGCTCTCTACGACGTCGTTAGCCCTGAGGTTGCGGAGCAGCTGCGTGATGCTACCCTGCGTCTCTACAGCGCAGCATCGGATTACGCGCGCACCAGGGGCATTATCATCGCTGACACCAAGCTGGAGTTTGGACTGCTCGATGGGCGGTTGATAGTCATAGACGAGATGCTTACGCCCGACTCCTCGCGCTTCTGGGAAGTAGACAACTACAGGGTTGGAGAGAGCCAGGTGAGCCTTGACAAGCAATATGTGCGCGATTGGCTTCTCGCCTCCGGCTGGAACCGCGAGCCGCCTGCTCCGCCCTTGCCTGCTGATGTGGCACAGAAGACGGCTGACAGGTACCTCGAAGCGTATTCTCGCCTCACCGGGCGCGACTTACTTTCTGAACTCTACTCGGAGCAACTTACGGATGGCTAAATGGTTGGCTAACATTAGGGTGACGCTCAAGCCTGTGGTGAACGACCCGCAGGGGCTGTCGATACGCGACGCCTTGCACAATCTTGGGTATACAGGTGTGGAGGCTGTGCGCTCAGGCAAGTTTATACAGCTTTTCCTCACCGCCGATAGCGCAGAGGCTGCCGAGATTATGGTGGATGCCATGTGCCGCAGCCTGCTGGCTAATCCTGTGATCGAAGACTACTCGGCGGAATTACTTCCCACCGAAGGCAGGGAGGGAAGCAGTTATGCCAAAGCGCATTGAAGGGGTGTCGCGCATTCTCGCGATAGCCAGCGGCAAGGGTGGAGTTGGCAAAACGACTGTCACTGTCAACCTTGCCCTTGCCCTTGCTCTCGACGGGGCACGCGTAGGTCTCTTCGATGCCGATATCTATGGGCCGAATGTGCCGCTCATGCTCGGTGTGCGGCGCACCGCGAAGGCACGGGGCAGGTTGCCTGTGGCCCGCGCCGACAGCACACCTTATATACCCCCCTTGGAGCGCTACGGCCTCAAAGTGATGTCAATCGGACTGCTGATCGCCGACACCGAGGCTGTTATGCCAGACCCCAACTTCAGCGGGCGTATTGTGTTGCAGACATTGCGCGATGTGCTCTGGGGCGAGCTGGATTACCTGCTGATTGATCTGCCGCCTGGCACGGGCGAGCCTCAGCAAAGCCTGGTGAATGCTGTGCAGGTAGACGGCGCAGTGGTAGTAACCACACCCCAGGATCTGTCGCTCATGGATGCGGGCCGCTCGCTTGGCCTCTTTCGTAAAGCAGGGGTGCCTATCCTGGGGCTGATCGAGAATATGAGCTATCTCAGCTGCCCGCACTGTAACGAGAGGATCGAGGTCTTTCACAGGACCGAAGCGCAGTGGGCGGTCGAAGATAAAGAGTTAGACCTCTTGGGGCGCATTCCTCTGGACATAGCTATCAGCCGGGGCATAGACGCGGGCCACCCTCTGATTGAAGCTACTCCAGATGCGGCTCAGGCAACGGTTTTCCGCCAGATAGCGACAAAGATCAGGCGCAAGCTGGACGCGTAGTACGTAACGGAGGAAGAAATGAAAGTAGGCGTAGTAGTATTCCCAGGCTCCAATGGCGACCATGATGCGCTTTATGCAATAGACGAGGTAGTTGGACAGGAGGCTGAGATTATCTGGCACACGCATACAGATTTGAGCCGCTACGACATGGTAGTGCTACCGGGGGGCTTCTCCTACGGAGATCACCTGCGGGCCGGGGCGATTGCTCGTTTTGCCCCCGTCATGGGAGCTATCAAGAGCTACGCGGAAGAAGGCGGATGGGTGCTGGGAATATGCAACGGCTTTCAGGTGCTTACCGAGGCGCATCTGCTGCCGGGCGCGCTTCTCAGAAATGGCGAGCTAGCCTTCTCTTGCAGGTGGATATATACAAGAATAGAAGAGTCGCGGTGCGCTCTTTTGCGCGGTGTACCCTCGGGCACGGTGTGGAAGCTGCCGATAGCTCACGGTGAAGGTCGCTACTACGCCGACCCCTCAACGCTGGCGCGGCTGGGGCAAAACGGCCAGGTTGTTTTGCGTTATTGCACCCGTGACGGCGCTGTTGAGCCCTCAGCCAACCCCAATGGCTCGTCAAATGGCATCGCGGCTATCTGTAACGAAAAAGGCAACGTGCTGGGCTTGATGCCCCACCCCGAACGTGCTGCCGAGGCCCTGCTAGGAGCCGACGACGGCAGACGCTTCCTGCAAGGAGTGATCGCCGCCTG
This sequence comes from Chloroflexota bacterium, assembly GCA_027317125.1. Classification (GTDB taxonomy): domain Bacteria; phylum Chloroflexota; class Chloroflexia; order QHBQ01; family JADMIH01; genus JADMIH01. Next base: position 3,580 of record DAHVFG010000117.1, on the reverse strand, counting down.
GCATGGGGAGCTTACCAGGCGGGATTATGGATTAGTAGCTGATCCCTCGTGAGGAGGCCGCTCGATGGGGGCTAACGCCCTTACTTCGAAGAGCGGGCCTGTCGGGTCGCTCTGTGCGGGAGCGCTCTTGTTTTGTAACTCTCTTTGCACACGCTCACCTATCTCAGTCGCCACTTTACGCATACGAGCGTCCGGGAGGCGGAAGGCCAGCAACTGCAACACATCCAGGCTCCGGCGCAGCCCCGGTTGAGGAGAGGGGGCAGGCTGCGCGTGCCGCAACTCTACCTGGGCTATCGCTCTTGTTCCGAATTTACTTGCTGCTGATAAAAGCAGTCCAATCTCAAAGTTTTCGCCTATGAAGGCAGGCAAAGCAAGCATAGCAGTGCGCCGCCCCGCCACATCCCGGCTGAATGGCGATATGACCCCCGCCAGCGATGGGTCGAGCACCTGCAAGATCGCAGCGGGCGGGAGCGCAGCGATCTGCGTGGCAGACATACTTTCCAGGTCTGAGGGTCTCAGCGATTGCACGCGTATCTGCTCGGATAAAGCATCACCGTTGCGGCGTGGAACCGCCACTTCTCCCCAGTGCAACCCATGTTTCTCGAAGCCCTCGCCGTCTAAGGGGTTAGCAACCTCTCTTTTCTTGCCGCTCTGCTCGTTCTTTGCTTTACTGCCTGACAGTGCGAAAGCGGTTACGAAGCGCAAAGTCGGTACTCGCATCAGCGGCCCTGCCAGCGACAGGGCCGCCCCGGGGTGGAATCTCCGAGCCTTGGGGTCAAGCCACACAACTATATCCCCGCGCAGCACGCCCAGGCTCTTCCACCAGCTCTCTCCGCGCCCGTGAAGTACCCCTTCTTCGGGCAATATCTCTCCCGCATTGTACACTTCCACCCCCAGGTCACGTGCGATCTCTACTGTGCCATCGTCCGACCCAGCGTCTACAACTACTATCTGGTCGGCTACAGGGTGCATCTCAACAAGCACACGCTTTAGGCCCGTGATAATCGAGTGGATATGGCGGGCATCGTTCATTGTTAGCAGGGCTATGCTCAGCGAGAACCCGGTGGCTTTTTTGGTCTTGAGAAACTCGACGGGGTCTTTGAACTCGTCACAGTCGTAGGTGTTCTCAACGAACCATGCCTCTGAAGGCATATCCGACTTTATTCGCTTGGGCCTGCGCGAGCGCACTTCACGGGCATATCCGGCCAGGTCCAACGGCTCAGGGCTTCGCAAGAGAAGGAGCGGAGGCCCTTTCACCTGGGATACTTTGAGTGGTATTGGAGCATCGTGGCTCTTCCCTGAGCCTGTGTGGGGTGGCGCGCCCATGATTACAAAGTCGCTTTCTTTTGCTTCCGCCAGGAGCGCCGACAGCGGGTCCTGGTTCACCGTCAGGATGCGCTCAACCTCTATTCCGGCTTCTTTCTGCGCCCTCTCCAGATGCTCATCGAAGATGATGTAAGGCTCATCGCCCGTGGTATCTATGGCAGTGTTACCCTTTGGATCGGATTGCGGCAGCGAGGAGACGTTGTGCATCACGCTCAACGGCACTTGGAGACTTTCGGCGAGCGATATGCTAAGCTGCAAAGCTCGCTCCGCCCCTGGGCCCCCACGCACAGGGAGCAAGATGCGCCGGCTTTTCTGCCAGCTTTCTGCCCTGGCGACTATCAGGTCGCAGGGAGGATTCTTTACAAGAGCATCAATTATCCGACCGTAGCTGTAATGCTTCGGCTCCCTTGCATACCCTTTCCAGTGTAGAAGGACCATGCCTGCTTGCTCGTCAATAACTGCCTGCTGGAGGGCTGTGGGCACATCGCGTGCCACTTTGACTATGCGATCTATACGCACCTCGTAGTCTCCGACAGCAACCTGAGAAGGAAGAAAATCCAGAAGCGCCCGGTATGAGCGGGCCATATCCAGCCCCATGCTGAGGGGTTGGCCCGCAGGTACCTCGACCACACTTAGCACAACCAGATGTGGCAGGTAAGGGACAGGGTGTGAGGAAAGACGCTCGTTTTCACGGGGTGCGCCGAAACCTGCTGCAAGCGCCCCTGCAAGCTGTAACAATTCTGTTGCTACGCCCACATTGAGCATCGGCACCAACACTGTGGTTGGCATCGAGCCGCTGTGCGCGTCGCCACCCACCTTGAGCGGATCTGTTTCGGTTATTGTATTCATCGGCATCAGGTCCTCATCGTTGAGTACCTGGGAAAGGTTATGTGATGCGTGAAAGGTGATGATGTGATCGTAGTTTGTATTTACTATTGTATGTTATATATCGCACGCGGGATAGAGTATTTATCTCCTTGATCTCTCACGTTTCACGAGTCCGTTTCAGCTACAGCTAGCTTACGTGTGTCGAAGGCCAATTTCTTTGTGCCTGCCGCGCTCGGTTGGCCTGTGCTTTCGAGCAGTTGGGCTTCTTTTTCGGCTACCTGGGCGAGTTCTGTTTCTCCCATACCGAGTAGTCGCGTGGCAGCTGCACGCAAATTCCGAGTAGCGCTCGCCACATCGCCCGCCATGCTCGCTTCCAGGGCGCGAGTTTGCAGCTTGAAAGTTGTGGCTTTTTCCACGCTGTTCATTACACGGGGATTGCCGGGGCCTTTTACCGCAGCCTGCGAGAAGCTCACCACAAGGTTGAGCGCCACGTCGCTTTCTTCCGCATCATTACCGGCGCCTTCATATTGAAGCAAAAGGCGGGCCAGCCTGTACTGCCCCGGTTTGCGCGGCGGCAGTAGCACTTCATAGAGGAGGCTTTGCCCGGCGCCCAACTGTAGGTCTCCGAGTGGCAGGGTGAGGGCGCTTCCACTGCTCTCCGAGGCTTCGGAGCCGGGCCAGAGCCTGGCAATCACAGGAGCTACTCTATAGACGGCGCGCAACGAGACGCCCCCTGCCGGGTTGAATGTCATACGCAGGTTCCGTGCTGTAGCCGCGCTCATCCCCTCGACAGCGCTCTGGAAAGCGCGTGATATTTCCTCGGGCTTTGCTATGTAGTCGGCATGCCCGCCACTCTCACGTGCTATCGAATCGAGCAGCTCGATGCTCCAGTCCTCCTCCGCGCCGACCCCGAGCGCGGTTATCGGGATGCCTTTGGCTCCTGCCAGAGTTGCCACTTCTCGGCAGCGATCAGCATCTCCCCAGGTCTGGCCGTCGGTGAGCAGCACGATGCGCGAAGCAACGCCCGGTCTCCGACCCTTTATAGCCTCATCGAGGCCTACCTCAAGCCCTTTGCTCATCGCAGTGCCGCCTGCCTCGCTGACTTTATCTAGCTGTTTGTGCAGGGCTCTGGGGTCGGTGAGCTGTGTGCTGGGCACCAGGGGATGCACCGCGTCGTCGAAGAGGGTGATGGCGACTGTACTCTGGGGGCCAAGGTGATCTATTACCCAGCTAACAGCCTTTTTCAGGTTTTGCAGCTTGGCCCCCGCCATTGAGCCTGACGTATCGAGCACCATGCTCAAGTTCAGCGCTGCTTTGCTGAGGTCAACAGCAGACGAGCTATCTGCTTTTGCTTCTTCGGCTATATCAACCAGGAGATAAGCCAGGGTTGTCTGGTCGCTTGCGGGCAGCGGGTTCAGGTTCCACG
>DAHVFG010000116.1:0-9098 GCA_027317125.1 Chloroflexota bacterium | reverse complement strand
TCGGCTAACAGTTCACTCATGTGCTGCTGGTTACACCCTCGGTACTTGGTACAGGCAAGCTCCGCTACTCTCTGTTTCATCTCATCACTCAGTGCGTTGTGGGGAGTGCGTCCACGATTGCCGTGAGAAAGTGCGGCTGCTCCCTCCTTTCTATATGCCGCTACCATTCTTCTTATTTGTCTCACTGACAAGCCCAGCAACTCTCCCGCCTCATATGCCGTAAGATGCCCTTGCAGCACCTGGTTTAGCACCATCAGCCGTCGTTGTTCTTTGTTGTTCAAAGCGATTGTCTCCTTCATGGTGACATTTTCGCATAACAGTTAGATGCTGACATAATCGTATCACTTCAACACATTTGTGCTTCGATTGTTGACCTCTACATGGCTTATCCGTTATAATAGCAGCAGGATTGAGCGAGACACAACTGCCGGTGCCGGCATCTGAGCAATACTGCTACCTGACAACGCAGGGGCGCAACTCAGGCAAGCCGCACACTATCGAAATCTGGTTTGCCGTACCTATTGGGGGCAGCAGGCTATATATGCTGTCGGGTGGGGGCGCCAGGTCGGATTGGGTGAAGAATATCCTGAGCAACCCTGAAGTTAGCGTGCGGATCGGCAGCCGGACGTACGCCGGGAAGGGCCGCATAATGCAGGACCCTGACGAGGAGCGTTTAGCTCGCAAGTTGATAGTGGCTAAATACTACGGGCGAGAAGAAGTAGCAACAGAGGGTTGGGAGGCAACGTCACTCCCCGTGGCGATAGAGCTCAACCCGTAAACAAAGGCCGAAGTGGCGGAACGGCAGACGCGCCCGCCTCAAAAGCGGGTGAGGGTAGCCTCATGTGGGTTCGAATCCCACCTTCGGCACCAGCTGGCAGGATGTTCCGATTCCAGGCACAAAGAGAAGGCGTAACAGCCTTCTCTTCTCTTTTTGGTCACGGTTTGGTCATGCCAGGTCCAGGATGTACCCCTACCCGCAGTGAGCGTCTTCAGGCGATCTACCGCCGCACCAACTCGTCTCTGTGCACGCTTCTAGTGCTAGATGCTGATGCTGCTGATGGCGCTAACCGAACTCTATTTTTAATGCCGTCGGGTGCTCCATTGCCTGATTTACAATGCTAGCTTGCTAGCTTGCAACTCGCCCACACCAAGGCAGGATTCGGTGGTCTCGGCAAGTGTGTAGTGGCCCCGTTTCCTGCTACGGTGTGCGCGTAGGCGTTCGTGTGGGTGTGGCCGGGGTGCCTGTGACCGTGACCGTAACTGTACCTGTGGTGCCGGCTTGCGGCGTGCTTGTTACGGTGGCTGTGCCTGCCAGGAGGGTGGCTGCGCCTGTGGGGTTGGGGTTCGGCACGCCGCCTGTTGGGGTAACTGTTGGTGTGCCTGCGCCGGGGGTGCCTTTAGGCTGAACTACTGTAGGCGTAGCAGTGCCTTTCAGCCCAGGCGTGCCTGACGTTGGGGTGCTTGCTGATGGCGGTTGCGTTGGCTGTATGCCAACGTCACTTGCGGGGAAAAAGTTGCTTATCTGCCTGCCGTAATTGTCGTATAACACCGCCAGGTCGTATGGTTGTCCATCCCACATGACGGTAGTTCTGCCCATGTAAAGGTCTGTGGCGCTGTTACTGCCCAGCCCCGCATGCACGTTTATGCTGGTTCCTGGTTGCATGATGACGCCGGGGAAATAGAAGCGATCCACGTAGCCCCACTTAGGGCTATCAATCCACCAGCCGTTGAGCGATTGCGGGCTTTTATCGGCGTTGGTGATGGTGACGTAGTTGCCGTTCAGGTCAGTTAGCGTCTTCCTGTAGGCTATTGCATCTATGGTGATGTTTGGTTTTGGAGGCAGCTGCTGCGCTGTAGGGGTAGCAGGGCCAGGTACAGGCCCTGGTGCGCCTGCGCTCAAGTAGCGCCAGTCATAGTAGTGCTGGCCTATATTCCCCATCTGCACTTTGTAGGGCGAAGGCAGGTGAGGCACATAGGTAAGCACTCGCCGCTCGTACGCCTGGATGAGCACATCTGTGTAACTGCCGCTAACTTTGACATACGCCCAGTACGGCTCGGATATCGGGTAACCTGTCACCGAAAACCAGGGATAGAAGAGCGGCCCTCTCACGGGCTTTCCGTCCTGGATAATATCTGTTTGCTGGTTGAGGTAGTCCCAAAAAACGTCGGGTATATTATGCCCTGTGACATCTATGAACTGAGCGATACGCACCCCATAGTCCGAGTGATCTGAAGGCCAGGGTTGTGTTATACCCTGCCTGTCTATAGCGGTACGCACCGTCTGGCCCACTTGCGAGGTCTTGCGCCGCTCGTTGGGCGCGCCGGGGATGTTGGAAACACCGTTGAAAGATTGGTAGGTAGGTGCGCTTGGGTCGTCGACATCGGAGGCGAGATTAATCTGCGCAGGACCTTTGTTCTCATACGTGCTAATGCCCGTCTGCATCTGGCCCGATATAAGCTCTACCGCCAGCAGGCCATTAGTGACGAAGAATGGGTCTTTAGGGTTGCCGTTAGGGTTGTTGATTTCCATACGACCTTTGTCGAAGTACTGCACGAGATGGGAGTTGCCGGGCAAACCGGCGAAAGGCTCGGATATGCTCTTGCCGGGGAGAGGACCCCACACCCAGGGTCGCTTCAGCGTCAGCGAGGCGACCAGGCCATCTGTGCGCTGCCATGTGGTCTGAAAGGCAGGATGGGCAAACTGCATCTGTGAGGCCGCTGACGGCGACCGGAAGATGGCTATACCAGCGTAGGCACAAGACAAGAGAGTGACAGCCACGAAGGAGAGCCATATACGTCTCCAGGCTGAACGTGAATAGGCAGAATTTTGGCGCTCAGGGCCCGATGCTATAAAGGAAGGCTTCAGGTGGACCGGCATGAAAACAACGCTCCGTGCAGGGGTAACTTGGTCAGACGCGCCCGAATATACAGGGTATACTAGCATAATGGGCGCGCACCCTGCAAGGCGGGGTCGCGAAGTAAGCCTTCAGAGTTGGGGTAGAGCAATCTTCAAGGAGTAACTGTGGAGGCGTACCCTTACGCACCCTCACCTACCCTCACCCCCAAACCCCCTCTCCCTTCATGGGAGAGGGGGCTTTAATCACCCTTGTAACCCCGTCAGGGGTGTCCCCTGTGCACTCAGCAGGAGTAAAGCCCTCTCTCCCCTTGTGGGAGAGGGGCATGGGGTGAGGGAAGGGACGCCCCTGCGCCCCAACTCTGAACGCTTACGAAGCGGCGACTATCGGCATGCCGATTGCTCTTTGGATTGAAAGGCGCTGAGCTAGTTTCTAGCATACCCTTGTGATTTGCATTATCATAGGGAGTGACTCAATCGTAAGGCTAGAATAAGGGTGATACCTTTGGATGCAGCAATCGAGGATAATAAGGAGGTTGGCGGAAGCGGGCAGATGAAGAGCGCGAACAGGAACGGGCTAGGCACGTTGTTGCGTGGCGGCGCTCTTGCGGGGGTTGGCCTGGGCGGGCTGCTCCTCGGCGGTTTGCCTTTGTGGGCGGCACGCCGCCTCATCTACCCGATAGCCCCTGAGCCGCTACCGCAGAATATGAACGGTAACCTGCAGATCGAAGCCACCGCCCTGCCGGAGCGCGTAGAGTTCGCGTCGCGTGATGGCATGCCGCTCGGCGGGTGGTTTGTGCCCGGTCCACCCTCCCAACCCGCTCCGTGGCCCTGTATATTGCTCGTTTACGGCTACGGCGGCTGTAAAGAGCAGATGGCCGGTTATGCCCAGATGCTTCACCAGGCTGGGTTCGCCACTTTCCTCTTTGATATGCATGGCAGCGGCACTCGCAAGGGCGATCCGGTCAGCTTCGGCTACGCAGAGCGGTGGGACCTCATGGACGCGGTCAAATATGTCACCTCGCGCCCCGACGTAGACAAAGAGCGCATCGGCGTGCTCGGCGTTTCGATGGGCGCAGCCACAGCGCTGCTGGCTACCGCCGACGACCCCAGCATCAAAGCGGTTGTCTCCGACTCCTCTTTTGCCGATCTGGTAGAGATGGTAAAGCCCGGCCTGAAAGCCTTCCTCGGCTTGCCTTCTTTCCCTTTTGCTCCTCTGATCGTTCGCTATGCTGAGGCTATGCTGGGGATGAAGACAAGCGAGGTGAAGCCGGAGGAGGCCGCTTCGCGCCTGGGTGAGCGTCCCCTCATGGTAATTCATGGCCTGGACGACGATCTTATCCATGTTGCGTCGGCCCATCGTATTTATAATGCAGCCCGCGGCCCTAAAGAGATGTGGCTGGTGCCCAACTGCACCCACGCGCAGGCCCCGGTAGTGGCGACGGAAGAATACCAACGGCGCGTGAACGCCTTCTTCACGCGCTGGCTGGGGGCGGAACGTGAAAGGTGAAATGGGTGCTATAATTACTGTTGCTAACCTCGAAACTACCCCTTTAGGAGGGAATGCGGCTTATGCCCCTAAACCCTGATTCTATGCGGCCTGATGAGCTTTCTTCGGAAGTTGAGCTTGCGGAGGAGGCGATGGGCGATATAGCTCCTGCCGGTGAAGCGCTGTCCAACGGCGCTCTTTCGAGCCCGCCTGGGGTATCACATCGCATGGCGCGCTTGCGTGCGCTCCGTGCGAAGGCGCTGCTGGGAGGAGGCGAGAGGCGTATACAGCAGCAGCATGCTAAAGGTAAGCTGACCGCTCGTGAGCGCGTTGATCTTCTTCTCGATGAAGGCTCCTTCGAGGAGATAGACATGTTCGTCACCCACCGCATCACCGATTTCGGTATGGGCGACCAGCAGGTGCTTGGTGATGGAGTGGTTACGGGCTGGGGGCGGATAGATGGCAGGCTCGTCTATGTCTTTTCGCAGGACTTTACAGTCTTTGGCGGCTCGCTGTCAGAGGCACACGCCGAGAAGATAGTCAAGGTGATGGATATGGCGATGAAAAATGGCGCGCCTGTGATTGGGCTGAACGACTCGGGTGGGGCGCGTATTCAAGAGGGTGTGTTGAGCCTGGGGGGGTATGCTGATGTCTTCTTGAAGAATGTGCTGGCATCAGGCGTGGTGCCGCAGATATCAGCGATCATGGGGCCGTGCGCGGGCGGGGCGGTTTACTCACCGGCTATGACCGACTTCATACTCATGGTGAAGGATACCTCCTACATGTTTGTCACCGGCCCCAACGTGGTCAAGACGGTAACGCATGAGGACGTAACTTTCGAGACGCTGGGCGGCGCGATGGTGCACAATAGCACTTCGGGCGTGGCTCACTTCGCGCTGGAGAGCGAAGAAGAATGCTTGATCTCCATCCGCAGGCTGATGGGCTATATACCATCGAACAACCTCGATGACCCTCCGTTTGTCAGGTCGGACGACCCTTCTGGCCGCATGGACGACGACCTCAACACAATCGTGCCCGACCTGCCGACCAGGGGCTACGATATGAAGAGCGTTATCAAGAAGATCGTAGATAACGGCGACTTCATGGAGGTGCAGGAGCACTTCGCCAACAACATTGTGGTGGGCTTTGCCCGCCTGGGTGGGCAGTCGGTGGGCATTGTGGCCCAGCAACCGCTGGTGCTGGCGGGGGTGCTCGATATAGACTCCTCAGATAAAGCGGCTCGCTTTGTCCGCTTCTGCGATGCCTTCAACATCCCAATTGTCACCTTCGTAGATGTGCCGGGGTTCTTGCCGGGCGTGCGGCAAGAGCATGGCGGCATCATCAGGCATGGCGCGAAGCTCCTGTACGCCTATTGTGAAGCTACTGTGCCTAAAGTCACTGTTATCACCCGCAAAGCATATGGCGGGGCTTATGATGTTATGAACTCCAAGCATGTGCGCGGCGACATAAACTACGCCTGGCCTACCGCCGAGATTGCCGTGATGGGAGTGGATGCCGCGGTGAACGTCATCTTCAAGGAGCAGATTGAGGGCAGCAGTGACCCTGAAGCCACGCGCAAGCAGCTTGTGGCTGACTACCAGGAGAAGTTTACAGACCCATATGCGGCGGCTGCTCGCGGCTTTATTGACGATGTTATAGAGCCTCGGCAGACACGCCCCAAGCTAATCAGCGCGTTACAAATGCTCAGGAACAAGCGCGATACCAACCCACCCAAGAAGCACGGCAACATACCGCTGTAGGGCTTGCATGTGCGTGTATAATAGATGCACGTGCTGTGCCAGACCATAGCAGAGAGCAGCGCGTCGAGTATGGCATAGTTTTTGCCTGATAGCTTGCACGTTGTGAAGCTGCTTATCTTAGAAAAGAGAGGCCATAATGCCTAGAGTGCTAGTAGTTGATGACGATCCTGATCTTGTTGCGATCTGCTCATTGGTGCTTGAGCACGAAGGGTATAAGATAGATATTGCTCGGAATGGCTATGAGGCCTACAATCGCCTGGAACGGGATGGCGTGGACGTGGTATTGCTCGACGTGATGATGCCTGTGCTGGATGGCATCACAGTTTGTAAGATGGTCAAGCGCGACCCACGCTTCAAGAAAGTGCCTATCATAGTGATGTCGGCCTCTGAGAGGATGCAGAAAGAGGCGGATGACTGCTGCGCTGATGCGGTTATCAGCAAGCCCTTCGACATAGACCACCTGGTGAGCACAGTCCAGCGCTTCACCAACTGAGGTTGAAGGCAGCAGGTTCTACTTTATTTCGACGGCTATTTGCTCGAAGCCGAGGCTGGTGGGCCGGGGGTCGTTGGGGAGGAACTCCGGCGGCTCAAGGGAGCGGAGTTGCAGCCAGTGTTCGCCGGGGGTAAGTTTCAGCGCAAATAGTGCCTGTTGTGCGGGCGCGGGGCCGACCTTTTGACGGCCCATTTCTTTGCCATCCAGCACCAGAGCCATCGTACGTGGGCTGCTCACAGTGAAGACGGAAAGCCGCAGCTTTGCCTCCATTGTGGCTGTCATAGGATTGGTGATTTGCACGGTCGCCTCTCCGTTACTCCAGCGCCAGATGCGCGAACCGCTCTCCTGCTGCAGATACCAGCCGTCGCCCAGCCCCACTATTGGCCTGTTCTGCGGCTGTGGGGGCACTTTGTAGGCGGTTAGCGTTGTGTCTCTATAGACAGGAGCTATGTTGTGCGCCTCAAAGATAGTCTCCAGCGTGAGAGCAGTTTTGCGCTCGATGCCCGTGTCGCCAAGCGGGTGGACTGCTACGTAGCGCACTCCATAGTAGTCAAGCGCTTGCAGAGCCGTGTCTCTGACCTGTGGCGTAATGATGTCGGTGGCGCGCAGCGTGAGGGTGCCAAACTGCGTCAGATGGGCGACGCCGGGGGTGGCGCGTATCCAGGGGTAGGGGTAGTGGCGCGCGGTGTAGCCGCCGAGTATAGGCCGCTGGTGCGCTGTCTGGTCCAACATGGCGGATGCGACCGTCGTGTCGTAAGGTAATTCGAGCACCGCGTCTTGAGAGCCTGTGCCATTTTGCGCCTGTATAGACGTATAGAATGGGTCTATTGCCGTGCTGATCATGGTGCGTGGGATGTTGAAGAACTCAACTGCTACCAGTAAGGCTATTAGCGTGAAGAGAATTATTCGCGCCGGCGGCGAGCCGCGAACCATGCGAGCTATGGCGAGCGTGCCGTAAGCGGCAAGCAGAGCCACGGCCAGCGACACTAGAAGTGTGAAGCGAAGGGGGACCCGTGCAGCCCCTATGAATGGCAGTTTGTTGAGCAGTGCATAAGGCATCGGTATGCCCGTATTGAAGCCCCCCACCAGCAGGCGTGGCCCCAGCGCAAGGACGCTGAATACCAGGGCGACAGCCAGCCAGAAGCGCAACGGCGGGTGCGCGACCAGAGGCAGCCGCTTCTTATGAAGAAGAGCGGGGCGACCGAGTCCGAAGCGTCCGCCTGCCAGAAGCCCAACGATGGCAAGTAGCATGGCTGTCCAGCCGAGAGCAGGGTTATTGCCATGCGGGTTGATGGTGGGTATTGTGAGGCGCGCTGGTAACGGCAGGAAGAACGATAGGAGATCGGCGGAGTTTCTTATGACTGTTCCTATGGGCGTGATTGTGTAATCCGCACCTGTCGCGCTCTCCTGCAGGAGAGCGATAACTAGTGGGCTGAGGACCAAAGCGGCAACTGCACCCACTATGGCAGCGCGAGCGATGAGCCGGATGACGGCAGGTCGCCACGGGCTTTTTTCAACTATGCCTCGATCCGGCACAGGTGGGTGAGAACTTTCCCACCACATACTACTCGCTTCCCACACGACGTAGAGCGCAGTAAATAGCACAAGGGCGGTAAAGAAGTACCACGTTGAGAGCGCTGAGGCGGCGAGGGAGAGCGCCGCGGCCAGTAACCACAAAGGCGAGGCGGCAGGGGTGCCGAGCGCGCGGTTGCCCAGCGCTCTGATAAGGCAGAGAACGTATAAGGGTATCCAACCGACGCTTATCTCCACAAGCTGCCCCAGATCGAACGATGTGCCTACAAGGGGGCAGAAGGCGAATAGCGCGCCCCCCGCCCACGCAGCGAGCCACGGCAGGCGTAAGAGGCGGCAGAGCGCAAGGGCGGCTGTGGCGGCGAAAACAATCTGCACCAACCGCAACAGGTTAAAGGCTGCGACAAGGCCAATGGAGGCCTGTAAAGGTAGTGAGGCGATCCCATCAAGAGGGTCAAGGACATGATATGTGAGCGGCTGGCCCGTTGGGTAGTTCAGGTAGGTGGTGAAGTAGGGATTCTGGTGGAGGCTAAAGAGGGAATAACGTATCCACCAGAGATTCCAGATATGGGGATAGAAGTCGCTTCCCCGCTCCAGGACTGCGCCATCGGCGAGATGCAAAGGCAAAGGCCACGAAAAGACGAGGGTGAGCAGAGTGTAGCAGGCAACAGCAAGGAGTGGGGCCACCCATCGGGCACGGCGTACGCCCCGTAGCTCGTTCTCGGCGCTGCTCATCGCGGTATTATACATCAGGCGCTTGCTCTGCTACAATTGGCGCTTGAAGCGTAAGTGTTCAGAGTTGGGGTGGAGCAATCGTCAAGGAGTAGCGCTCACCTGCCCTCACCCCCAACCCGCCCTCACCCCCAAACCCCCTCTCCCATGAAGGGAGAGGGGGCGTCCTCCTCCTCACCCCCAACTCTGAACAGTTACCTTGAAGCGGACTCATAGTGCGTAAAGGATTATGGATGAGAT
>DAHVFG010000115.1:0-9143 GCA_027317125.1 Chloroflexota bacterium | reverse complement strand
CTGCGCGCCCACGCCGAAGCGCGCGCTCAGGCCGCCGATGCCTAGCGCGGTGAGGGTCAAAACAACTACTAACGCCACGAAGTAGACAAGGCACCCTTTGGCGCAGCTATTCCCAAGGATATTCTTCATTGTCTTTCTCCTGAAGTGTTATTCGCACCTCTTACCCACATAGAAAAGCAAAAGATGCGCCGCTTTGCGCGTAACACTCCATTAGTTTTCCACATCTCAGGAAGATTCTAGCACACACGTTCAGACATCGCAAAATCCGAGCAGGTCAGTAAGCGTTCGGAGTTGGGGTAGAGCAATCTTCTTGGGGTAGCCCTCGCCCTCCCTCACCCCATGCCCCCTCTCCCATGAAGGGAGAGGGGGCATGGGGTGAGGGTGCGTAAGGGTGCGTAAGGGTACGCCTCCACAGATACCCCAAGAAGATTGCTCCACCCTTATTCTGAACGCTTACTTACAAAGGGCGAGTTGACTGAATTCAGCTTGTAGGGTATGCTCGTTGTTGGGAGTCGGGGGCTTCCTCTTTGGCGCTGTTCGCCAGCTTCCCTTCAGGATAGCCGGACTCCAAGCTTTATATGGTCCTTCTTGGACCGCTCATGCAAAGGAGGAAAGCGGTGAACGTGCATAAGTGCGCTTACTGTGGGCGATTGTTACAGGGCGATGTGCTTTACTGTCCCAGTTGTGGAGGGCCGCAAGTTTACGAGACGAATAATGGTCCTGTCAGGCTGGCGCAGCTAGACCCCTGGGTCATTACCGACCCTGAAGCTAAAGAGCGCTTCCAGGTTGACCCGTCGGCGGTAGCGGCCCTGGTAAATACCTGGCGCAATGACACTAATCATGCCCGGACACTCCAGATTCAATCGGACATAGAGGCTGCGCGCAACTCAGGCGCGCTCACGCGTATATCATACTATTTTTGTTGCCCGTGGTCTCCTGTTTATGAAGCCAACAAGACGGTGACGATCGGCGGCAAACGGCTGCGGCGTGGTACGCAATTTACTTTCGACATCAGCGCCGAAGGGGTAGAGACGGGGGAAGGTTTCAGGCGAGAAATCCTGACGGGCGACTTCAAGCCGACCCAGGACGTAGACTATTGCTTACCCGGGCAGGGCTGAGATGGCAACTGTCACTGCCTGAACTCTCCTTTATAAGCTACCCGCTCCGGATAGTATTCCGTGATCGTGCGTACCCTGTCGGGGCCGCAATCCGGTGGGTACATCTTGCCGACGGTTAGCAAGGCCGCAGGCTATAGGTGAGCGACTATGCACCGCAGAGAGGCGCAGAGATTATCCTTATTTTCTCTGCGCCTCTCTGCTGAGAGTTCATATCCTTTGCTCTACTCCTATCCTTCTAAAATAGGCTGCATGCTCCTTTATTTCCAAGTTAGTTGGCGCATATTGCTGGCCTGGCAAGGCCCTCCCTGCTCAATGTTTGGCATAGATAATGCAAGTCACCGTTGGCATGCGCCAGGTTCGCATCTGCCAGCCACACTAACCTTATAGCCAACGTGAAAGAAAAGGCTGCATAGGCTGCCGGTTCGTTTGGAGAGCACAGGCTGGGCGCGCTTTGATACATTATCGTGAAGCACCCCAAATATATAAGGAGAATGCAGAGTGAAACTGAACAGAAGACCCGGCAGCACTATTGGAGTCGTGAGCGCGATGATATTGGCCGTCACCGTGCTTGGTTTGGTTGTGCTGAGACCAACATCCGTCGTCGCCGGTCCTGCGCGGCAAACACAAAGCGACATGGACAAACTCAGAAGCCTTACAGGTCAAGACTTCGAGATACAGTTCATGAGCATGATGATAATGCACCATACGATGGCGATTACCATGGCTCAGTATGCTGCTACAAACGCCAACCACCAGGAAGTGAAAGACGCCGCCCAAACGATTATCGCTTCTCAGGCACAAGAGATCAGCCAGATGACAGGCTGGCTCAAGGCGTGGTACAATGCCACTCCGATTCCGAACGCGATGACCCCCGCGCCCGGCATGGGTCCGTCGGATATTATGAACCTGGGCAACTTGAAAGGGGACGATTTCGATAAGCAGTTCCTTAGTATGATGATAATGCACCATACGAGCGCAATCGAGATGGCTCAACTCGCACCTGACCGCGCTACTCACCAGGAGTTGAAGACGCTCGCCCAGAACGTAATCAGCTCTCAAACCAGTGAGAAGCAGGAGTTCACGGGCTGGCTCAAGGCGTGGTACAACATTGACGCCAGCCAACCTGCTCCTATGCCGGTTGGAATGCCTAGCACCGGCGGCAGCGACGGCACTGCATTCGCCTTCTGGTTGGCTGTGCCACTGGTGTTGGCTGGGAGCATACTCATGGGGGGTCTCGTGGTGCGCAGAAGGTCCTGACCGCGGACTCCAAACAAACGAGCGGCAAGCAAAAGGCTATAGCGCGCTCAGAAGCTATAAACCGTGGGGCAGCCCTACTCCACTCTCATACATGACAAATGATGGAGGTTCGTTATGTTTGGTATGAAGATGCGTAAGAGCTCAGCAGGGCAGTGGCGAGTCATAGCTTCTCTGGGCCTGCTGCTGGGGCTGTTGTCTCCATTCGCTGCCCAACCGAGGATGGTTGCCGCTCAAAGCAAAGAGGTGTTGATCAGTGGAGTGCCTTCTGTAAAACAGTGGTATAGCTTGAGTTGCGAGTATACCGCTGCCGCCGTAGTAACCCTATTCTGGGGTGGGGAGCTGGTGGGGCAGGACCATTTCATAAGCGAAGTGCCAAGCAGCCCAAACCCCCACCTGGGGTTCAGAGGCGATATATTTGGCGAGTTCGGCGGTATCAATGACTACGGCGTCTACCCCGAAGCGCTTGTGCCTGTATTGGAACGTCATGGTTATGACGCTACCGTTTTCTACGGTGGAGTTAGCCGTCTGAAGTCAGAGATTAACCAGGGGCACCCCGTCGTGGTCTGGACCACTGCGGGCAAACAAGAGCGACCTGTATACAAGGAAAGTTACGAAGGCGATACCTTCAAGCTAGTACCTGGGGAGCATACTGTGGTGGTCTATGGCTATGACGACGCCGGTGTGCATGTGATGGATGTTGGTAACGGAGGCAAGTACTATACCGATTGGGCTTCATTCCTTCGGCGCTGGAGCTACTTCGATCAGATGTCGCTACTGATCCACCCGAAAACAACCAATTAGAGAAGTGCACCGGCACCCGGGCGCGCACAAGCGTTCGCTAATAAGCTAAGACCGAAGTACGAAGATGTAGAGGCGCGAAGTTCTTTATTTCGCGCCCTTGCCTTTGCGTCTGTGCTCCCCGAACCCTGTTGTGTCTCTGCCTCCTTTGCGCTTCGCTTATCCCGCCACGAGTTGTACACCACGTAAGGTGAGTTATAATTTAGGGACGAGGGTCAGGGGTTGGGATACGGTCGCCAACAAATCGGAAGGCATTTGGAGTTGGAGAAAGAGCCTATTTACGCAGTTGTTGTCCTGGACCAGGGGGGCCACGCTAACACCCAGTTGAGCGGGCAAGCTGGGGTAGGTGGCCTGCGCAGTGAGAACCGGGGGTTGGGGTTGCTCTTGCACTACCACGTGCCTCCACAGTTCCGGAGCAGTGCCGCGCCTGGACAGCTGGTGCTTGTGCCTCTGCGCGGGAAGCCCACATACGGGGTGATCGTGGAGATAGCGGGTAGCTCACCTGCGCAACTTACGCTCCCTATCTGGCGGATCGTAGACAGCAGCCCTGTCCTTTCGCCCGCTATGCTCTCTCTGGCTCAGTGGATTTCACGTTACTACAGGTGCACGCTCTGGCAGGCAATTGCGCCTATGTTGCCGCCGGGAGTAGCGCGGCGGGCTATTACCACTGTTGGTCTCTCAACTACAGCCGCATCAGGAGGCGAAGAGCGCGGGGAGTATAGAGACGATGGTGGGTTGATAGCGGCCCTGGGGCGGAGGCAGCAGCAGGTGGTATCGCTCCTCGATGCGGCTCCCAAGAATACCTTGACTCTCTCCAAGCTCAAGCGCCGTTACAGAGGCGCGGCATCAGGGCTAGACGCGGCACTGCGCGGGCTTGAGCGCGACGGGCTGGTTACGCGGCGCACCGAATTGCCTTCGCCCCGCTCTCGACCTCAACAGGAGCGGATT
Source organism: Chloroflexota bacterium (assembly GCA_027317125.1). GTDB lineage: Bacteria > Chloroflexota > Chloroflexia > QHBQ01 > JADMIH01 > JADMIH01. The sequence continues at coordinate 5,022 of DAHVFG010000115.1, read as the reverse complement.
ATTCGCCTGGCTGTATCGCAGGACGACGCCGCGGAGGCCCTGCGCGCCGCCGCCGAGCGTGCTCCTATCCAGGCAGCCGCTCTCGACTGGCTGCTGAAGCGCATCTCTTCGCAGCCTCTCAAGAGCAACTGGGCCGGCAACGGCGGGCACAACAGCCTCGCAGGCGCAAAGACCCCACTACCGGATGATGAAGCAGCAAGGGGCGAAGAGCCTGGCTGGCTTCTGCTGCGCGACCTTTATCTACATACCGGCGCTACCTCCTCAACTGTGGCTGCTCTTGAGCGCAAAGGGCTGGTTGAGCTATCGGAGCGGATGGTCTACCGCAAGGCCGTGCCGCCTACCGCTTCCTCTCCTAACGACGAGCCTCCCCCCCTTACCTCTGCTCAGTCTGTTGCCTGGCGCGCGGTGGCGGGGGCTTTGCGCCAACTGGGGAGCAACGTTGATGAGCCGACCAGAGCAGAAGCCTCCACAGCAACAAGCGTTTTTCTGCTGCACGGAGTAACGGGCAGCGGCAAAACAGAGATATATCTGCGGGCGATTGGCATGGCACTGCGTATGGGCAAGCAAGCCCTCGTGCTCGTGCCTGAGATTTCACTCACCCCTCAGGCAGTGCATCGCTTCGCCTCACGCTTTCCGGGCAGAGTAGCTCTGATACATAGCCAGCTATCGGCGGGCCAACAGTTCGATGAGTGGCGCAGAATACGCGCGGGGCAGGCGGATATCGTCGTTGGCTCGCGCTCGGCTGTATTCGCGCCCCTGCCCCGGTTGGGGTTGGTAGTAGTGGACGAAGAGCACGAGTGGGCTTACAAGCAGCAAGACCACTCGCCGCGCTACCACGCCCGCGACGTGGCGCTGCAACGCGCGGCCCTCGCGGGCGCTGTGGTTATTCTGGGCAGCGCCACGCCCGACCTGGCGACCTATTATCGCGCTCAGAAGGGAGAGTACAGCCTCCTCTCGCTGCCAACCCGCGTGGGGCGCCGCCGCGCCCGCAATGGCTCCGAGCTTATTACTGAACTGCCGATGCCTCCTGTGCAAGTTGTAGATATGCGGGCGGAGTTGCGCTCCGGCAACAATTCGCTCTTCAGTCGCACCTTGCAATCTCTCCTCGATACTACTCTTGCCAGGCGTGAGCAGGCTATCCTTTACCTGAACAGGCGTGGCAGCAATAGCTTTCTCCTTTGCCGTGAGTGCGGCTATGTACCTATGTGCCACAGGTGCGATGTGCCTCTTGTATACCATGCCGACATTTACGGCCTCCTGTGTCACCGCTGTAACGCCTACTCTCTCACCATGCGCCACTGCCCGAAGTGCGGCGGTGCGATCCGAGGGTTCGGGGTCGGCACGCAAAAGGTGGTTGATGAGGTGGCGCAGCTCTTTCCCAGGGTCAGAGTGTTACGCTGGGACCGTGATACAGCTTCCAGGCAGGGCGGCCACACGGATATGATGGAGATGTTCACAAGGGGCGAGGCGGATGTGCTGGTAGGCACTCAGATGATCGCCAAAGGGTTAGACATAGCGCGTGTGACGCTGGTGGGCGTGGTAAGCGCCGACACAGGGCTTTTCCTCCCCGACTTCCGCGCCCCTGAACGCAGCCTACAACTCCTCATGCAAGTGGCGGGCCGAGCAGGAAGGCGCACGGAGAGCCGCCACAGCCGGGTGATCGTGCAAACCTTCAACCCTGAGCACTATGCTATCGAAGCCGCCTCGCGCCATGACTACCGGGGTTTTTATGATGGTGAGATACGCTTCCGCGCCGAACATGGCTACCCGCCGTACGGCCAGCTCGCCCGCCTGGTATATACCTCGGCCAGCGATGAGCGTTGCGAGCAAGAGGCCAATATAGTAGCTCGCCACCTGCGCCACAGAGCCGAGCAGCTTGCCGAAAGCTATAGATCATCCTATGGAGCCGTAGACGTGCTTGGGCCTGTGCCCTGCTTCACGCACAAAGTGCGCGGGCGCTACCGCTGGCAGGTGCTAATCCGCGCTGATGACGTTGCCCCCCTGCTCGATGGCTTCTACCCGGGGCCTGGCTGGTCCCTCGATGTTGACCCGATGAGCCTTTTGTAAGCGGCAGGCTCGTGGTGCGTAGCGCATGATGGGAGAAGTTGGGGCTGAAGGTGCTACGCCCACGCCCATAGCTCCTTACGCACTACGCGTAACTGTTCAGAGTTGGGGTGCAGGGGCGTCCCTCCCCTCACCCCATGGAGGGAGAGGGAGCTAGCCCCCTTAGCCCCTCTCCCTCCATGGGGTGAGGGTGCGTTGGGGGTGAGGGTAGGTGAGCGCTACCCCTTGAAGATTGCTCCACCTCAACTCCTCTAAAAATGAGAAGGGTAGTAGTATAGAGCGGTGCTAAATCACTCGTATTTCCATTCGTAATGGTGGCCCACAGGGTCATGGCTTACTCTGAACCCTTACCACTACGCACTACTTTGACAAAGCGGGAAAATTGCCCATAATTAGTGGTATATAGGCTTACATGTTGATTCACAAAATATTGAGGATACGAGAATGGCGATACTTGAAGTGAAAATGGACCCGGATCCGATCTTGCGAATGAAAGCCAGGAGGATCAAGACTTTTGATGCGAAACTGCGCAAGCTGGTGGGCAATATGTTTGAGACTATGCACTCCGCCGTTGGAGTGGGGCTGGCCGCGCCGCAGATAGGGCTATCTATCAGGCTGCTGGTAGCGGAGGTGGAGCCTGACCGCAGAGAAGGGGAGCGAGGCTTCAAGGTGGCGCTCTGCAACCCCGAAATAGTCAAAGCAAGCGAAGAAACCTGCACCGACACCGAGGGGTGCCTCAGTATCCCGGGCTGGGTAGGCGAGGTGCCGCGCCACGTTTCCATCACCGTCAAGGGCCAGACGCCTGAGGGGAAAGAGGTGCGTATCAAGGCCCAGGATTACTTTGCCCGCGTCCTCCAGCATGAGATTGACCACCTTGATGGAGTTCTCTTCACGGACCGCATAGTAGACATCAGCACTTTGCGCAAAATCAGCCCGCAAACCGCAGAGGAAGAAGTGGAGATGCTTGAGGTGTGAGGCACGCAACTCATCGCGCGCCTAACTTACACCGCCGCAGGGCCCATTTCTTCTCTTATAGCTTCTTCTTCGGGCAGCGTTCTCTCTAACTTTTCAGGAGGCTCTTTCTTCGGCAGGTAGCGCTCGGCGTGGCCCAGCGCGGTGAATGAGAAGCCCAGGGGTATGAGGAAGGTCAAGACTCCTATCACAGCGTACACCAGCGACACATTTTTGGTCCGGTCAATAGCGATACCCCCGAGGAAAGTGCCCACCGGAATAGCCGACCAGGCGAGTACGCCTGCTATGCTCATCACCCGGGCCAGCATGTGATTAGGCACAATCGCTTGCCGCAGACTGCCTGTATTGATGTTGAAGAGTATGCCAAGGCCCGACATCAGGGCCATCAGAGGCAAGGCGGCCCAGTAATAGGGTGTGAAGGCCAGCACCACCGTTACCACCCCTTCGAGCATCAGCGCCCCGAGAGCCACCCGGCTAAAGGGGTAACGTTTGCGGAGCGGGCCTGCCGCCAGGGCAAGGACGACAACCCCGATGCTTCCTGCCGCCCTGAGCAAGCCGACCTCCGAGTCGGTAGCCGCGAGCTGGTTCTTGGCGAAAAGCACAATCTGCGCCTGCACAGTGCTGGCCACAAAGTTTACCATCGCCATCATAAGTGAGATCGCTCGCAGTACAGGGTGCCCCAGCACGTAGCGCAGCCCTTCCACAATGTCGGTGCGGATGCTCGTTTGCTTGCGCTCCTTTGTGATGTTGAAACTGCTCCTGATGATGAGGAGCGACATAGACGACAGAAGGAACGAAACTGCATCGAAGAAGATTACGTCGTAGATCGGCATGAAAGCGATAAGGAGAGCCGCCAGCAGCGGGCCACCCACCGAGGCGGCCGAGTAGCTGGCCTGTATACGCCCGTTGGCTGTGACGAGGTCGTCCTGGCTTACAAGGCTGGGAATGGCCGCAAACTCAGCCGAGTCGAAGCAGATAGAGAGAGTAGAGCTCAGGAAGCCAACAACATAGATCCACCACACCGAGAGTGTGCCAAAGATCGCGAAAAGAGGAATGGAAGCTATAATGAGAGCGCGCGCCAGGTCTGTAAAGATCATGATGCGCTTGCGGTCGAGGCGGTCTACCCATGCGCCTATAACCAACCCGAAGAGGAGATAGGGCAGAAAGTAGGTGGCGGTGGTGATCGCCAGGTTGATAGCCGAGTGGGTAAGCTGGTAGACAAGCAACGGTAGGGCGAACCCCGTGAACGAGCTGCCGAGGCTCGATATAGCCTGTCCTGTCCAGAACTTCCAGAAGTCCGCGCTAAGTTTATGTTCACTCTTAGCGGTGTCTACAGAGGAGGCAGCCATAAAGAACTCCTTGGTCATCGGTAATGATAGCGGCAGAGATACTTTACCATGCGCTATCAGATGAGGCAAACGAAGATCTGCAACTCTACAGGAATCAATCTTGCAGTCCTTCACAAGGGCTTACGCTCACGCAGCTTGCGAACTGATAACTGGCAAAGGACGAGCGATGAGTGTCAACGGCTGACGTAACTCGTAATTCATAACTCACCTTACGCAAGTGAAGAGAAATGCTAAAGCTTGTGGGAAGAGAGGATATGCCAACTCGAACTTGCCCCTTTCATCACCCCTGCATAACGTGAGTTCATAATTTATAATTCCGCCGAAGGCGTATGAGATAGGAAAATGCATAGTGGACTGACAAGCGATAGCGTTAGCACACTGGTCTGGCTCCTGCTGGCCGTCATGGGGGTGGCTGTCGCCTCCAAGTATATACGTGTGCCCCACACTGTGGCCCTTGTCATTGCTGGGCTGATTATTGCCCTTACCAGCGCCAAGCCCTCTGTAAACCTCACTCCCGACCTGATACTCTTTATATTCTTGCCTGCACTCCTCTTCGAGGCCTCTTACAACCTGCATTTTGCTGATGTGCGCGATAACCTGCGGCCTATAACTTTGCTCGCGGTACCGGGTGTTATTC
>DAHVFG010000114.1:0-9155 GCA_027317125.1 Chloroflexota bacterium | reverse complement strand
ACCCACTACTACATCAACCCCACCGGCAGGTTCGAGATAGGCGGTCCGATGGGTGATGCGGGGCTGACAGGACGCAAAATCATAGTTGATACATACGGTGGTATTGCCCGACATGGCGGAGGCGCTTTCTCGGGGAAAGACCCGACGAAGGTTGACCGCTCGGCTGCATACGCCGCACGCTACGCCGCCAAGAATATTGTAGCCGCAGGCATCGCTGATCGCTGTGAGATACAGCTTTCCTATGCCATAGGCGTTGCCAGGCCGATCTCCGTGATGGTCGAGACTTTCGGTACGGGTCGCATACCCGACAAGCAGATTGAAGAGCTTGTACAGAAGCACTTTGACCTGCGCCCAGGCGCTATCATCCGCGACCTCCATCTGCGCCGCCCTATCTACAAAGCAACCGCCGCTTATGGTCACTTCGGGCGCACCGATATAGATGCACCCTGGGAGCGAACCGACAAGGCCGACCTTCTACGCCACGAGGCGGCACTCGATGCGGATCCCAAGCTGGAGGTGCTCGTGCCAGGCACCCTGAGCGAAAGCAACGGGCATGACGGCAGCGCAAACTCTACCAACGGAAGCGCTGCCAAGAGCAGATCACTCTAAGGATGAATGATCAGAACACCATTGCCCCGGTACGCGTTTTAGTGACCGGGGCAGCGGGCTTTGTCGGCAAGCACCTGCTCCAATATCTCACCTCCGTCACCGATTGGCAAATCTACGCCAACGCCCTCTCCAAACCCCCCTGGGGCGGTGAGATGGCGCGCACGCAGTGGGTCACTTGCGACCTGACGAAGCGCGAGCAAAGCGCCGAGATGCTCCGGTCGGTAGCACCTCACTACGTTTTTCATCTGGCGGCACAGAGCAACGTCCAGCAGGCTTTCAAAGACCCCGAGGCTACCTTGATGAACAACATCGTCGGTGAGCTTTTCCTCCTTGATGCCCTTCGCCCTTGCTGCCCCGATGCTCGCATCATGATCACCGGCTCGTCCGAGCAATACGGCCTGGTTCGGCCCGAAGATATACCTATCAACGAAGAAACCCCTTTCAGGCCAAACAACCCTTACGCGGTCAGCAAAATAGCTCAGGATGCACTGGCGCTGCAATACTCGCTGGCATATGGGCAGAGCACCATAAGGGTGCGCCCTTTCAATCATATAGGCCCGGGCCAGACAGAGCACTTTGTCACAGCAGCCTTTGCGCGCCAGGTAGCGCTCATAGAAGCCGGTTTGCAAGAGGCTGTAATCTACGTAGGCAACCTGGAAGCCGAGCGCGACTTCACTGATGTGCGTGATATGGTACGCGCCTACCACCTGGCGATCACCAAAGGCGAGCCGGGCGAAGTGTATAATATAGGCTCAGGGCAGGGGCACACCATGCAGTGGGTGCTCGACACGCTCCTCTCTATGAGCCATGTAGCAGTCGAAGTAAAGCAGGACCCTGCGCGGATGCGCCCCTCGGACATACCCATTATGGTCTGCGACCCATCGCGCTTTGAGCAACAAACAGGCTGGAAGCCGCAAATACCCCTTGAGCAGACCCTCAAGGACATACTGGGTTACTGGCGAAAGAAAGTGAGGATTGACCAGTGACGAATTACGAATTACAACTTATAAACCGTTCACCACTGACTCATCTACCTGCTAACTTGTAATTCGTAATTCGTCACTGGCAATATGAAAGCAGTGATTCTTGTTGGCGGGCAGGGCACGCGGCTGCGCCCACTGACCAACAACACACCTAAACCTCTGATACCGCTGGTCAACAGGCCCTTCCTCGACCATGTGCTTTTCTTGCTGCGTACACACGGCATCCGCGACGTTATTCTCGCCATGTCCTACCTATCAGAGAACTTTGAGCAAGCCTACGGCGATGGCTCTCACCTCGATATGAACCTCACTTATGTGCATGAGGTCGAGCCTCTCGGCACGGGGGGCGCTATCAAGAACGTGGAGAGTGCGCTCACCCCCGGCGAGAGCTTTCTTGTCTTCAATGGCGATATACTTACCGACCTTGATCTGGAGGATATGGCACGCTACCACCGGGAGAATAACTCTATTTGCACCATCTCCCTCACCTCTGTTGAAGACCCAAGCGCCTACGGTGTGGTTGATATGGATCAAACAGGGCGTATAGAGCGTTTTACAGAGAAGCCCAGGCGCGAAGAAGCTACCTCCAACTGGGTCAACGCCGGCACCTATATACTTGAGCCGCAGGCACTGGACTACATACCGCAAGGGCAGCATTACATGGTAGAGTTCAGCCTCTTCCCCACTCTGCTGGCCGAAGGCAAGCCGCTTTATGGCTACCGCACAGGCGCGTACTGGCTGGATATAGGCACACCCGCCAAGTACCTGCAAGCCCAGACGGAGATACTATCAGGGCGGCTCAAATACCACTTGCCGCCTGATGGTGAGAGGATGGGCGAACTGGTATGGGCGGGCGAAGGCACGTTCGTGGATAGTGGCGCCCGCATCACCGGGCCTGCTGTGCTGGGCAAGCACTGCCAGATCGAAGCAGGGGCATCGATAACAGGGCCGGTGGTGCTCGGCGACGGTTGCCGCGTGGAGAAAGAGGCGCATCTTGAGCATATGGTTGCCTGGAACAACGTGGTCTTCGGCCCAGGAAGCCACAGCCATGAGTGCATTGTAGGGAGCAACGCCAGCATAGGCGATGGCTGCGAGGTGAGCGGCACATCCATCATAGGCGATAACGCTGTGGTTGGCGCATGCGCTGTAATCACTGGTGGTGCAAAGATTGAGCCAGGCTCTGTAATTCTGTAATGCCGGATGGGGAGTTGTAATCTCAGCAGAGTGACTTCTGTAATTTACTTGCTGCTTTCCGCGCTGTGAACAGCACAAAACCTTTGTGCTTTTGAGCTTCCGTCGTCAGTCATAACTCGCATGACTCGCAACACCGCAGGCTGGAAGTAACTCTGGGACGAACTCTAACGTTAGCCAGGCTGACATAGTTCCACTGATTGCTCTATAATAGCACTACACATAATTCTGGAGGAAGCCTTTTGAGAGTTCTGGTAACAGGTATTACAGGCTTTGCGGGGAGCCACATGTGCGACTTCTTGTTGGAGAAGCCTGATGTGCAGATATTTGGCATATACAGGCGTCGGAGCCGGCTGGATCATCTGGATCATCTGCGCGATAAGCTCCACATGGTTGAGCCTGGGGTTGCCAGCATAGATACCCTTGAGCATGCCTTTGACCCGGACAAGATAAACATTGTCGAATGCGATTTGCTGGATGCCTTCAGCGTGAACAAGCTGATCGGCTCAGTGCGCCCGGAGCGTATATTTCACCTGGCTGCTCAGAGCCACGTACCTACTTCCTGGAACTCCCCTTCGGCAACACTACAGGACAATATACTGGGCCAGCTTAACATATTCGAGGCTGTGCGCCAGGCGGGAGTAGACCCGCTGATCCAGATAGCAGGCTCATCGGAGGAATACGGCATGGTCTACCCCGACGAAGTGCCGATGAAGGAGAGCAATCCTCTGCGGCCTTTGTCGCCATACGCCGTGAGCAAAGTAGCGCAGGAGATGCTTGCCTACCAATATTACCAGAGCTACGGCGTAAAAAGCATTGTATCTCGCGGCTTCAATCATAGCGGACCGCGCCGCGGCGAAAACTTCGTAGACTCCTCGTTTGCCAGACAGATAGCTCTTATAGAGAAGGGCCTGCAAGAACCTGTTATTCGCGTAGGCGACCTGACCAGCAAGCGCGACTTCACTGACGTGCGCGACACCGTGCGTGCCTACTGGCTTTTGCTCGACAAGTGCAGGCCGGGCGAGGTATACAACATCGGCTCCGGCAATACCAGGCCGATGCAAGAGGTACTCGATATGCTCCTCAGCATCTCCAAAGTAAAGGTAGAAGTCACAGTAGACCCTACCCGCCTCCGCCCCTCTGACGTGATGATACTCTGGGCTGACACAACCAAGTTCCGCGAAGCCACCGGCTGGGAGCCCACTATTCGATACGAGCAAACCCTGCGCGACCTGCTCGACTACTGGCGCGCGAAGGTGTAGCGAGTTGCGAGTTACGGCTGAGTATACGCTTCGGTAAGCAGAGAAGGGGTGTTTACATTCTGAGCTATTATGCCAGCTTACAGCTAATTCGCGATTCCGCCAGAGGCGGAAGTAAGTGTTCGGAATAGGGGTGGAGGGGCTAGCTTAGCCCCCTCTCCCTTCATGGGAGAGAGGGTTTGGGGGTGAGGGCGGGTGAGGGTGCGTAAGGGTACGCCTCCACAGCTACTCCTTCAAGATTGCTCCACCTCAACTCTGAACGCTTACAGGCGGGAAGCAGTTAGCGATTCCCTTCTGTATGCCGTATAATTCATCTATAATCAAGAGATGGATGTGGATAACGGCCCGGTGAGGTGTGATTGGTTGTGACGGCACAAGGGGGCAAAAACCTGGCGCGGTCGGCTCTCCAGATGAAAGATCTGGAGGCGCAGGTAAAGACTTGCCAGCTATGTCGCCTCGCGAAGACCCGCACGAACGCCGTGCCGGGCGAAGGCAATCTCAGGGCCGAGGTAATGTTTATAGGCGAAGGCCCGGGCTATCACGAAGATAAGCAGGGCCGTCCCTTCATTGGTGCTGCGGGGCACTTCCTCGATGAACTGCTGTCTATCGCAGGATTGAGCCGCGAGAGCGCCTACATAGCCAACGTGGTTAAGTGCCGACCCCCTAACAACCGCGATCCTAATCCTGACGAGATGGCGGCTTGCGCTCCTTACCTTGCGCGGCAGATAGAGATTATCAACCCGCGTCTGATCGTTACCCTGGGCCGCTATTCGATGTCGAAGTTCTTCCCTGGGGAGCGCATCAGCCAGATACATGGGCAGGCGCGCATTGTGGATGGCCGCCTTTGCGTGGCTATGTATCACCCTGCCGCCGGGTTGCACCAGGCGAGCCTTGCTGATATTATCCGCGCCGACTTTCGCAAGCTGCCGGTCTTCATGGAGGAGGCGCAGCGCGTGCTGGTGGCCCAGCCCGACGAGGTCGATAGGGAGCGTATGGCCGAAGCAGAAGCAGCCCGCGAGTTCGTGGTGCATAACCCTGAGACCGGAGCGGTTCTAGAAAGGGTAGACGTACACGCACCTGCGCCGCCTTCTGCTGAAGCGTCCGCTGAGACCCCCACCGACCTCACCACCAACCTCGCTGTAAGCACAGCGCCCCCCACAGAAGGGATGAAAGCTGCGCCGCCCGCCGCTAAAAGCAAGAAAGCGGTGCCCAAAAATGGTGATTACCAGCAGATGTCGTTCTTTGATTTATAGCCAACGTTTGGGGATTTAGTTCAACTTTGATGCAAGATTCGAACGTACAAGATGTAGCGGCTACGACAGCGCCTGTCCCCACCACCGGTGGAGATGGCAGCTACGCTATGTCGCGTGAAGGAAGGCGCAGAGCGATTATCCTGCTGCTGGGTGTCGCCAGCATTTGGGTCTTCGCGTTGTGGAGCTTGATCACGATACTTCAAGATGGCGTGAGTGGCGTGGAGTGGGTCTCCTCGCTGTTGATGATTGGTATTATAGTCGTAGCACCGTTAGTCGCATGGTCGCTCTTAGAGGAGGCCAACGCTCGTATCACCACCAGTGAGCGCGGCATTGGCTACAGCACAATAGGAGGCATAAAGCTCAATTATTCCTGGAGTGAGCTATCAAGCTCCAGACCGGACGAGAGTAGGGGCCGTATCGCCAGATTTTTCCTGGGAGAGGATGACAGCAAAACCGACGAGCAAGAGAACGCTACTGTGCCTGTCGCCCCGGAAGAAGGCACTGAGGCTGAGGCTACGGACGACGATGAGATTGACACTCTATTACTGCGCATTCACCCAGGCTCCGCCTGCCAGATTGCCAATCCTCTGGTACGTTTTCTACACAGGCAGGCACAAGGCGACGCACTGCCGGTTTACGCGGGCCTGGAAAACCGCGACGCACTTCTGCGAGAGATAGCTTCTCACACTGAGATAAGTTAGCAAAATAGCATGGCCCAATGCTGAGCAGGAGCAATTGGCTTCGCGGCTCACCGCCTGTGGCTGTGCCTTGAGACAAAGGATTTTCTGTAACAACAATGCAAAATAAAGAACAAAAGTATATTGACCCGCAGCCTACGACGGAGCGCATAAGATATATCCCCATCGGCGGCCTGGGCGAGGTCGGCAAAAATATGTATGTGGTCGAATATGGTGAGGATATTATCATAGTTGACGTTGGAATGGGCTTCCCTGAAGACGAGATGCTTGGCATCGACCTTGTGCTGCCTGACATCTCCTATCTTGAGGGCAAGCAAGACCGGATAAAAGGGATCTGCATCACGCACGGCCATGAAGACCACATCGGTGGGCTACCCTGGCTCTTGCCCCAGATCAATGCCCCTATCTATGGCACACCACTCACCCTGGGGTTGATCACTAATAAGCTGAAAGAGCGTGGCCTATTGGCCGAGGCCGACCTGAGAGAAGTGCAGGCCGGCGACACAGTGACGCTGGGTGCCTTCAAGGTAGAGTTTGTGCATGTCTGCCATTCTATCCCTGACGCCTGCCTGCTGGCGATCCACACGCCTATAGGCACCATCGTCCACACGGGCGATTTCAAGCTGGATCCTACGCCTGCCGACGGCTACCTGACCGACTACCAGACACTGGGGCGGCTGGGGCAGGAGGGCGTGCTCGCTCTCTTTACCGATTGCGTGCATGTAGAAACACCCGGCTATACTCCTTCAGAGCAAGTGGTTGCTAAGACCCTGGGGCCCATCGTTGACAACGCCAGCGGCAGAGTGATAATCGCCACCTTCGCCTCACTCATCTCGCGTGTGCAGCAAATCTTCGATATTGGCTATAAATATGGCCGCAAGGTGGCTTTGCTGGGCCGCAGCCTGGAAAACAACGTGCAGGTGGCGGTGGAGCTTGGCTATTTATACATTCCTGAGGGGTTGCTGGTATCGGTAGCTGATACAGCCAAGCTGCACGACAACGAAGTGCTGGTAATCTGCACAGGCGCACAGGGCGAGCCTACTTCGGCCCTATCACGTATCGCTAACGACGACAGCCGCTACTGGAATGCCAAGCCCGGCGACACATATATACTCTCGGCGACACCTATTCCGGGCAACGAGACGAGCGTGGGCCGGGTCATCAACAATCTCTTCACCAAAGGCGCCGAGGTGATATACCCGCCGCTGGCGCAGGTACACGTATCGGGTCACGCCAGCCAAGAAGAGCATAAGCTGTTACTCGGCCTCTTACGGCCAAAGTATGTCATCCCGATACATGGCGAGCGCCGCCACCTGGAGATGTACGCCAAGATAGCCAGCGCGCCGGGAGTGGGCATACCGAGGGCTAATATATTCCTGATAGATAACGGCTATGTGATAGAGCTAAATAGCGATGAGGCTTACGTGGCCGGGCGCGTGCCTTCGGGCAACGTCTTTGTTGACGGCCTCAGCGTGGGCGGCATCGGCCAGGTGGTTATACGTGACCGCCAGCTGCTGGCGCGCGATGGTGTGCTCCTGGTAGTGGTCACCATTGATAAGCAAACCGGGCAGCTTGTAGCGGGGCCTGATATCGTTACGCGAGGCTTTGTGTACGCAGCCGAGGCAGGGGAATTGCTTGATGACACAAAGACACGGGTGCGCGATGCTCTCAACCATAACAACAGCAACACTCCCGCCGATTGGAACTACCTCAACAAAAAGATAAGAGATACCGCCAGCCAGTACCTCTACGATAAGACTAAGCGCCGCCCTATGGTGCTGCCCGTCGTCATGGAAGTGTAAAGAGAACTCAGGGGCCAAGGATCAGGAATTACCTGCTGATCTCTAACCCCAGTAGCGAGGTGTGAAATGGCTACTATTGCTAAAGCTGCTGACATTATAGACCTGAACCTGGACCTCGCCGACTTCGTTGGGCCTATACCTTTTGAGGAAGTATGGGTTGCTGAAAACTTGCTCGGTGTAACCTTCTCCGACTCGTATCGCGAGTTCCTGCAACGCTACGGCGCGGGTAGCTTTGCGGGGCTTCCGGTCTATGGACTTGGTGTGCCTGATGACACCCTGCCAAGCGTGGTTTTCGCGACCAACGCCTTGCGCAAATCCGACGACTTCTTCCCCGGTGATCTCGTGGTGATACAGGACAGCGGGCAGGGCGACCTCCTTTGCCTGGCTACTTCTAGATTGAAAGATGGCGAGTGCCCGGTTGTACAGTGGATACCGGAGATGTCGTTTGACGAGCAGATGTTCGAGGTTGTCAACAAGACCTTCGCCGGATTCTTGCTCCGCCTTGCCCGGCAAGGGTTATCTTAGCGGGCCAACAGGCTCACACCGCGCTGACCTCAACAAACCCCTCCTCCTTTCAGTTATGATGCCATCTACTAGCTCACGCCGATCTCCATCTCGACCTCCCGCGCGAAGAGGGTGCTTGTTCTGGGCGCTGGCGAGCGTGGTAACGCTATGCGGGGCTATTTTCGTCGTGTCCCTCCTGCTGAACCTCGTCGTTGGCACCACCCCGCGAACCGGCATAGATACCCGCAGCGCCTCAGCTTCTCCTACTTATCCACCCTTCGCCGGAGTGGTGCAAACTGAAACGCCTGAGGTAGCCACCCCGGGCTATTCTCCTATACTCACATCTACCCCCGCCCAGCCCCAGGCATCGTCCACTGAACCTGCCGCCCCGCCAACCGCCTCCCTCACAGCCATATCTACGGCCACTATCGAGGCGACTGCTAGCCCCACTGCGGCTGTTGCCGTCAATCCTACTGTGCAGGGCCTTGTCCCCGCCAAGGTAGTGCGCGTGGTTGACGGCGACACTCTTGACGTAAAGATTGGGGGGCAGACCTCAAGAGTGCGTATCATAGGCGTTAACGCGCCCGAAGTATCCGGAACCGTAATGTGCTATGGAGCAGAGGCCACAATCAAAACTCGGCAGCTGGTAGACAGCGTGGGGGGAGAAGTGCTGCTGGAAAAGGATGTGTCAGAGACAGATAAGTACGGCAGGTTGCTGCGCTACATCTGGCTTGGGCCTGCCCCGGGTGGCGTAATGCTAGATGAGGCGCTTGTGCAACAAGGTTATGCCCAGGTAAGCACCTACCCGCCGGACGTGAAGTACCAGCAGCGATTCATTGCCGCCGAGCGACAGGCG
>DAHVFG010000113.1:0-9192 GCA_027317125.1 Chloroflexota bacterium | reverse complement strand
TTCGAGTTGCGGCCTGTTATTATCGTGTTTTTGATGAAATCAGTTGATGCCTCATCATAGGTGGAGTTCGGAGCGCCGGTTTCGGTTTTCGGACGCCAAATGGCACGGTTGAGGGCAGGACCGATGCACCCCTCCGCCAACGGGCCGTGGCACTGAATACAATACTGTGCGTATAGCCGCGTGCCGTTGGCGACTTTTGCTGCCAGGCTAGCTGCCTGCGTCGCCGGCCCTCGTTGGGTGTCAACCAGGCTGTACATCACGAGCGTCAGCAGCAAAACAATGGCAAGTGTCACGCCCAGAACGATCTTATCCCGCATATCTCCTCCCTCGAAAAATGTGGTCCTCTGGGTGGTAAGCCTTAAGTCTCCTCACGACTCGCGCGCAACTTAAAGCTCTTTATTGCTATGGAAGTGAAGTTATACCTTCGTGGCCTGGGTCGGCTCCCACTGCACCCTTGTAGTGATCTTACCTGTGTTCACTGTGATCTTGCCGCCCGCGATTTCTATTGCCATCAGATCGAGCGGTGCGGGGGCGGGGCCTGCCACATTTTGTCCCGTACGCAGGTATATAGAGCCATGACATGGGCAGTGGAATATCCCCGAGTTACCCTGAAAGCTTTCATCGGGCTTCCATGGCACCGTGCAACCCAGGTGTTTGCACTTCCAGTAAAGGGCAACCAGCCCTTCCGGCACGTGCGACAGGTAGAACTTGCCTTCCCGTATCCTTGTTACGCTGCCAACCGGGTAGTCAGCCAGCGTGCCAGGCATTGCCACTTTACCGCCAAAGGTGCCTACGTTTCTGTTGTAAAAATAGTCCAGAAACGACTTCCCAAACCCCCCCAGTATCAGGAGCAGCGACCCGAAGAGGCTCCACTTGAGGAAATCGCGTCTTGGCGCCGTGGGCACCACCCGCCCCCCTGCTGTATCTTCGAGGCGCGCCGCCCCTTCCACTCCGGTGCGAGGCGTAAGCGTTTCGCCCGTCCCGGTTTTATCAGCAACTTGCATTTTCCAACTCCCTTTCAATTTTGTGCGTTACCTTCTACAGTAGGCGCAGCGCACAACCATAAACAACTTATTTAGCCCGTCGAGCCGGGCGGTACTGCCCAGGGCGGGAAGAGGTCCATACCTGGACCTCGCATCGCCGTGCCCACGAAGGTCAGCACAGCGTAGACGATCACGAACCCTGTAAAAAGCCCTATCACCATTTCACTCAGCGTCAGGTTCTTGAAGACCACCCTCAGCAGAAGCATCAACCCCGCGATGGAGATGAGCATCAAAAGTGTGGGAGCCACCCAGCCCGCCAGCACATTGACCAGTAAACCCGAAGTGGTCGCATGAGCCTCTTGCACGCTGGCGCCCCCCACTATCCCGCTAACCATATCGGTCAGCCATGCTAACGCTCCCGGGTTGCCTGGTGGCCTGCTCGTGTCGCTTGTGGCAAGAGCAATCGTGAACGTCGGCTTCAGCCCAACTATCTTATCCAGTGCGATGAGAGCGCCCGTAACCAATATGCTGTAGATCGCCGAGAAAGCAGCTATCTGCCGCCCGCGCTTATTATAGAACCATATGCCAAGACCGTTCGTGCCCCGATCCACATACGGGATTATAGCAATGAGGCCGAGGGCCACGCTCGGCACGATAACTCCTGCCAGCGCGGGGTCCATATGCAACAGCAGTTCTTGCAGGTTGAGGAAGTACCAGGGCGCTTTGGATGGGTTCGGCGTCTTGTCAGGGTTGGCAAGGTCGGCCAGAGGCCCATTTACCAGTGTGCCCAGCAGCACAAGGTTGATTGTGATTATGATAGCCCCAAGGAACTCGATCACCACCAGGTGAGGCCACACCTGCACTGTATCGGCTTCCTGCTCAGCAGGGGTGGAAGGCCGGTTCCGCGTCGGTGGTGTGAGGACTTTTGAGCCCTTCTGAAGGGTGACGTTTGGCTCCTGGGTCGTCAGCCTATCTCCAGTTGTTGCCATACAAGCCTCCTACTTTGGCTGCCCTGCGGCCCTCGCTCCGGCCGTACGCGTATCCGGCTGCTCCAGAACGCGAGATGTAAAGGTCAGCCCGCGAGAGAAACCATCCTTGCGTATCCGCCAGAAGTGTACAGCCAGAAAGACCGCCAGCACCAACGGTAACGCGATTACATGAAGCGTGTAGAACCTGATAAGGGTAGATTGCCCTATACTGTTGTCCCCTACCAGGAAGAACTGCACCTGGTCCCCGATGAAAGGCGTTGCCTTGGCGATGCCGAGGCCCACAGTTACTGCCCATAGCGCCAGCTGATCCCAGGGCAGCAGATACCCTGTATAGCTCAACAGGAAGGTCAGCACCAGCAAAATCACGCCTATTACCCAGTTGAACTGGCGTGGCGCGCGGAACGACCCTGTGTAGAAAACTCTGCACATATGTAAAAAGACTGTGATTACCATGCCGTGAGCAGCCCATCGGTGCATGTTACGCAGCAGGAAGCCGAAAGGCTGCTGCTCCTGAATTTGGTGCATCGTCTGCCACGCCTGGTCGGTGGAAGGTATATAGTAAAACATCAAGAGAACACCCGTCAGGGTCAGCATCAGAAAGAGAAAGAATGAGATGCCCCCCAACCCGAAGGTGTAGGTCATCTTGATAGCGTCTGGGCGAGTGCGTATAGGGTGCAAGTGAAGGAAGACGCTGTTCATGATGGCAAGGGAACGGCCACGTACCGAGGTCGGCCAGCCGTTGCGAACAATGGACCCTTTTACATCCTCCCAGGTACGCTTGCCAAGCTCCGCACCCTGGTCTGCACGCTTGCGCATGCCAGGTGGCATTTTCTCCATCATGTCGCCGGGACGTGGGAAGCGTGGTAGCCTGCCTGTGAGCGAGCGTGCTGCTCTAGCCATTACAACTCCTCCTCATCATCTTCTAGCCGGTTGCGCACAGTACCTATGCGGTCAATTACGACCAGCAGGAAAATTGAGAAGAGAATCGAGCCGAATACAATATATAGCTCAAGCGTTTCACCAACTACCATAACCATCCTCCTCTGCAAGCCGCCACGCGCCTGCCACGCGGCACTCAATGTATTATAGCGTACATAATACGCTCTGTATAGCTTCTACGCAAGATTTCGCATGCTAAAATGCTTAATTCTTCATATAAAAACCGCCTGGTGAAAGGTGAGTGATTTTGGGTGGAAGACCTTCATCCCCGCTTACGCACTACCCACCATCCACTACCCTTGCCGCCAGCCTTTCACGCATCACCTCCCAGTAGAGCCTAACAGTCTCACGAGCGCATCGCTCCCATGAAAAGAGAGCGCTCCTTTTTCGGCCTGCCTCTTTTAGCTGCGCCGCTTTCGCCGGGTCGGTGAGGATGCGCTCGAAGGCTCCTGCCCACTCCTGTGGCGCATCAGGATCGGCAATAAGGGCAGCCCCGCCCGTCACCTCTAACGAAACCGGCGTCTTTGCGACCACGACCGGCACGCCTGCCGCCATTGCCTCAACAGGTGGCAGCCCGAAACCCTCAAAGCGTGATGGGTAGGCAAGGACCGCCGCTCCTACGAGCAAGCCCCTCAATTCTTCTGCCGGCAGGTAGCCTGCTGTATGCACTCGCTCTCTGGCGGCGGCTGGCAAGTGCCTTACCAGCACATCAACGCTTTGCCCCTTCATCCCTCGCGGCCTGCTGCCTGTGATCACCAGCCGCACGTCAGGCACACGCTCCAATAGCGGAGCAAGCGACTCTACCACCACCCCCAGGTTTTTGCGCTGTACCCAGGGCCCCAGACAAAGGATGTATCTCTCTCCGCCAAGCCCCAACGCTTCGCGAATGCGCCCCGCCTCAGCATGACCCGCCGTACTACGGCGATAACCCTCGTCAATGCCAGGATATATTACTCGTATCTTTGCTTCATCTATACCGTAGTAGCGCTCAATATCAGCCTTTGTGGTTTGAGAGTCGGCAATCATAGCTGCGGCACGCGCCAGCACCTGCGGCAATAGAGCTTTGGTAATTGCCAGCCAGCCTGGATTGTAGTCCTCTGGATAGCGCCTGAAGATAAGATCGTGTACCGTCACGATCAGCCTGCCACGCCCCCAAAGCGGCCCCAGGTGCGACGTGGAGTGTACAATATGCGGCGCATAACGCTCCAGCAAAAGCGGCATGGCCACCTGCGTGTAGATAGGCCACTCCTGCACCGTTCCCAGGGCGTTGCCGGGCGTTTCAGAAAGTCCACATGCAGGGCCATAGCAGCGCACTCTCGCCCCTCTGCTTATAGAAAGATCCCTCATTTGCGCGGCGAGATTGTGAGAGTACAGGCCTACGCCTGTCTGGTTTACACCCGCAAAAGTGGTGTCCAGGGCTATACGCAGCACGCCTGGCTCTCGGTTCCTGTGGCGATTGGCTCCATCTGCTCTCAGCATCCGGCGGAAGTGGCCCGGCCACTTCCCAAAGGTGGCCCGTTAGCCCTCGGCATTGAAACGATATCCGAGGCCCCGCTCCGTCAAAATCTGCACCGGCTGCTGAGGATTCGGCTCCAACTTCTCTCGCAAACGCCTGACGTAGATTCGCAGGTAGTCCAGCTCGCCCAGGTACTCCGGCCCCCAGATCTTCGTCAACAGCTGGTCGTGCAGCAACACCTGGCCCGCGTTTCTCGTCAGTTGGTATAACAGCTTATACTCAATAGGCGTCAACTTCACCGGCTTGCCATCAATATAGACCTGGTGTGTGGCGTAGTTGATCGCAAGCGCACCCGCCTCGAACTTACCACCGCCACTGATCGGTGGAAGCGCCTGTGCCCGCCGCATCACGGCTTTTATCCGCGCCGACAGCTCAAAAAAGCCGAACGGCTTGGTAACGTAGTCATCCGCCCCTAGCTCTAGCCCACGCACTTTGTCTACCTCTTCCCCCCGTGCAGAAATCATCAGCACCGGCACATCAGCGCGTTCGCGAATCTTGCGCAGTACCTCGAACCCATCAATATCGGGCAAAGCTATGTCCAGCAGCACCACATCAGGATTCTCCTTGTTAAAAGTGGTGATCGCACTTTTCCCATCCGAGGCAGAGACGATCTGGGCTTCAGGCCACTGTAGGGCAAAGGAAAGAATAATCGCTTCAACAACATCAGGGTCGTCGTCAATTACCAGTATTTTCATGGGGAGGTCCTTATCGTTGGCTCAGAAATAACATCAAGTGGCCCGGTAATTGGATTCATGCGCAGCATCCTTGCTCGCACCGATGCGCCGGTGCCTTCCGGTAGTGTGAAGGAGAATGTGCTGCCTCTTCCCGGCCTACTATAGACCCCTATCTGCCCACCGTGCAATTCGACGATCGACTGTGCTATCGCCAGGCCAAGCCCGGCGCCTTCGGGCCTGTTGTCGCCGCTGCTGGACGCCGTGCCCTGGTAAAACTTCTCGAATATCCTCTGCTGTTCGACATCCGGTATTCCCTGCCCGTCGTCAGAGACGAAAATCTTCACTACACCCTCTCGCGGCGTCGCGCCCATAGTTACATTACCGCCAGCCGCGCCGTACTTGTTGGCATTGGAGAGCAAGTTCAGCAGCACCTGCTCCATGCGCCTCCTGTCGGCAAGCACAGCCAGCTTCTGCCAGCGTGCCGAATCGGCAATAGGTAAGTCAAGTGTGAGCGACTGATTGCGGGCATCGAGCAGCGGCTTCACCTGATGAACTAGCTCCGTGATTACCTCCCCCATATTCAGCTGCTGCACATTCAGCGTAACGCGCCCCGCTCGGAGGCGGCCCATATCGAGCAACTCGTTCACAAGATTTATCAGGCGGTCAGTGCTCCTGCCGATGTTTAAAATAAGCCTTTCTTTAGTTGATATTTCGTTGCTTGCTATTGTGCTTTCCGGTGCTCTGTCGGTGAGCGCGCCGACACATGTCTTGATAGCCGTCAGCGGAGTACGCAGCTCGTGTGATACCATCGAGAGTAAGTCGCGCTCCAACCGCTCTCGTTCCTGTGAGCGCACCGCCTTTTCCCGTTCCATCTCATAGAGCCGCGCAAGGCGCA
Organism: Chloroflexota bacterium; assembly: GCA_027317125.1. GTDB lineage: Bacteria > Chloroflexota > Chloroflexia > QHBQ01 > JADMIH01 > JADMIH01. The sequence goes on along the minus strand of DAHVFG010000113.1, from coordinate 3,196 downwards.
CAGCAACCGCCATCTGCTGGCCGATTGCGGTGAGCAAGCCCACTTCTACCTCTGTGAAAGGCTCAGCTTTGTACCTGCCTACGAAAAGCGCGCCGATAACCCCACCGCCAAGTAGGAAAGGCACACAGGCCACTGCGCGCACAGCGCACCCCGCCCTCTCTAGCCCTGGGTATGCCTGGCCGGATGCGTAGCCGAGCTCATTGCGTGTGTCTTGTACAAGCACAGGCGACTGTCTCCTCACCACCTTCTCAAGGAGCGTACGCTCACAACTGGAGATATATGTGGGATTCGGCTCTCTGTCGGAGACAAGCAAAACGTTGTCTGTGTCAAGCGTGCGCGGCGTTCCTTGAAGCGCTACAGGTCGCGCCTCCAGCAGAAGTGTAAGGCCGCTGTCTGCCTGTAGCGCTTCGCTCGATACAGCAGCCACTGTGCGCATGACCTTCTCAAGGTCGGGCGACGCTTGCAGCACTGTGCTCGTCAGGCTGTTGAGGAGGCGCACCTGTGCCGCAGATTGCTCCTCAAGCTCCACCTTGCGTGCTTCCACCTCAACCGCACGTTTCATACCGACCGCGGTCACAACTACCATGAGCAACGAAGTAACCTCAACGATTAACACAGGCAGTTTGGTTGCTCCCGCTGAGGCCGGGCTATCCAGGCTCAGGGTGATGTAGACTACAGCGCAACCCGCCACCAGGAGGAGCGACCGGCGCAGCCCAACCCGCAGCGCCGCGCCTATTGCAAGGGAATAGTAGAGAATGATGAACGGGCTGAAGAAGCCGCCTGTCAGCAGCACAGCTACTGAGGCCACAACCCAATCCACAATAAAAAGGGAGAAACCAGGACCGCGCCGCCACGGCACACCGAAGGCAGTAATTACCAGGAGGTTGTATAGCACAAGCCCGGCAGAGATGGCAACGGGGTCAACAACATCGCTCGCTGTGGCCCCGCCTCCCTTGCCATAACCGATGAGGCTCAGGATGACAACCGTGGCGACGCCCAGACCGCGTATCGCGGCGTCTAGCCCGTCAACGCTCAATGTGCCTTCACGCCCCAGGAGATGCGACCTGGCTGTGCTACTTACTGCCGCTAAGCGCGTGCTGCCCTGGAGCCGTGCCTTGTACATCTTCATACTACCCGCCTCCGGCATGCCCTCTCGCTTCAATTATACTCGCCTGTGTCGCCGGAATGCAAATTTTATCACAATCCCCGTTGACGCTAGCACCCGCATGTGTTAGATTGTTAGCAGTGCGGCGCTGAAGAAGTCGCGACCTTCCCCCTATATTTCCTGCCTTGAGGAGAGCGAACGAGAGCTTATGGTAGAGATACATAACACGATAGCCAACATGATTAGTCTGTATGCCTTGCTGGTGGGCCTCTGGGGTTTGTTCAACTTTATTCGCCGCCAGCCGCCCGACGCCAGCTATAATGGCGCTCTCGCTATCGCCGTTGGCCTCTTTGTGCTTGAGGGAATCGTCGGCATGGCCCTTGTGCTGGCTGGCATGGCTCCTGCGCGCTGGGTGCACTTTCTTTATGGCATCACTATTGTGCTTACCATACCCGCGATCTTTGCATTCACACGGGGCAGCAACTCCACCCGCGAGTCGCTCCTCTACGGGATAGGCATGCTCTTCATCTGGGGCCTTGCCGAGCGTGCACAGTTTACGGGCCGCTGAGATGGAAGAGCGCGCCTGGTTCGCCCGCTACGTCGCTATTGCTCTTGCTGTTGTGGGCGGCGTTGAATGGTTCCTCGGCAGAACAGTGTCACGCCTCGCTGCCGCACCGCCACTTCAGGGTGTTGCTCGCACTTTTATCGAGTATCTGGGTCGTGTGGGTATATTCCTCTTGTCGCCCTCTTTCGTGCTCGCAGCCTCTCTTTTCCTCCTATCGGTTATCACCTATGGTAGCTATGCTTCCAGCCGTGGCGACGTTGTACGCATAACGCTCAGCATATACCTGGCTCTCTTCGCCGTTATAGCCACAGTACACTCGCTCTTCATCGCATTGCAGCTATTTCCCGATCAGGTGTGGTTCAACATCAGCTTCAACATACTCTCCCTGATAGCAGTATGGAGCCTGGCGATCTACTTCTTATCACGCGGAGATGCTGCTCGCGCGGCGCGTCTGTCGGTGCTTTTTGTAGCGGTGGCATTTGCCGGTTGGTACTACTACGTTCTTCAGCAAAGCATCTCAGATTTCGGCCTGAGATTACCGCTTGACCCTGTTGCGGCTCGCGACTTCGGTGAGCTGGTGGCAGTGGTGGCTCCTCTGCTCTTCTTCGCCGCCATCGCCCTCCCAAACGGGCAGTGGCGGCACCGCAAGCGCTGGATAGCGCCTCTTCTGCTCGTGCTCCTTTTCTCAGCGGCCAATGTAGCAGATATGCTGACCGATCAGGGTTTTACCGGCGTTTTCGCCACCTGGTCGCTTGGCTTTAACCTTTATCTCCCCTGGCCGCTTTATGCCCTGGCTCTGGGCCTCTTTCTCTACGCCTTGCTCACTGCCTTCGCGGGCGATGCAAACAACACCGCTTTTGCCAACTCCAACACCGGGCTTGGCATGATGTTGCTGGTCTTTGCGGGTTACGCTCTACAGTTGCCTTATCAGCACCTGATAGCGGTCCTTGCACTCCTGTTGTTCAGCGGGGTCGCCGTACCTTTTGGTGCGAGGTCTATCCCCCTCAGGCGGAGTTATGAATTGGCACCCCATAACCCATGAAGCCTGCATCTACCACTTGAAGTCGTCTACTTCTTCATATGAGCGCTTCGGCTTGGCCGACTGAGACCGCCGGAGCTCTTCCCTTCTGAATTGCTGAGGCGCGGGCTGCGGCTTGCCTTGCCTGGCCGCCCCGCCTGGGATTATCCTCCTTCTGATCCCCGACCAGAAGTACTCTTTTACAGGCTCGCCTGCCTGGAAATGCTCGGCGATGATTCGCTGGAGCCGCACGCGGTCCATCTGCTGGTAGAAGACCCTACCCGGATAAACCACCATTGTCACCCCCGACTCGCAATGCGCCTGGCAGCCTGTGGCCGCGACCTCAACTCTGCCGTCAAGCCCTGCGCGCACAACTTCCTCCTTCAGGTAGGTAAGCAATTCCAGAGAGCCTTTGGGCCCGCAGTTGGGGCCGCCACAAAGGTAAGCGCGGTATCTTCGTTCTTCCAAGATTATCTGCTCAGTATTCGTTTAGAGGCTCGCAATTACC
>DAHVFG010000112.1:0-9287 GCA_027317125.1 Chloroflexota bacterium | reverse complement strand
GGGCCAATGGACCAGTGCTGATGATATGTGGACGTAGGATAGGGGACGTGGGATAGGGGACGTGGCCCCGTTGACGTTTCAAGTCGTCAGTTATCTGGGCCGTTGTAGCCTGGCGTTTTAACCCTGTGGTTGCACAACCGTTAGGTTACGCAAGCTGACAAAGGAGCCAGAATGCAATTCCGCATCGAAGTAGTAGCCATCGCTGATGATGGCACGGAACAACACCAGGAGTTAGCCACGCTGGCACGTAATGGGGCTAATCTGGAAACGATCGGTTTGACCCTGGCCGAGAGCAAGCAGGTGCTGCTGCAGCAGCTACAGCAGGAGATAGTCGAGCAGCAGATAGAGGCTTTTCTCGAACAAGCACGGACTTGCCCGCACTGTGGTAAGAAACGGCAGCTCAAGCAGTCCGAGCCTGCGCCGTTCCGCACATTGTTCGGGGTAGTTGCGGTCAGCAACCCACGCTGGCTGCACTGCAACTGCCGTTCTTGTCAGGCCCACACGACCAAGACCTTGCGACCCCTCGCCGCACTGCTGACCGAACGGACCAGCCCTGAGTTGCTTTACCTGGAGACGAAGTGGGCTTCCCTGGCCGCCTATGGACTGACAACGGAGTTGCTGCACGAAGTCTTACCGATTGACCAGAAACATTGCACCAGCACGGTGCGTAATCATACCTTGCGGGCAGCTCGACGTAAGGAGCAGATGCTGGGCGACGAACAAGCTATATATGTAGAAGGTTCGCCGGATGAATTGAGCCGATTGCCCATTCCAGACGGTCCGCTAGCAGTAGGATTGGACGGTGGTATCGTGCGCGCCCGACGTGGCAAGAATGGTGCGCAGGCCAGCAACCTGTTCGAGGTTACCACCGGCAAGAGCATCCTCTCCTTCCGCCGCGATGATCCCGATAGTGCACCGCCATCGAGCAAATGCTTTGCGCTGGTGCGCACCGTAGACAAGAAGCCGAAACGCCGCCTGTTCGAATTGCTCAAAGCACAGGGTATGCAGGCGAACCAGCGGGTGACGTTCTTTTCTGATGGTGGTGACACAGTGCGCATGCTCCCCGAGTATTTGCACCCTATGGGAGAGCACATTCTCGACTGGTTTCATCTCACCATGAGAATTACTGTGCTGCAACAGTGTGCGCGGGGTTTGGAGAAGCAGTGGTCTGCTCATGTAGCTCATGATCCGGACGAGGAAAGCTTGGACCGACGCCTGGGGAGCGTGAAACACTATCTGTGGCACGGCAACGCGGGCAAAGCGCTGGAGCAGGTGCGATGGCTGGCGGAGGATTTGGATGGTTGGGACTACGATGAGGAAGGCGAGCCGCAGCGGCAAGTAGGTAGTGAAGGGGCGGTGCGAATGCTGAAGTACGTCCAAGAGCTTGAGCTCTACATTAGGAACAATGCTGCCTACATCGTGAACTATGGGGAACGGTATCGCAACGGCGAGCGCATCAGCACGGGTTTTGTCGAATCGACAGTCAATCAGGTAATTAGCAAGCGTATGGTCAAGAAACAGCAGATGCAATGGACGCCGGAAGGAGCGCACCTGCTGCTGCAAGTGAGGACTGCGGTGATCAATGAAGATTGGGAAGACACATTCCGGACCTGGTATCCTCAGTTTCGGCTCGCTGTGGCAGCAGAGGAGGAGAGCCGTGAAGCAGCCTGATACCCCCGACTTTTGCATGCTCTCTACATGCAGGCAGCGCTCCAACACCTCGAGGCTGGAGGGTATGAGGTGGTGGCTGGCGATTTGGAGCATCTGTCACCGGTAATCTCAGGGCACATCCTACTGCACGGCACCCAACACTTCGACTTGCAAGCACCAAAGCGGCGTCAGGGACAACTGCGGCCGTTGCGGATTGGTGGGCCACGGTTCTGATACTCTGATGCAGGAGAGCACGATACGAAGATACTCCGCCTAGCATCTGGACTTAGCGTTGTAAATTGCGTCGGCGGGCCCAATTGGCCATGCTCTACTGCATACGCAGCAGCCTGCGCCCGCCCATTCGCTCTTGTCAGCCAGGTTCGCCGGTTGAGCCAGCGCCGAATGCCTCTCCAAGCTCGTCTGCATAAGGGTTATCGTCATCTCGGAGGGCAGCCAGGTAGATACCTGTCGTGGCCAGACTGCTATGACCTAACCGCTGCTGAATCAGCGATACGGGCGCACGTCGCTGCTCCATCACCTGGGCCATCGTATGTCGCAAGGCATGCACTCGCGAGGTCCCCAAACGTGCCTTGCATATTCGGGAGATCGACACTTTCGAGAGCCTCCCACCACGAGTGCCGTTGCGCTCTGCTAACGATACCCACACGGGGGCATTGGCTTGCACCGTCTGCACTGCCTTCAAGTCAGGCCCATATATAATATGTAGGTAGGCGCGTAGGGCAGCGCTGATTGGTGCTGAGAGTGTGTCGTACAGCACCTTGCCGCCCTTGCACCTCCTGAACGTAATGCGCACCTTGCCCCCGTCGTTACCACCGCCACCACGGTCTTCCAGGTCCCTTAGTTCAAGTGCGGCTACTTCACTGAGCCTGCGCCCGGTTTGCAGATACACATGAAGAAGAGCGTAGTCACGTGCCCCCGTCGGTGTGGTGCGATCTATAGCGTTCATCGCTTTACTGATATCGTCCGACTTCAACGCTTTCGAGCCGGCGTACGCCTGCACCCCCCTTCGCTCCACCCGCTCAATAGGGTTATGTTCAAGGATGCCCTGTTTGCGGGCATAGCGGTAGAAGCTGGATACGCACGCCAGCCGTTGGTTGTAAGTGGTGGGGGCAGGAGCAGAGTTGTCTTCACTCTTTCCGGCCCAGGCCTGCGCCACCAGTGCAACAGGTGTGGGCGATGCGTCCAGATCCAATCCTTCACGGCGTAGCGCCTCTCGAAAGACGGCCAGGGTGTCGGCGTAAGTGCGCGCCGTCCTCAGGCTACCCGAACGGCCACGTTTGGCGTCAAGCCAGCCAAGTATAGCAACCTCCAGCCCCGCTGCCCGGTCCGCGCCGTCGGCCCCGTAGATTTGCAGAGCGCGAGCATACTCAACACCACTTGCTCCAATGGGTTCGGCGCGTTCATCAGTGCCAACCCCGTTCCCGGAGCGGCTATCTCCACCTCTACCGACTACACGGAGTCTATGTTCCTTGTCCTCATCCTTTTCACGGCCGCTGGCACTGGCACGACGTTCGATGTTCTCATTAGTGCTTTCCTCTATGACCTCGTACTCTACACCATCAATAATCTCTTCACCGGGCATTAGTTGCTCCTCCTGACTTTGTTGATTCACCGGGTCTCGGTTGGGCGCTGACCCCCTTGGAGTAGTCATCCCCGGTATCAGATTGTCTTAGCGCCATGATGGCACCTTCAGAACAAACATTAACCAATAGGTGTTAGTTAACCTATGACCATATTCTAGCAGTCGGCAACGCCAGGGTCAAATTTGACATAATAATGTGGAAATCTCGATGTAGGCGGAAATGGGCGGTCCCTGTGTCACTTTCAGATTTCAGTGTCCCTGCGTGCATATTTGGCTGTCCCTGCGTGCATATTTGAGTGTCCCTGATTTGCGGCTTTCGTTGTCCCTGGTTCATATGTGAACCATTCTCCGCCTGTGTATGGGTTTGCCGGTAATACAGACGCGCGGAAATAGCCTACCATCGTGCCAGGTAGCCTGGGATGCTTTTCCACTTTGAAAAAGTGAGCTAGAGTGAGTTGATAGATATCACTCGCTCATCATTCACCGAGGCGTAGATACGGAAACCAGTAAGGGCGGTAGCTACCATCCTCGTGACGTAGTTCCTCGGCCACCGCGTAACAAAGAGCCGAGCCGCGCAAGTACACCAACACCGCCGCCTCAGCCAGTGGAGATGGACGTATCGTGACGTGCGCTTTTGGGAAGTAGCGCAGCAGGTCCTCGTCGTAGTCGCGGTAGTGCCACCCATTCCATTCTACGCTTCCGTCTTCTCCCACCACCGCAGGATATGAGGGAAGTAATTCGCCAAGTCCAGGGCAGTGCCGGAGGGGGTCGTCTTGAGGAAGCATATGCCAGCCCAGGTGGCGGATTACCTGTTGCTTTGCCAGGAACGGCGCATTACCGCATGCTCGCTCGCACGCTCGATCCAGGATACGCAGATATTGAACGAGGTCAGGTACCCGACCAGTCAGGTCTCTCTCGCATCCCCATTCCCAGTCCCAATCCCAATCGCAATCCCAATCGCACTCCCAATCCTTCTTACGCTCTGACCCTGGTTGCATGATCTCTTCCGCCTTGATGTGCCATGGACTGGCAGCTTGTCGAATCGCTTTAGGCATAGGAGCTTGCACATAAAGGTGCATTGGCGGAGAAATGTGCCAGGGAGGCCACACGAACTGGCCCTCAGCCGAGAGGGGGAACACCAACGCGTCGTAAAGAGCCAGCTTCATGGCAGTTTCGAGGGCCTCGTCGGCTTCATCGGCTTCGTCGGCTTCGTCGGCTTCGTCGGCTTCAATAGCTCTATGCAGGCAGGGTGAGCAGGGTGAATTGTGGGCACTTGCGCTTGTAACGGTCGTGACGCCGCAGATGTCAGGTGTGCAACGAAAGGCTAGCACCTTTTCTCGCACTTCTCTCTCACTACCCTCTCCGCCTTCTCGGCCCTCTGCGCCAACTCTACCTCCCCTTGGGGCTCTACCTTCCTCCCCGGTCGTTTGCTCCGTCACCACAACCACAAACGAGTTCTTAGGGGACTCGATCGGATGTGGCCACTGTGCCCAACGTGTTGGCCATCGTATCTGCACCTGTGTTGGATGCCAGGTGACCTTCCACGTTGCTGATCGTGGTTGTATCCCCTTTCTCAACATGGCAGCGCGCTCGCGAAGAACGCTGGCACAGACACCTGTCACTACGTCTTCAGGTAATGCATTCGCACCCGCAGATCGCGCCATCCGGCCAACGATTTCCCAGACTGTATGTCTTTCACGAAGCAAAGGCGAAAGGTAGAGGGCTTCGATCATCTCAGCTATCGGCTCAGTTACCTCCCCGAAGAAGGCGGTCAGGGTCGCCTCCTGCTCTGGCTCTGGTTCGGAAGATGGTTGGTCTTGATCTGAGAAGTCTAGGGAGTTTGAGAACAGCGCACGAGTGTAGCGTTCTGTGATCAGTGCTTCCACATTCATGTCTCGGAGCCAGGGAAGCGTATCGTACAGTCGTGGGATGGCCTCGGCCACTTCAAGCAATCGCTCCAGGATGTGTGGGATCATTCCCATCTGCCTCAGTCGTTTGGCAGTATCCCCTGAACCTTCTGAACGTTCTATGCCTTCTGGATCTGAGAGCTTGTTTAATAACGTAAAAGTGAGCTATAACTCCAGGTATGGAAACACGAAAACGATACCCCACAGATTTGACTGATGCCGAATGGGCTCAGATTGAGAACCTTATACCCACTCATTCCAGCGGAGGAGTTGGCTCTTTTGGTGGCAGACCTCCCAAGTACGATAGGCGTGAGATACTCAACGCCATTATCTTCATTACCAAAGCAGGCTGCATCTGGAGAATGATGCCTCATGACCTTCCTCCCTGGGAAGCAGTGTATGGGTACTTTGCCAGGTGGCGAGACGATGGAGTGTTTGTGCGTATCAATGACCGGTTACGCCGCAAGATACGAGTGGAAGAGTGCCACGATCCAGAACCTAGCGTCGCCATTGTAGACAGCCAATCAGTGAAAGGGGCTGAAAAAGGGGGAGCTATGAGGTAGAAGGCACGGTTGGATATGATGGGGGCAAGCACATCAAGGGTAGAAAACGCCATATCCTGGTGGACACATTGGGACTGCTGCTGATGGTAGTGGTGCATTCTGCTGGTATTTCTGATAAGGAAGGTGCCCAACCGTTGCTCAGATGGGCGACTCTTGCAATGCCTCGGTTGTTGGTGATTTATGCTGACCAGGCGTACAGAGGGCTGTGGCAGGAGTGGATCAGCAATATCTACACGTGGACGATGCGCATAGTCAACAGAGAACCAGGTGTGAGAGGATTCAAAGTACAACCCAAGCGATGGATAGTGGAGAGAACGTTCGCCTGGTTGGGCAGGTACAGGCGCTTGTCCAAGGACTATGAATACCTGACCCGATCCAGCGACGCCTTTGTCTACTTGGCGATGTCTCATCTTATGCTTCGTCGCCTCTCACGTTACAAACGTTATTAAACAGGCTCTGAGCTCGACTTTGTACAAAATGAAAGGGGGTGATAACGGGTAAAGGGACCCGCAATCTCTTTGTTGTAAGATAGAAGCTGACCAAAGCACCATCTGCAACAAGGAGGCTCACGATGTCCCTACCCAACCCGATTATATATGTGCTGCTCCACTTTCGGCCAGCTTTCAGGCGTCCCACCTGGGACAAGGCTCTCGTACTGGTGGTTGGCACCATCCTAGCAAGAGGACGGCGCACCGTCACCGCAGCTCTCAAGCAGATGGGCTTGCACAACGATGAAGACTTCACGCTGTTCCATCAGGTACTCAACCGCGCAAGCTGGTCCTGCCTCACACTCAGCCGTTTGCTTCTGCACTTGCTGGTCAGCACCTTTGTTGGGGCAGGTGGCACAGTCGAGATTGCGATTGACGAGACGCTGGAAAGAAGATGGGGCCGCAAAATCGCCAAACGTGGACACTATCGAGACAGCGTGCAATCGAGCAAAGAGCAATCGGTCTCAACAAGTGGGTTGCGATGGGTGGTGATGATGTTGGTTGTGCAAGTACCCTGGTCAAGCAGAGCATGGGCGCTTCCCTTCTTCTCGGTGTTGGCTACCACACCTAAAGTGAGCGAGCAGTTGGGCAAACCTCACAAGACAGTGGGAGAGATAGCCCAGCAGATGGTGATGATGGTGAGGCGCTGGTTGCCGGATATACCCGTTTCACTGGTTGGCGACACTGCTTACTCAATCCTGGAGTTGGGATTGTGCTGTGCCAAACACAACGTCACCTTGATAGCACCGATGCGTTGGGACTCATCTTTGCATGAGCCTGCCCCGCCTCGAAAACCCGGCACCATCGGCAGGCCCAGAGTGAAAGGAGCGGCGTTACCCAAGTTGAGCAATGTGCTGGCCGATCCTAACACCGAGTGGTTGAGGGTAAGAGTACGCTGGTATGATGGATCGGAGCAAGAGCTTGAACTGGCAAGCGGCACAGCAGTGTGGTACAGGATTGGCTCTCCTGTCTTGCCCGTGCGCTGGGTACTCACTCGCGATCCAGCAGGGCAAGGAGGGCAACGAGAACCAAGAGCGTACTTCTGCACCGACCAGAGCTTGTCGGCAGTGGAAGTGGTGAGCCGCTTTATCAAGCGGTGGACTATCGAAGTGACGTTTGAAGAGAGCCGAGCACACCTAGGAGTGGAAACCCAACGCCAATGGTCAGACCTGGCAATCGAGCGCAGCACACCTTGTCTGCTAGGGATGTTCAGCCTGGTGGCCTTGTTTGCAAGGGCGCTACACCCCGATGGCAATGTGCCCGTGCAGCGCACAGCCTGGTACGACAAGCGAGAGGCTACCTTCTCAGACGTGCTGGCCGCCGTCAGGCATCAGTTGTGGGGCAACTTCACTTTTCAGACATCCCCCACAGACCCTGCTGTCTGTTTAGTCCCACGCTCACACGTCGAGCGGCTCGCCTACGCGGTTTGCTATTGAGTTGGTAATGTACAAAGTCGAGCTGAGAGCCAGGCGGGAGCATCTACGATGCTAAACGGATTCGTTCTCATTGTGTGATACTCGCCTGGGTGGTCGTCTGGGAGGCCGTTGCTCCGATGCCGCCTCGTAAGGTCCGGTCGCTCCAACCACACCAACCCCGTCCGGCGCTCCTTGTGATCCTTGAGAACCCTTCGATCCCTGTGGTCCTCGAAGCTCACGGGGTCCTTGTCGCAATGAGGGTAATTGTGGGATGAGTATGAGGCGCAATGTCTCGGCCACGACCTCCTGGGTGATCCGCTCTGCCCCTCGAGCGCAGGCAATCTGACTGGCATATTGCAGCACCACCCGCAGCTTGCGAAACGAGGGACATACCCGCTGCCATAGTTGGGCACCCATCTGCCGGTCCTCGGCATTGTCAGCGTCATAGTGCCATAGTGGCAGGGTAAGAGCCGGGAGGACTGTGGTCAGCACCTCCTCCTGGGTGAGAGGCAGAAACTCCATGTGCAGACCTATGCGGCTAACGAACTTCTCATGCCGGTTGATCACCCTCAAGATACGAGGCAGTCCCACCACCACGACAGGGCAACCGGTGCGGTCGAAAATATGCCGCAGCATCTCAAAGCTCTCAACGTTCAGCCAGTCTCCCTCGTCCACCAACACGAGGTCGAGATCATTGCGCCGGATGGCTTGTGCGACCATCGCTTCCATGTCGTAAACGTTGTACCCACCGCGTTCGCCGTTGAGGGTCGTAATCAACGTCTTGGCAAGGGCTTTGGCGGTAGAGCGCGGGCTAACTTTGATGCTAACGCAGGAGGGGAAGCCGCTGTAAGCTCTTGGCTTGAGATCCTGCAGATACGTCTGAATAGCGATGGTCTTGCCCAAACCGGCATCGCCGGTGACGATGCCCATTGTGGCGTAACCGGTCTGCTCACGGGATTGCATGATGAACTGCATGCAGGAGTGGAAGCGCTTGACGCTGTTGGTCATGATAGGTGCCTGGCCGTATGGCAGGCGGTTCTCGAAATCGAGGTCGTCGGCGTACTCAGGGGTCATCGAGGTCATCGGGTTTCTCCTTTCGAGTTGTTTCGGTCGGTCTGCTGAGTTTGTTGGGCTTGGGACGCTTGGGACACGAGGAAATCGAACAGATCGGGCTGATGAGCCGCTGGGGGCATATCCAGAGCGTTGGCTGTGGCGAGTGTATCCACTGTGTCGAGCACATGGGCTGGTCGCCGTTTGCTCATCAGTTGTTTGGGAGTTGGGGCCGAGGAGGCGGGCGGCGCAGGCGGAGTGAGAGAAAACGGGGAAAACGGGGACACCGTACGAAGCGTCTCACTGGCAGCCTTGATGCGGGTACGGGCATGCGCCCGCTGCCGGCGCTGTGCCTCCACGATCACCTGGCGCTCAAGGGTCTGCCCTTGCGGCGAACGGAGTGCGAAGGCTGTGCAGCGCCACTTCCCCTCGAAGAACACCTCAATCTCGTCAGGCGCTGCGTAATGGGGAGCAGCTCGCACCAACACATCCTCGCCGACCAGGACCGACAATTCCGGGTGCCAGTAACGCTCTGCAGCGTACTTTATCCCGTCCTTGTGCACCCGCCTGGTGGCCGGCTCCTTGAGCAACATGTCGAGCAAGCGTAAGAC
>DAHVFG010000111.1:0-9305 GCA_027317125.1 Chloroflexota bacterium | reverse complement strand
CTCCGCTATTGCTCGCCCCCTGATTTGCAGGGGTAATTACTCGCAGAAGACGACCGTTAGTCTCATCGAGAATACGAAGAACGCCATTGTCATTCAGGAATATCAGGCCATTAGCTACAGCCATGTTGCCGCGACCGTTCGCCTCGACATCAGGCCATCTGTTGCTGCCGTTGGCAGGATTGATGGCAAACAAGCGGGCAGACGCTCCTACAATAAAGAGGGTACCCCCGGAGCCAAGATTAGGGTCGTACGCGGGCATCATACCTATTTGCACCCCGGTCGGGCGCGACCAAAGCGCACCCTTGCCTATACTCTCCAGAGCGTACGCATAAAAGGTGCCATTCTTATGTACAGCACCCACGAGTGAGCGGCCGGTGCTGTCATGAAAGAGAATAGGTGTAGTGCCGAAGTCGAAGTCGCCACTTGTCTGCCCTTCCTGGTGCGCGCTCTTGACGCCGAGGGTCAGCGGGTCAAGTAAGACGATGGCCTGGTTGTAAGGCCCCACGTAACCCTGGAAATCCTCTCCTGTGGCTACCACCAAAGTTGAGCCGTCGGGCGACAGAGCAGGAGAGTTCCAGATGCCTGCGCCTGCATAGCCCTCAGGTACGAAATACTGCTTGGCGACTACAGCGCCGGTAGTCAGATCGAGCGCGCGAAGCTCTCCTCGGATAGAGGGGTTGTCGCAGCGCGACGCCATGCCCACATAAGCGCGCCCGTTGGCGAGCAGAGGAGAGGACCAGGAGTAGCCGCTTGGCCCAACGTTCATGGGGTTGCGCCAGAGGAGCGTGCCGCTGTTGGTGTTCAATGCATAGTACGCATCATCACCGCCACCCACCACCAGCGTCGTGCCGGAGATGGCTGCGGTAGAGCCGATGCCTACGCTGGTGCATGTGGACTGATAACCCAGGTTGGCAGACCACGCAGGAGCACCCGTTACCGCGTTGAAAGCATAATAATTGTTCCCTGAGGGGTTGCTGCTGCCAACGTAGACCTTACCGTTGGCAACGCTGGGGGCGCTGGAAGTAGCCTCCCCAGCATAACCGAGGTCTGGCGATTGCCAGCGTGATACCAGTCGGCCAACATTGTCAACGTTAATTACAGACTCGCTGGCGTTGTAGTTCGTGCGGGCGGTATCATGCCCGTACATAGGCCAATCGCCTGGGGAGGCTGCCCCGGATAGCCCAGGTTGAGGATCGCTGGCGGAAGGCGGTGCCGCCGCAGCGCTGCCCAGGAGAGATGGTACAGACAATAACCCCAGCATGATAAGCAGGCAAGCTGCTGGTAAAAGTAGTTTCTTTGGGTGCATGCTCAGGGGAAGAAGACGAGGTACAGGCGCTGGTATAAGCGTTACCCGGCTCCCGACCGGAGTTTCCAGGCGCTCATTTGCGTCTCTTCGTCGCCGCTCCATTTTACACTATCTATCCCTACATGTCACCCTCTCAGGGCCTGGTAACTGTTCAGCTTCAGGGTGGAGCAATCTTCCTGGGGTATCTGTACGCCCTCACCCCATGCCCCTCTCCCATGAAGGGAGAGGGGGCTTTAATCACCCTTGTAACCCCGTCAGGGGTGTCCCCCGTACACTCAGCAGGAAGAAAGCCCCCTCTCCCCTTGTGGGAGAGGGGGTTTGGGGGTGAGGGCGGGTGGCGCTGCACCCACACAGCTACCCCAAGAAGATTGCTCCACCTCAAGTCTGAACATTTACCACAATTTTCTCATTGTGAGTATCACCTGCTTGCATTGTATAATATCCTGGCCGCTATTTGTTAGGGCACCGGTACTATTTAGAAAGAGGAGAGCATACGCCTGGATACTATTGATACTATCGAACCCACTCCAGCTAAAGCAGAAAGAACAATGGATAGAGCCTTTGACGCCTCTCGAGCTGCTGAGGGCAATCTCAGGCCCGCAACCTTTTTGCAGCGGGTTGCAGCATCGATTATTTGCGCTCCCCCAGGCGCTTTAGAAGGTATGCAGTCGCATGCAAGGTCGCGTCTCGTCAAGTTCTGGTTTGGGCCTGACAATTCTGTGCATTATGAGGTCTCCATCCATGAGCGGGCCGCTCAGTTGGAAGTTGGCCTCCACTTTGAGGCATCGCCAGAGCGCAATCGCAGCATCTATAAAGAGCTAGACAGGTGCATACTGGAAATCCAGTCGCAACTTGGCTCCACGGTGTGGCTTGAGGAGTGGGATCGTGGTTGGGCGCGTTTGTATGAAACGCAGCACCTCTGGCCCCTGGACGATGCCAGAGCCAATGAAGTTGCAGAGCGTCTTTGCGACTTCATACGTGTGGTTCAGCCTGTATATGAGCAGATATTAGATAAGCTGGGGCTTGCCTTCCAGCGTTCCATGTAACCTGCTTCCTTGGGCCGTGAAAAGCACAAATATGTATTTTGCACATCCGGTGGAAAAGCCCTAGCCACCCGTTATCCAAACTGATATACTGCCCTGCACGGAAAAGCAATTGCTTCTCCGCCTCTCACACCGATTGTTGCCGGGGGTTTCCACATGTCATTCTGGGTCTCAAGAGCTAAGTTCGTCCTCCCTCTACAGATAGTCTTTTTGCTTCTCGTAGGCGCTTTGCCTGGCACCGGTAGCGCGGCATCGCTACAGCAGCAGCCGCCTGCTGCTGTGCCCGACATTAGCGCCCGCGCGGCTATAGTGGTTGAATACCCCTCAGGTCGTATTCTCTACGCAAAAGACCCGCATGCCCAGCTTGCCCCCGCCAGTACGACCAAGATCCTCACCGCGATCCTTGCGATGGAATATGGCAAGCTCGATGAGACGATGACGGTAGCCCCTGAAGACCTTGTCGGCCAGTCTACTATGGGATTGCAAAGCGGTGAGGAGCAAAAGTTGCGCGATCTTTTGTACGGTATGCTCCTCCCTTCCGGCAACGACGCCGCCATGACTATCGCGCGCACGCTCGGCTCTAAAGTCGTGACAGCAGACCCCACGCTCAAAGACCCCGTCGCCCGCTTCGTCAAGATGATGAATGTGCGCGTGCAGCAGCTTGGGTTGACCGACAGCCGCTTCATCAACCCGCATGGCCTTGACGCCGACGGTCACGTCTCCAGCGCTTATGACCTGGCGAGCCTTGCCTGGTATGCTCTTCACTTCCCTATATTCAACGACATTGTCCGCCAGGTATCCTACGACGCCCCTGGGCATCCGCTCCTGAATACCAATGAGATGCTTACTCGCTATCCAGGGGCGGATGGCATCAAAACCGGCTGGACCGATGCCGGCGGCTTGTGCCTGGTGACTTCTGCTACCCGCGATGGTCGCCGCCTTATCTCTGTTGTGTTGAATGCGCCTCGCTGGTACGCTGACAGCACCGATATACTCAACTACGGTTTCGCACAGCTTGCCGCACAGCCTCAGGACGACAAAGCTGAAACACTTAGCATTAGCCGTCGTGGCACTGTCTCATGGCTGCTGGTTAACGCCTCTGCCGCGCCCGCCATGCCGGGGGCAGTAGAGGGGTTGACGGCTCAGGGTGGCGGGCTGGCCCCGCTGCCTGCCGCCGACAAAAACAAAGTGGTAGCTATCGCCGCACTGCCGGGTAACTCACAGCAGGCTCCTCAGTCGGCAAACACTCCTCTCATGGCCGCAAGCCAGCCCACTAGCAGTCTGCTGTGGATGCTGGCGATCTTCGGCGTCGTTGGGCTTGCCTGCTGCTATCTCGCCCTGAAGCTGTGGGGCGTCCGTCCGGCGCTCTTTTTTGCGGGCAAACGTAGCATGAGTGCGGCCCCCTACAAAGGGGTGAGCCTACCTGCTCATTCCAGAGCGGCCACGTATTCCCAGATGAGGCCCGTGACAGCTACGCTTGGCAGACCACCCGCGCCCAGCCGCCGCGAGCCTAACCTGCTACTTACTCGCCAGGAGAAAATCGCGCTGCATGTCGAGCAAGCGGTGGCCCTCGCCTGGGAAGAGAAGCAAGGCTCAAGCATGTCAGAGTTCCTGTCGGCGCTCCGCTATGGCGTGGAGTTACAGGCAGAGATGGTGGCGCAGAGCTACCAGATGAACGCTTCGGCTTACCTTGCCCTCTCGCGTGCACAGCTTGCCGTTGGCCGTCGCGATGAGGCAAGGCACACCCTTGCCTGTGGTCTCTCGGCACTACCCCAGCAGCGCATCCTCCGGCTGGCGTTACAGCAGCTACAAGACCGTAGTTAGCATCTGTTCGTGTGCCTTCAACGGGGAGAGAAATAACAAGCAAAATGGTGCTCATCATGGATGGGCGTCTTTCATTGCGCATCTAACCATCTCTGCTGTTGAGGCCCCACCCCTCCTTTTCCTCTGCGACGAGCAGCAGTTATCTTTCTTGCTGCTCTTTACAACCTGGGGATAATAGTGTGGAAAATGGCTCTCAGCTATTGACAACATAGAACATCGGTGCTATAATAGAACAAACGTTCATAAGGAGATATAGCTGTGTTTGAGTTGTTAGGTAGGCATGAGCGTTCGAGTGCGCTCACCCGCATTAGCGTTAGGGGGTCACGAGGGGTATATCTGGTTCGGAATGGCGATGACGAGGCTGTATGGGTCTATACGACCCCTCATGGTCTGCGTTGCGGCTGCGGAGCGACCAACTGTTCTCATGTCGCGAGTCTGCTCCTATGTGGGTTTGTTGAGCCGCCTTGTGAGGGCCGGCAAGCGGCCTGATAGTCCCTTTTACGTTTTACGGCAAGCGTGCTCAGAGTAGTGAGAAAGGAGCGAGATTGTGGAAGAGCGTGAGAGAGGTGGCAGGCTTTCGCCGGAGATTTACGTCTACGCCACGAACAAGCATTTCTTCAATGTTTACGACGCATTAAGGATAAGCAAGATTAAGATTGAGATCGCGGGCTACGACGCCGCCACGAACCGCCAGACGGGCCACGCCACTGCCTGGCTTGATCTTGACGATGCGCGCCTGCTGTCGCATCTGGTTTGCCAACGCCTCTTTGCTCCTGTAACGGCAGGCAAATGGGAGAAGTTTGGCGGTAGTCAAAGGGATGACAGCTCTGTTGAAAGCCGCAGCGTTGTCGTTGAGTGGGACGAGGGTGATGGTGGCCGCTTTGCTCGCTTCCCCTACAGGATCAGCATTGCCAATGGCCCTGGCAAAAGGACGACGACAGGTGGAGTCTCTCCTGCCGGTGAACCTACTTCCCGCATGTCTATGCGGATGCCTGAGCTTGACTTCATGAAGTTGATGCTTACGCTGGGCGACTACATTCACGCCTACGAGACTGCCCATCATCACCGTCTGGTCGCTGAGCGCATGCGTGACCTGCGTGAAAAGCTGGCGGGACGAGCGGGCAACCAGAGCACACCTTCGTGGGAGAGCCCTCAACGTAACGCCGAGCCTGCGATCCAGGCGCGCAGTGCTGAAAGGCCTGAGGACGCGGCTCTTCCAGTAGGCAGGCCGGTGCTGAAGGCTATACCGGGCGGAAACAGCGTCCGCGAGAGTGCACGGTTCTCGAGGCTCGACTCCACTCGCGCGGGATAGGTGACCGATTGTATCGCAGAGATTTAGCCAAGTGATAGGAGATATAGAGAGATGGCGAGAACACTGAACAAAGTCCAACTGATAGGTAGATTGGGCGCGGACCCGGAGAGTCGCTTTACGAGTGGTGGCGTGCAGGTAGTGACCCTATCCCTTGCCACTAACCGCCAGTGGCAGGGCAAAGATGGCAGCCTGCAAGAGGAGACGGATTGGCACAGCATTGTGGTCTGGGATAAGCTGGCCCAGCTTTGCGCGGAATACCTCTCAAAGGGGCGGCTCATTTATATAGAGGGACGAATACATACCCGCTCCTGGGAGTCTAACGGCCAGAAGCAGTACAAGACGGAGATTATCGCCTCCGACATGCTGATCCTCGACAGCAAGAACCCCGCGGGCGAGGACCCCAGGGAGGACAAAGAAGCTGCGCTTGCAGGCGCAACTGCCAGCCGCAGCGATAAGGGCAAGAGCAGCAGCGCCTATGCTCCTGTTCAGCCTAGAGGGGCGAAGGCAGCAACTGCCGATTACGTCGATCCTGACGAGCTGCCGTTCTAGCTTTACTATTGGCTCCATACTTTCTAGGAGATTAAGCTGAGGGCCTCGCGCCCTCAGCCGCATTTAGGCCGTTATACTTGCCCGGAAGGGCGCTTTTCCTACTAACGTGGTAATATCATCCTCAATGAGTAAGCGCACAGATGAGGCCTTCGCTCAGGAGCAAGAACCTCTGGAAACCCTGGATGGCGTGGTTGATAAGATCACCTACGTCAACGAGGAGAACGGCTACACAGTTGCCCGCCTGAAAGTGCCGCGTCAAAAGCAGCTGGTTACTTTCGCCGGCTATTTGCCTGCCATAAACGTGGGCGAAGGGGTACGGCTTGAGGGGCGTTGGGTTACTCACACCCAGTATGGCCGCCAGTTCACCGTGACACGCTATCAGCCTGCCGCTCCCGGCACCGTCGCCGCCCTCAAGAAGTACCTCGGCTCCGGCCTGCTCAAGGGCGTGGGACCTGTGATGGCCGAGCACATCGTAAACGCCTTCGGCCTTGAAACCCTTGACGTGTTGGATAACGACCCTGAGCGCCTGGCGAAGGTGCCTGGCCTCGGCAAGCGCAAAGCGTTGAGCATCGCGGAAGCATGGGCCGAACGGCGCGCACTTAAAGAGCTGATGGCGTTTTTGCAAGACCAGGGATTGCCTGTGGCGCTCGCGGTGAGGATCCTGCGCAAGTACGGCAGCGCTTCCGAGGCAGTGGTGCGCCAGCAGCCCTACAGGCTTTCCGCCGAAATCTACGGCATCTCCTTTGAAGTCGCAGACTCAATCGCCGCGCGCTCAGGCATACAAGCCGATGCTCCTCAGCGGATAGGGGCAGGGCTGGCCCATGTACTGCGCGAGGCTGCCGCTTCCGGTCATGTTTTTCTGCCGCATAGTGATCTGATTGTGAAGGCCGCCGACCTCCTCCAGATCGCCCCGCAAAAGCTGAGCGCCTCCCTTCCTTCCATGGTTGAAGGCGGCTATATCGAGCTTGACGCGATGCAGAGCCAGGCCGCTGATGAGCGCGTCGCTTATCTCCCCGAAATGCATAGCGGTGAGATCTCTATAGCAGGCTCAGTTCACACCCTCTTGCGGGCACAGCACGACAGGCTTGCGGCCTTCCAAAGAACCGATTGGAATACAGCATGGCGCTACCTTGCGGCGAGAGAGAGTTTCCAACTAAGTGAGCAGCAGCAGGCCGCTATCACCGCCGCTCTTACCAAGCACGTGGTCGTGATGACCGGAGGCCCCGGCACAGGAAAGACCACCACACTGCGCGGTATCGTTCGGCTCGTCAAAGCCAAGCGTGGCACCGTGAGCCTTGCTGCGCCCACAGGCAGAGCTGCCAAGCGGCTGTCGGAGGCCACAGGTGTGCCCGCAAGCACAATTCACCGCCTGCTAGAGCTAAAACCCGGCGGGCGCTACGAGGTGGCAGTTCCTCTCAACGCTGACCTTGTGATCATTGACGAAGCTTCTATGATGGACTTACCCTTAGCCGAGGCGCTGCTCAAGGCTGTGCCTCTGGGCGCGCACCTGCTCCTGGTGGGTGATGCCGACCAGCTGCCCCCGGTGGGACCGGGCGCGGTCTTCCGCGATGTCATCACCAGTGGCGTTGCGCCTGTTATCACTCTCGAAACTATCTTCCGCCAGCCGGAAGGGAGCGCAATCGTCTCCAATGCTCACCGCATCAATCGCGGCGAGGCGCCGGTGATGGGGCGTGAAGTAAAAGACTTCTTCTTCCTGAACGAACCAGGCCCTGCCCAGTGCGCGCAGCTCGTGGTTGACCTGGCGACGCGCCGCATACCGCAGCACTTTGGCCTCGACCCCATCGAGGATATACAGGTTATCGTGCCTACTTACGGCGGCATCTGCGGGATAGAGACGCTAAATGCCAGCTTGCAACTGGTGCTAAACCCCCCTGATGCCTCAAAGGACGAGAGGCGTTTCGGTAACAAGGTATTTCGGGTTGGCGACAAAGTAATGCAGACGGTGAATGACTATGACCGTCAGGTATCGAATGGTGAGTTGGGGCGCATTGTACGCATCGACCTTGAGGAGCAGCTTGTACTTGTCAGTTTCGACGCGGAGTGGACGGTGCCGTACACCTTTCAGGAGCTTGACGAGCTAACGCATGCTTATGCTATCTCTGTGCACAAGGCACAGGGCAGCGAGTACCCGGCGGTGATCATGCCCGTGCTCCCTCAGCACGGCAGATTGTTACAGCGGAACCTGCTATATACAGCCGTGAGCCGCGCCAGGAGTCTGGTAGTGCTGGCGGGTTCCCAGGAAGCCGTGAGGCGGGCTGTCATCAACAACAGCTCCACCCAGCGCTATTCGGGCCTGGTCGAGCGTTTGCGCCAGGACACCCTCTAAGCGTTTCACTACAGGTTTATTGAGATATAACTACGTATTATATCGTATTTATCACCCCAGGCAGCCCCTACTTTGGTCAGAATCTATTGACATATCCCTCAAGCCTTTGCTACTATCGTCTGGTGCCCTCCGGCGCATATTAAAGAGGGCAGTCTTATCGTATGAAATCGGGCAAGGAGGAAGATATGAAATCAATTCGTTGGTCGGTGCGCGTCCGTTTGTCGAGGGTTCTACTGGTGGTCGCAGTGGCAGCGCTTGTCGCTCCATTTGCGGCGTCGGGTAACCACAGCACGGCTGAAGCGGCCTCGCTCTCAACGATTAGCCAGTACAAGCTGTGGATGGCGCAGGCCAAAGCTATGTACCCCTATCCGCAGAGCCTCGACAAAATGTACCGCGTAATGATGTGTGAATCGAGTGGCAATCAGTACGCGTCGGGGGGCGGCGGCTTATGGCTGGGCCTCTACCAGTATGCTCCAACCACCTGGCGTGGACGCTGGAACCCTTACCGCTACAACAGCATCTACGATGCGAAGTCGCAGATCTTTGCCACAGCAAAAGCCTGGAGCATAGGTATGCAAAGCGCCTGGAGTTGCTACTATATAACCTATGGCCGCTAGCAGGCTAAGGCATAGCTTGCCCTTCTGAACGCAGGGACATTTTTTCCGACATGTATAAGAGCAATAGCCTCACTTTGGGGCGTTGCTCTTTTGTTTTTGCATCGAAGAAAAGGAACGTGCGTTCACCGTAAGTGTTCAGAGTAAGCCATGACCCTGTGGGCCACCATTACCGATGAAAATACGAGTGATTTAGCACCCCTCTATACTACTACCCTTCTCATTTTCAGAGGAGTTGAGGTGCAGGGGCGTCCTTCCCCTCACCCCATGCCCCCCTCTCCCACAAGGGGAGGGGGGGGCTTTACTCAAC
>DAHVFG010000110.1:0-9312 GCA_027317125.1 Chloroflexota bacterium | reverse complement strand
GAGAGGGGGCTTTATTGCTGGGGAGTATATCTCCCATGAAGGGAGAAGGGGCTTTACTCCTGCTGAGTGCACAGGAGCGGGCCCCTGACGGGGTTACAAGGGTGATTAAAGCCCCCTCTCCCCTTGTGGGAGAACAACTGTATCCCTTGTGCACTCAGCATGCACAAAGCCCCCTCTCCCTACATGGGAGAGGGGGTTGGGGGTGAGGGTAGGTGCGGGTAGGTGAGGGTACGCCTCCACAGCTACTCCTTGAAGATTGCTACACCTCTACTCTGAACTCTTACCGGTCAGGGCGATTGCATCTAAATTGATTCACGCTTGTGATTGCTCCGGTCTGGGACCACGAGAACCGAAAATATAGGCTGTGGTAAGTTACCCACGGAGTTGAGCACTCTGTGACAGGCACGATCTTGTCTGGTTAAATCGCTCTAGCAATTTAGATGCAATCGCCCTGTCATGGTAAGAGTTCAGAGTTGAGGGGACGCCCCTGCACCCCTACTCTGAACTCTTACTATTCATGTAGCATGGGTAGCACCTTTGTGCGCCTGATCTTATTTCACCAGGTCAACCGCTATCCAGCGCACCTGAGCAATGGTCTGGCTATTTATCGGGTCGAAGCGCAGCTTTGCGAGTCTCTTGCCTACCGCTGCTAAGGGGATGAAGGCCCAGTAGACGTGCGGCTGCCCGTCCCCTTTTATCTGTAATTTACTGCTGCTATCTTCGCTCCAGCTTCCTTGAGAGTTTGCCCAGAACCATTGCAGAGTTTGCGCCACGTCTGGAGAAGCAGGCGCATATTGCACAGATGCCCGCAACCGGACGAAGCGCGCTCCGCCCTGATCCGGCGTGGTCGCGAAGGTGAGGTTTGCCATCTGCGGGTCATCGCTGGCCGGCGATAAGAGCAGCCCTTTGCCCACTTCGCAGCCGCTCTGAGCCTGCGTAACCTGCCAGCTATAAAGAGCAGCAGGCGCGCAGCCCGTGAAGTTCCAGAGCGTGAGGTCATTGCCTGCCTCTTTGAGTGACGGCAGGGCGCTATCATCTGTGATACCAACGCCGTAGTTTACATGAAAGAGGGTTTCCTCCTCGTTGTAAGCAAATCTCAGCGCGAAGGCCGCTCGCGTCTCTGCGGCAATCGGCGCTTCTTGAGCATTCTGCACGTATGTCACTCTGGGGAAATCAACACCGCCGTCCGCTATGTAGCGTGTTCTCCCCAGGCCCGATTCGAGCACATAGACGCCGTCGTAACTGCGCGGCACATTCTCTACATACCAGGCCATTCCGCCGGGCCGCTCCTGTGGCGGTATCAGCCGCTTTAGCTCGCTCTCCACGCCTCTCACTTGCAAAGAGGCTGTATAGAAAGGGCGCAACTGCACCCAACAGAGAGCGCCGCTTATCAATATGAGCAATCCTGTAAAGGCAAGGGCAGGCAGTCGCATGCGGCTTGTGGCTGAAACGGCGGAGTAAAGCAACACCGCCAGACCCACACAATAGCCGGCAGCCGCCAGGTAAAGGAAGCGGTTGTTTTGCAGGCTATCTGCGGTAACAGGCAGATTTAGCGTTGTGACGAGGCTCAACGCTATCCAGGCTGCTGACATAACGAGCAGCCGCCCATGTGCACGCCCAAAGAGCGCTAGCCCAACAAGCAGTGCTGTACTCACTGATGCTGCTACCACCTGCTCAACGTTGTTGCCGAGCAAGGTTGCGTTTACCGGAGAGATAAGCATACGCAGGCGAGTGGTCAACTCGTCCCAGAAGAAGTTGCCGTAATCTGCGCGTGCCCAGGGATAGTTGCGCAGCCCGCCCCATGCCAGGAAACGAAGGAAAATGTTGAGTGCCAGCATCGCGCCCAGCGGAATGAGAGATACCGCCAGCTTACGCAGCCTTGGCCTACTAAAACGGGGGGTGGCAACCCATGCAGAGAGCGCATAAAGGGGCAAGAAGGTGAAAAGGCTCTCTTTGGTAAAAACTCCCAGGAGAAAGGATAGCGCTGAGAGCAGGTATAAGGGTGCATCTCCCTGCGAGCGCCACCATCTGGTGAAGAGCCACAGGCTGAGTAAACCAAAGAGGGTGGCCCAGGCGTCCCACTGCGCCGCCACCCAGCCGACCGCTTCCAGGTTCAGTGGAAAGACCGCGAAAAGCGCGCCTGCCAGCCAACCGAGGCTGCGCCTGCTTGTAGCCTCTGCCAGCCAGAGGCCCAGCGCGAGGGCCGCCGCCGCATGCACCAGCAGCCCTATCAGGTGATAGGGGAAGGGATTATCGCCCCATAGCTGCCTGCCCAGCTGCCAGGTAATCAAAAAGCCGATGGGCCGGTACCATATTTGCCCAGAATCCGGCAGGAGCGTTTGCGCTATCCCCTGCTTGTTGCCCGCTATGAAATATAGCCCCAGATCGTCAGATAGGAAGCCGACGCGAATCACCGTCGCATAAGCGGCTACTGCAAGGAGCGGAATGAACGCCCAGTACCACCGCCGAAATTGTGCGACCGGCAGAGCGGAGGCTTGCTCAAACAGACGCCCTACGCGCCTTCGTTCCACCTTTGGCAAAGGCGTAGAATCTACGCCTGGAGCAACCATAAGGCGAGGATAGCACAGCCGGAAAAAGGTGTCAATCACGGCTGCCCCTGTAAGCATTCAGATTTAGGGTGGAGCAATCTTCTTGGGGTATCCGTGCGGGCATACCTGCCCTCACCCCCAAACCCCCTCTCCCATGAAGGGAGAGGGGGTTTTTGCATGTAGTGAGTATCAGGGGAGATCCGTGTGGCCCTATCAGGGGCAAGGCCAGGCCCCCCAAGCCCCTGACGAGGTTACAGGGGTGATTAAAGCCCCCTCTCCCACAAGGGGAGAGGGGGTTTGGGGGTGAGGGCAGATGGCGCAACACCTGCACAGATACCCTAAGAAGATTGCTCCACCTCAACTCTGAACAGTTACATGAGAAGCTCTACTTTATTAGGCTCGGCTTATATGATAAACTCACCTTACCCCTGCCGGCGGTTGTCTGTCGCCCGTCGTGCAAGGTGAGAAAATGACCTTACAGGGGTAGTCATGTCGCAGAGTGAGCTTTCAGTAAGCCTGTGGGCATCAACCAACTGTTCGCTGTGGCGCGAGACGCTGGAGAGCTATCCGGCTGTGATCGCGGCGCAGGGCAATGATCGCCTGACGAAGCTCGATGAATGGTACCGTAACGACCTTGCGCCCCTCATCGCCGGGCGTACTGAGGCGCAGATTTTCCTGGATGAGCTGCAAGGCATAGCTGCCTGGAAGATGACACGTGGCGTCTGGCGTGAGCGCAACCGTCGCCTGATCGCTCAGAACTTACCTGAAGATGTTGCGGAGGTGAGCCGCAAAGCCTTCGGCGCGATACCCGATCCGCACAAGCCTGTTGCTCTCCTCTCTGCCCTGGCAGGAGTGGGCCCAGCCACAGCTTCGGCAGCGCTGGCTGCTTACGCCCCTCAGCTATATCCCTTCTTCGATGAGCTCGTGGCCGCGCAGATACCTGGTCTTGGGCCAGTGGCCTTTACCGCGAAGTACTACGCCGCTTACGCCCAGCTCATCCGCGAGCGCGCTTCTCAGCTAAACACTGCTTGCTCTGACTATACGTGGACCGCGCAGGATGTGTCGCAGGCGCTGTGGGCTGCTTCCGGCGGCAAAGCGGCAAGCTGACGACACCCCCGCTTGTCTGCTTGCCTAACGCGCCGACATCTGTTAGCCTTCGGCTGAAGGCTGGAGGTCGCCGGTGTCTGCCAAGGGTGGAGGGTTATTATGATCAGCTCTTTTGAGCAAAGCGTAGAGGAGATGCAATCTCTTATCGCGGTGTCGCGCCTGCTGACTTGCTGTTGACAGGCGGCAAGCTTGTAAATGTGCTTTCAGGAGAAATCTATCCTGCTGAAGTGGTTATCTACGGCGA
Source organism: Chloroflexota bacterium (assembly GCA_027317125.1). Taxonomy (GTDB): domain Bacteria; phylum Chloroflexota; class Chloroflexia; order QHBQ01; family JADMIH01; genus JADMIH01. The sequence goes on along the minus strand of DAHVFG010000110.1, from coordinate 5,412 downwards.
CAGGATAGCCGCTGTAAGTGAAAATAAGGGCGAGTACCAGGCGAAAGAAACAATAGACCTGCAAGGGCAGTACATGGCTCCCGGCTTCATAGATGCCCACCTGCATGTTGAAAGCAGTATGCTTTTGCCCGCCGAGTTCGCCAACGCGGTCCTCCCTCACGGCACAACATCCGTAGTCAGCGACCCACGCGAGATAGCCAACGTGCATGGCCTTGAAGGCATCAGGTATAATATGCTTGCGGCCAGCGCAGGGTTGGCGCTACGCGTCTTTGTGATGCTTTCCCCGTGCGTGCCCGCCACCCACATGGAGACAGCGGGGGCTAGCCTCAGCGCGGAGGATCTTGCATCCCTTATTGACGAGCCGCGCGTCCTGGGTATTGCGGAGATGATGAACTATCCGGGGGTGGCGGGCGGCTCAGAAGATATGTTGCGCAAGGCCGCACTGGGGCATCGCGCCGGGCTGCGTGTAGATGGGCACGCACCGATGCTAAGCGGGCGTAACAAAATCCGCTACTGGCGCCAGTATTGATCCAGTAGTAAAATGGATACGCAAGAGGAGTTGTCTGGCATTGTCACGGTCTATCATTCGCGCAGAACACCTTTCACGCTCATTTGGCGCGGTCAAAGCGATCGATGATCTCTCATTGGATGTGCCCGCAGGGATAGTCTTTGGCTTTCTAGGACCAAACGGTGCTGGCAAAACAACCACCATCCATCTCTTGCTCGGCCTGCTGGAACCAACGGCGGGTCGGGCCAGTGTACTCGGCTTCGATACCCGCACACAGGCTGATGAGATTCGCGCCCGCACCGGGGCGCTGCTCGAATTTGCCGGCCTTTACGAGCACATGAGCGCCGAAGATAATCTCGACTTTTACGGCCGTATCTACCACATGCCTGCTGCTGATCGCCGGGTGCGCCGCAAAGAACTGCTCACCCACCTCGATCTATGGGACCGGCGCAAGGATCAGGTGGGCAAGTGGAGCCGGGGCATGAAGCAAAAACTCGCGGTAGCGCGAGCGCTCTTTCACCACCCATGCTTGATCTTCCTGGATGAGCCTACCGCCGGATTTGATCCGCTGGCGGCTACGGCATTGCATAATGATCTGGCGAGCCTGGTCGCGCGTGAAGGGGTAACGGTCTTCCTTACCACCCACAATCTGACCGAGGCCGAAAAGCTCTGTGCCCAGGTCGGCGTGATTCGGCAGGGGAAACTGCTGATTGTTGGCAACCCTGATGAATTGCGGTTGCGTGAGGGCAGTCCACAGGCCGAGATTGTGGGGCAGGGTTTCAACGAGCAAACTCTGGCCTTACTGCGGGCGCGACCGGAAGTAGCGCATGCCGAACTACAAGGGGATCATCTAACCATTGAACTGCGCGTCGAGAGCCGGATCGCCCCTCTCGTCAGTTTGATTGTGCAATCAGGCGCAGAGATCGAGGAGGTACGTAGAGGCAAGGCCAGCCTGGAAGATGTCTTCCTGACACTGATGGGGGAAGAAGACAAGTGACTGACCTCTGGACCATGCTGTGGAAAGAATGGAAGGATCTAATCTTCCGCGATCGACGGGGGGGATTGCTGCGCCACTTGCTATTTATCGGCATTCTGGGGATTGTGCTCCCCTGGCTCGTCGGGCTGCAATGGCTGGAACTCCCCGCCGGCGCGATGCTGGTTGTACTCTATATTCCTTTCCTCTTTATCATCAGTTTTGTTGGCGATGCTATCGCCGGAGAGCGTGAGCGCCATACACTGGAAACGTTACTTGCCAGTCGCATGCCTGATCGCGTGATTCTGTTGGGGAAGGTGATCGCAACGGTCGGCTATGCCTGGGGTATGGCTGTCGCTGGTCTGCTGCTCGGCGTGGTCTGGGCGAACCTGTTGAATGGGAATGGGGGCTGGATGTTCTATCATCCCTTCGACCTGTTGCTGGAATGGTTGGCTTTGATTCTTGTGGTCATTCTCCTGGCAGCGAGCACGGGAGTGCTGATATCGTTGCGAGTAGCAACGGTGCGGCAGGCGCAACAAACCTTGCAGATTGGTACGTTGGTGCTTGTAATTGCAGCTTTATTGGTCCTGCGGGCATTACCGGAGAACTTTATCGCATCGTTGAGCTATTCGCAGATTATGCTCATTGCCATCGCGGTCATCGCCACACTGGATGCGATCCTGCTTGGATTAGCGCTAGAGAGCTTCCAACGTTCGCGCTTAATCTTGAGTTGATATGGTATCTCGTTCATCTTCGTGGGGGGGAGAAATGCTGCTTTGATAGGCTGCTGAATTCGTGCCTATCAAGGGGGTTGAAGGACACCAACGAGCTTTACCCAGTGATGGTTTTGTTAGGCGCTCTAAGCGGGCGAAACTTGCAGGCGTATATCGCTGCCGGTATTAGCTCCGATCACATCATTGGCGTTATCCCTGAGCAGATTGTCACGCGCAACCTGGTCGAGGAAGTAACCACTCTAAATGGGAGTGTAGCTGCCGCGCCGGAGCGTGACATCCTCAAGATAGCAGTGGTAGAGAGGCACAAAGCCACAGGGCACGTAGGAGTAGGGCTGGTGAAAGGCTTCGGCCTGCGCGAAGGCGCGCTCGCCTCCAGTGTGGCCCACGACTCCCATAATGTTGTGGTAGTAGGCGCTACGGATGCTGAGATGCTCCGCGCGGCTCAGACAGTTCTGGAGCTGGGAGGCGGCATCTGTGCTGTGCGTGGGGAGCATCTTCTGGGGCGATTTCCGCTCCCGGTGGCCGGGCTGATGTCTGCCGGTCGCTGGAGAATGCCAGAGAATCCATCGCCAGTTTGCTGGAAGCAGCACGAATCCTCGGTTGCACTCTCACCAATCCTTATATGGCTATGGCCTTCCTCGCGCTTCCCGTTATCCCACAGCTAAAACTCACCGATATGGGCCTTGTAGACGTTACAGCTTTTAGCCTCTGTCCCCTCTTCGTGGATTAGCGACAACGACGGTAGGGCTGGAGTAGTCGCACGGGCGCCGATTCACGATCAGGTTTACAACTGTGGGTAAGACCTCGCCCCATCGGTTGGCTTCTCTCTCCTGAGTGGTCATGCGGCCAGGTGTATAAACATCCGCTTAACATCCCCCGTAATTGCGCCGTCCGGCTCCTCGGATGGCACGACGCATGCTGTTTCTACACCTCCGGAACTTCCTTCTCGCAAGCTGGCGTTGCAGTCGAATAGTTGGATGCTGCTCAACGTCATTGTTTGGGCCTCAGGCCGTAACAGACAACGTTTGTATTTGGTTATATCTTTCTGATCTGCGCTTTTCCTCACCTCTGTGGGTACCTGGTAAACCCGGTTGGAGCGCTTATGTTTAATCCAGTATCACCTCAAGGTCTGGCTATTTCTAATGTATTCATCCTGACCCTCCTGATCGCGGCGGTCATCTTTGCCCTTGTCGCAGGTCTGGTGATCTACATAGCGGTGAAGTATAGAGGTCGCCCAGGGGCAGTTGACCCTGAGCCGAACTTCGGCCACACCAGGCTGGAGATCGCCTGGACGGTCGGCCCCGCGCTTATCCTGGCTGTGCTATTGGTCCTGACCATCAAGGCTATGGGAGAGTCCGATCCCGCCTCAAGTGATGCATCGGCGCGGGCCGCGAATGTTGCTTCAGGGCAGCAAGCATCTGATCAGCCCGACATTGTGGTGATCGGGCACCAGTGGTGGTGGGAGGTGCGTTATCCCGGCTCTGGGGTGGTCACCGCGAATGAGATATATCTACCCACAGGCAAGAGGATGCTCGTGCGCCTGGAGTCTGCCGACGTAAATCATGACCTGTGGATACCGCAGCTTGGGCGCAAGATGGACATGATTGCTGGGCAGCCCAACTACATCACTTTGGAGGCCGATGTGCAGGGCGTCTATCCTGGGGCTTGCTCAGAGTATTGCGGGGTGGAGCACGGCAAAATGCTGATCAGGGCAATCGCGGTGAATCCGCAGGCCTTCCAGAGTTGGGAGCAGCAACAAAAGGTGGCAGCGCCTGCTCCACCCGCTGGCGGCAATGCTGCTGTGGGGGCACAGCTCTTTGCCCAGAAGACATGTATAAGCTGCCATGCTATCAGCGGCACTGCCGCTAATGGACGCGCCGGACCCGACCTCAGCCACCTGGCAAGCCGCCAAACCCTGGCATCGGGTGTTATCCCAAACACACCCAAGAACCTGGCTGATTGGCTGAAGAATCCTCAGATAATCAAACCGGGCAGCTATATGCCCAACCTGCAACTAACAGATGGTGAAGTGCAAGATCTCGTAGCGTACCTTGAAACGCTGAAATAATTATGAATTACCAATTGCGACGGCAGCACCGAGCATACCGGTAACTCGTAATTCGTAATTCCCGGAGGGCTGGCTATGGCAACAACAGGCATACCTTTAGTTCCGGAGTCTACTAAACCACTGCCGAGGCTTGGCGAAAGTAACGGCTTGCTGGTGTGGATAAGTTCCGTAGACCACAAGCAGATCGGCATCATGTATATCGCCACTTCCCTCTTCTTCTTCGTCGTGGGGGGCCTCGAGGCTTTGCTGATGCGTATTCAGTTAGGCCAGCCCAATAACACTTTTCTCACGCCAGAGGCTTATAACCAGATTTTCACAATGCACGGCACCACGATGATCTTTCTTGTGGTAGTGCCTATACTCATAGGCTTTATGACTTATGCCACGCCGCTGATGATTGGCGCGCGTGATATGGCCTTCCCGCGGTTGAACGCTCTAAGCTTCTGGGTGCTGGTATTCGGCGGGTTGCTGCTTTACTACAGTTTCGTGGCCGGAGGTGCGCCTGACGCTGGGTGGTTCAGCTACGCGCCCCTCAGCGAGCGTACTTACACCACTAACCAGGGCCTCGATTACTGGGCTTTGGGCCTGCTGGTAGTGGGCGTCGGCACAGTAGCGGCAGGCATAAACGTGATTGTTACTGTCGCCACTTTACGCGCCCCTGGGCTGACGCTTCGCAGGCTGCCCCTCTTTGTATGGATGTCAGTCGTCAACTCCTTCTTGATTATCTTCGCCCTTCCCGCATTGAACGCCTCCCTCGTAATGCTCCTGATAGACAGGCAGCTTAACGCTTTTTTCTTCCAGCCCTCAGGAGGAGGCTCGGCGGTGCTGTGGCAGCACTACTTCTGGAGCTTCGGCCACCCTGAAGTCTACATTATGGTGCTTCCAGCTTTCGGCATTATCTCCGAGGTGATACCTGTATTCTCCCGCAAGCCTATCTTCGGCTATGCCTTTGTCGCAGGCTCGACGGTGGCTATCGCTTTCCTCAGCTTTTTGGTGTGGGCGCACCATATGTTCGCGGTGGGCCTCGGCTTCCCGTGGGACGTGATCTTCGGCGCTTCCAGCATGCTGATCGCTGTGCCAACCGGCGTCAAGATCTTCAACTGGATCGCTACCATGTGGGGTGGAGTGC
>DAHVFG010000010.1:0-42051 GCA_027317125.1 Chloroflexota bacterium | reverse complement strand
CCGAGGAAGAGCGCGTGTGTATGGTTTGCGGAACATCAAACCAGGGTAAGGCTCACTTCTGTGGGCGCTGTGGCGCATCGCTCGCGGGCCGCCCCGCCGGCAGGTTGCAGGTGCTTGGGCCTAACGGCGTGCTCTGGGAGCGACGTATCCTTGAGAACCCTTTTAATATCGGAAGGCGCAGCCTTTCGCGCCAGGTCTTTCCGCACCTGGACCTTACTTACAATGACCCTGCGGCCTATGTTTCCAGGCAGCACGCGCGTATTGTGGCCGATGCAGGTGGGTATTTCATAGAAGACCTTGGTAGCGCGAACGGTACCTTCCTCAATGACCGCCGCCTGCCGGCAAATGTGCCCACACGCCTTCGCAACGGCGACAGGGTACGCATAGGTAAAGCCCAGGTAAACTTTATTCTGGGCGGGTAAGCCAGGACTGAGGGCTGAAGAGCGGTGCGTTGGAGGTTGGTAAGGGTAGATGGCACTCAGCCCTCAGTCTTGAGTAACTGTTCAGAGTATGGGCTTGGGGGGCCGGCCAAGCCCCTGACGAGGTTACAGGGGTGATTAAAGCCCCCTCTCCCATGAAGGGAGAGGGGGCATGGGGTGATGGAGAAAGCCCCCTCTCCTATGAAGGGAGAGGGGCATGGGGTGAGGGCAGATGGCGCAACACCCGCACAGTTACCCCAAGAAGATTGCTCCACCCTAAATCTGAACACTTACAGTCTTGATGCGGTTCGACAGGTAGGTGCTAACTTGCTATAATTACCTCCGAGTTAGCGTCCAGGAGATCACGCATATCATAAGCAGGAGGTAGTTTCCTTTCTTTGAAGCCGCAAGCAGACCCAACTATGTACAGGCGTGCGCGAATTGCGCTCCTGCCGACAACGTTGGCCGCCCTTATATTTATTTTAGGGCCGGCTTTCTCACCTCGTATACAGACAGCCTTCGCGCATGAGGCTGCTTCTGGCAGCTTTCTGTCGCCCGCAGCAGCGATTCTCTCGCAAGCAGCCACACCGAAGGTGCCGGTGGGTGTAGGCACAAACGCTGTGCCTTCTGCGATATCTACCACGGAGGCAGCGCCGCCGGTAGTGAACACAAAGGTAGCGGCTGTTAACGGCAACGCACAACCGGGACAGCCTACTCCGGCGGAGAGCTTACCCTGGCTTATAGTGGCGCTCGTGTTGGTGGTTGCGCTGGTGGTGGGCGCGGTGGCAGCGATGCGCCGCCCGAAGGCTCCTGTGCTGGCTACGTCGCAAGTTGCGCCGGGCGCTGATGTAGCCATAGCAGCCCCACAAACGCCTTTAGAGCCATACGTACCCGCAGCAGAGCAGGTAACTGCCCAGGTTGCCCCCGTTATCCCGATTGCGACTCCTGCTACTGCGCAGGCACTTCCACGTCAAGCGCCTGTGACTGCGCCTGTGGCTCCCGTTACTATTGAGTGCCCTAATTGCGGGGCGGTTAACAACATAGATGAGAATTTCTGCCATGACTGCGGCCAGGACCTCCGCCCGCAACGTACCCCTGCGATAGCTACGGCACCTCTGTTAGCAGAGACATCTGCCGGGAGTGTAGCCGTCGCGCCCGCTGTTGACGAGATGCCTTATCTTGAAACTCTTGATCGCACAGATGAGCAGTTGGAGTTCGTACTCTCTCGCCCTCGTGTAGCGATGGGCACAGCGCCCGACAACGATATCGTGATCGACGCTGCTTACAGGGGGTGGGAAACGGTATCTGAACACCATGCGGAGCTGCAGCGCGAGCAAGATGGCTTCATGATCGTGGACAGGGATTCAGAAAACGGCACATTTGTCAATGAGATGCGTACAGGCGAAAACATAATCTCCGATGGCGATAATGTGCGTCTGGGAGATGTGCGTTTTATATTTCATGTACCCTCAACAGAGTAGAGGAAATGCTGGAGAGAAGATGAACAAGATACGCCGTACAGGCAGCAAACATAGCCAGCCGATGGAAGAGGCCAAGCAAAGCAAGGATTTAGAGGTCTCTACTCTATCCGAGCCTGCCGTTGAGGAGCAAGGCCACACCAACGGCGCGGCTGTTAGGCCGGATGATGTTGCTGACGCGGAGCCGGTGCAGCCAACAGCCCACTCAAATGGCTTGAAAAGCACAGCCCAGGATAGAGGTGATAGCTTTCCTGTTTCAGAAGCTGCGGCGTCTGAGGCCACAGGCGAATACGCTGGGGAGTTTCAAGAGCTGGTGGGCGAGAATGCCGAAGGATCCATCAGCAGACCGGACGCCTCCCAGCCTGATGCACCTCAGGCTGATAGTGGGGATATGGTTGAGTTGCCTACGGGCGACGATGCGATAGACGCTTTACTGGCGGATGCTGAGCCTCAGACGGCTCCCCTTTCTGCTCAGGCAGAGCAGGAAGAGCTTACGCCCCTGCCTATCAATGCGGTCGTGGACGGGCGTTATGTCGTGCAGAGCCAGCTGCATCACGGTTTCGACCGGAACCTCTATCGTGTAACTGCTCGACGCCAGCAGCGATGCGCCACCTGTGGCCGCCTATCCTCGTCAGAGGCTGATGTATGCAAGCATTGTGGTGCAGAGCTTAACGACCAGCAGCCCGCCGATTTTTATCTGATGGCCGAGAGCTACCGACCCGAAGCTCTCATGCAAGACCCTACGTTGATGGATCTGCATCTTTATCACCCGAATCTTGTGCCTGTAGTGGACTTCTACAGTTATAAGCCTTTCGGCCATGCGCGTTATTATGCGGTGGCCGAGCCACGCCAGGGGGTCCGGTTGAGCCAGTTGAGCCTTCCGCGGCCCAGTATGCAAGTTTTGAATTGGGCGATGCAGTTAGCTGATGCTCTTGATTACCTGCACATAAGTGGTGTAGTTGGGGCGGGAGCGGAGGCCGACGATATACTGGTGCAGGGGGATACCGCGTCGTTGGCGAGCTTGCAGAACGCCAGAACTAACGTCGCCAGCATAGACGAGCGCACACAGCAACAGAATATGGACCTGGCGCGCCTGGCAGCCACGATGTACGAGGCGTACACGGGGCACCCCGCGGCGATGAGCCCTGAGGGTATGCTACCGATGCCGCCGGCAACGCCTGAGCAGGTGGGCGGGGCTTTCCGCGCGGCGATAGAGCCGATACAGGGGGCGGGCATGCCGATCAGCGCGGCGCAGTGGCGCGACCAGCTGGCGGGAGCTCTCAATGCTGTTGCTGAGATGGAGGGGCCTGGCCGCCCTGTCAGCTTTGTGACGGTAGCTCTCACCGATGTTGGACGCTTGCGCGATCAAAATCAGGACTCATTTGGTATGATCGAGTTTGCCCAGGCGAGTGTAGAGCGCCCTATGCGTATAGGGCTCTACGTTATAGCCGATGGTATGGGGGGGCACAAAGGTGGCGAAGTGGCGAGTGCGCTGGCGGTGCAGGCTTTCTGTGGCGAATTGCTGGGGCGAGTCCTCTCACCTTTGACGAATGTGGCTGGCGAGCGCAACGCCCCAAGCAACGAGGTCATTTTGCAGGGGATGGTCCGCGCTGTGCAGTCTGCGAACGAGCGCATTTTCAAAGCTCGCGACAACCGTCAGAATGACATGGGCACCACCCTTGTGAGCGCCCTTGTGACAGGGGGCAAGGCGTTTATCACCAACGTGGGTGATAGCCGCCTCTACCTCTTTAGCAAGCCTCAAGAACCTTCTGACGATGAGGCCCAATACAACACAACATCGCCCCTGGTGAAAGGCGCGACGGCCCCACTTGCTGCTACAGCCCCACTGCCGGGCACCGGCATGCCGGAAGCCGCTCCACCTGAGGAGCCAACGCCAATCGACAGGTCTAGCGGGTATGTGCTCACGCAGGTGTCGGTAGACCACTCACTGGTGCATCGTTTAGTGGAATTGGGGCAACTGGATGCTGAAGAGGCGAAGGTACACCCCCACCGCAACTTTATTTACCGCTCGATAGGCGGTCCTCCTCCGGTGGAAGTAGATACCTTTGTACGCAATTTGCGCCCAGGCGACCGTATACTTCTCTGCTCGGATGGCCTCAACAGTATGATTGAGGACTCGGCGATTGAGGCTGTGCTTGCTTCGGAACCGGACCCCAACATCGCCAGCCAGCGCCTGATTGACCTGGCTAACGAAGCCGGAGGGCACGACAACATAACGGTCCTTCTGATTGATATAGATGGTTATCTTCCCCTGGCGGAGCACCCCTACGCGCTAAATAATGCGTAGTCGATAATCAAGCTTCCATTCCCCTGACCTCTTTCATGGAAGGGGAATAGCTGAGATGAAAACAAACAACTCTGCCTCGGCAGAGTTGTTTGTTTTCATGAGAAACTCTTCCTCATAAAGGGCTATTGAGCTTTCTGCGCAAAGGCCCGCCTTATTCTCCTTAGCTCCGGCGGAAGATAAGAGCAATGCGCCCGAAGTCGAGGCGTGCGCCATCCTCCAGCTTCTCGCGGACGTGAGCCGGTAAGCGTTGGCCGTCTATTTTCGTGTAGTTGGTAGACTGCAAATCCTCGGCGAAATAGTCGTCACCCACATGAAGTAGGCGAGCATGACGGCGCGATACGCCCCCTTCTTCGCCACCATATGGCGTTAGATCAACGTCGGGGAAGATGCCGCTGCTTGGGTCTTCACGTCCTACCGTTATCTCCTCCTGATCGGGCAAAGGAAGCTCCGCGCCCGTCGAGATTACCACCAGCCGCGCCACTCCGGGGCCTTGCGACTCCTGAGTTGCCTGGCCCACAGGCACACCTTGCGTTCCAAGATTGCCCGCTTCGGCTGCCGGTTCGACGGTGCCCACACCACCTGAGCCTGTGTAAGGCTCAGCTTCGACATTCGTCTCTGAGATGGATGCATCACCTCCACCCACCTGCGTGGACGAGGAGGCGGGAGCGTCTGCTGTTGAATAGACTTGCAGCGAGGAGGGCGCTGAGGGTTGTGCGTACTGGGGAGAAGCAGTTGGCGATGGGGCAACCGCACCCTGAGTGGCGCTCTCCAGCATTTGCCTGAGGCTTTGCATTGCCTGTCCGAACTGGCCCCAATCTCCCTGCACGATGGCGTTTTGCGCCTCATGTAGCTGCCGGAGTGCACTCGCTGCCCATGCGCTGCTATCCGCTCCTGCGCTTGCATCTGCTTCAGGAGCCGCACTACTCTGCATTGTTTCGACGGCGGCGGCCTGCGCGGGTGGCGTAGCTGCCTGGTCCTGGCCTGCGGCAGAATAAGCATCTACGCCCTGCGTCTCTTCTTCTTGCCCAGGCTGTTGCAGAGGCAACACATCAGGCATCGCGCCCTGATCGATCTGGGCTCCCTGGGTAGAGGCGTGCGAGCCGTTATCTCCAGCATCTGCGGCAGCCACTGCGGGCACGATAGTGTCTTCGGTGACGGGCACGCCGGCAGAGTGATCTGCCTGGTTTGCGCCGCCAGGCTCGCCCGACATGGCATCAGGGTAGCTCATGGGAGACTGATAGCTGCTCTCTTGAGTTGTGGCAGTGCTGCTCGGCGCACTACCTATCGGGCCTGATAGCTGGCCGTTGCCCCCCTCGATGTCGCTGTACTGCCGGGTCGGGTCCGTGCCTTGGTTCGTGCCTGTGTTTACGTCTGTGGCAACACCAGGCGTTTCAGCGCCGCCCAGCCGTGCTCCGCACTCGTCGCAGAACATATAGTCCGCGGGATTCTCGTTTCCACAATTAGGACATCTCATAGATTTTTCTCCTCGGTGTATATTATCACAGGCCGGGTAGGGGTATCTCTATCCCCAGTAGCGTTAATGCCGTCCACGCTATGGCTCCTACTTCCACAGTCAGCAACAGTAGCGCCACTGTCCAGCCTAACGCCCTACGCGCCCACGAGGGGCGGGCCATGGCTCTCACCTCTATCTGCTGCTCGCCTCCTGAGCTTTTCACCAGGAGGCGCCCTGTGTTCATCTTTTCTGCCGGCACCAGGAGGCGCACGTGCGCGGCCCACAGCCACATCAGCGCCTCGAACGCCAGCAGCGCTCCCATTACGGCGGCGAAAGCCCACAGAAGGGTTTTGCCGAGCGAGCTACCCGCCAGAAATAAGAGCCAGAACCAGACCACCAGAAGCGGCAGCGCCCTGCGTGCTCGTGCCCATATAATAGCGAATAGATTGGGTACTTGCAACTCCACGCGTCCAAGTCGCAGTTGTCGCTTCTTAATTTTCACCTCAACTGTTACGGCGTTTCCCTGGAAGCGCTGTGGATTATACGCTATCCAGGGCTGGCTTGCAGCGATAGTGCCCTTCACAAACCCACCACCAACCCCCGCCAGCGAAACTTTGCGCACCGATTTGCTGTTCCATCTGACGTCGCCCAGGTCGAGCACTCTATCAGAAACCACCAGCGCCGCTGCCGGCTCCTGTTGTGATTTCTTCTCTGGTCTAGGTCTAGCCTGCGGTGGTGTCGCCAGGGGAGCAACAGGCGAACTGATGCCTGGGGGTTCTACAATGCCGGTATATGGGGGCTTATCTCTATCTACAGTTACCTGCGCTTCAAGATGAGTGACCTGTGTGGCTGTGGGTATGGCTGAAGCTTCAATGCGCGGCGTGGCGGCCTGCTTTTTCTTCGACTGCGACCTGGAAGCGCTCGATCCGTTCGAGCGTGCAGGCGCTTGCGTCACAGTGGGCGTAGGCAGCGCAGGCAGCGTCGGCACAGGCTCGGCCTCCCATGAGCGCTGCCTCTGGGGTACAGGAGCCAGTTGAATGCCCATGCCAGTTGCAAAATCTTCTATTGTGGGGTAGCGCTTGGCCGGGTCGAGAGAGAGCGCCGTTTGTAGCGCACTTTCGAGTCTTGGCGAGAGCGCTGGGTTATAGCGGCGCACCGGCAGCCAGTTGAACGGGCTGAGGCTTGGGTCGTGTTTGGTGACGAGGTAATGAATCGTGGCAGCCAGGGCGTAAACATCGGAGCGTTGGTCGGTCTGCCCCTTGCCGTACTGCTCAGGAGGGGCGTACCCTGCGGTGCCAAAGGCCTCCGTATCGCGTGACTTGCCTGCTTTGTGGAAGCGGGCTATGCCGAAATCTATCAGCTTGATCCGCTCGGTGCTTTCCACCAACATGACGTTTGCGGGCTTGAGGTCGCGGTAAATAATAGGTGGGTTCTGGGAGTGCAAGTATTGCAGCACATCAAATAGCTGCCGCGCCCACACCATCACGCCTTCTTCCGCGAGGAATCCCGGCCAATTTTCAAGGACGTTGAGCAATGTTCGCCCAGGTATAAACTCCATTACCAGAAAATATTTACCAATCTGCTCGAAGGTTTCTACTACTTCGGGGAGGTTAGGGTGGTGCAAAGCGGCAAGCATCTGCGCCTCGCGGCGAAAATCAGCGATAGCCTGGGTTCGCTCACTCGCCGGCAGCGCGGCGGGACTCATCTCTTTGACCGCCCACCGTCTGCCGGGCGTGCCTGATGTGCCTGCTATGTCGGTGCTTTCGTAGACAGCGCCCATCCCTCCCTGGGCGATTTTGCGTAGTATACGGTAGTGCCGCTTGAGCAAAGTGCCGGTGGGCAGGTTGCCGGAAGCATCAGAAGGGATAGCGGGAGGCTGGGCATACTGCGTGCTCGGCGCGGCTGCGGCTGCGCCCGCATAGGGGAGTGCATAAGCCTGCGGTCCGGTGGGCTGCTTTAGCCTGTAGCCGCAGAAGGCGCAAAAAACCGATGCTGCGCGGTTGCCTCGACGGCAGACAGGGCAGATCGGCCCGCTCAGGTTGTTGGGCGTGGCTTCAGTGGCTAATGGGGGAGCGGTCACGTCGGCTGCCGCAAGAGGCGCGCCGCACACGTCGCAATTACTGCTCCCCGGCGGATTAACTTTGCCACAAACTGGACAGATAAGCATTTCGATAAGTTATACGTTTGAGCAAACCGGTTTGTTGCGGGGACTCGGGTTCGTAGTGCATAGTGCGTGTTACGTAAGGGGTTGAAGGTGAAGATATTCTCTCCATAATCCCCAAGCAGTGCGTATTGCTCATTACGAGCCTAGAGCCTCTGGGTCAGGCGGCGGGTGGCATAGCGTAGCTCTTTCGCGCCCTCCGGCGAGACCTGGCCGCTTTGCTCTACTCGCACGGCTTCGGTTTCCACTGCTTGCGCCAGGTCAGTTTCTCCGAGTGTGAGGAGGCGAGTTGCTGCCGCCCGCAGCTTCTGGGTGGCCGCTGCTGTGTTGCCCGCCGCCATATCATCCAGCGCCCGTGTTTGCAGAGCGTAGGCCGTTACTCTCTCAACAGTGTTCATAACGACTGGGTCCGGCTCAACGCGCTTCTTGGAGACGGAATAGTTGATTACCACGTCACTGGCCGCATCGACAACCCTCTCTTTGCTGCCACCGCCACCGCCACCGCCGCCACTGCCGTCGTAGCTTGTGGTGACCCGTGCTACCCTGAACGTGCCGCCTGACTGCGTGGGCACTACAAGCTCAAGGAGGAGGGCAGGTGGGTTGGCGGGGTCGAGGTCACCCATGCTGAAGCCGTATGCGCGCCCATCGCGTCTGCCTTCGCGTACCGCCGAGATCACGGGGCGCACCTGATAGGCACGCCTTATCTCTACTCCGGAGCTTAGCTTTACCCCGATCGCTACAGCCCTGAGGCTGACAGATTGTACCGCCGCCAGCTCTTTCTCGAAGGCAGATGGGATCTCTTGCGGCGTTCGTGCGAAGTATGCGTTGCCGTGACTGGCGTCGGCTACTTCTACCAGCAGCTTTTCGTTGAATTCCGTGCCTATGCCAAGCGTGCTTACCCCTATTGCTGCTGTGCGGGCTTCCTTCGCAAGCCTCAGCACTTCATCCGGGTTTTGCGTGAAGCCATCTGTGAGTATGAGCACACGACTCACCATTTCAGGCGTCCGGCTGCGCCGCACTTCGTTCAACCCCGCCTCAAGGCCTGGGCCGATATTTGTCTCATCTCCCAGCTTTACGGAATCAAGCCGTGCTACTGCGTCCATCACGCTTCTCTGGTCGGAACCGGAAAGCCCGCGCAGCAAGACCTCCGCGGTATCAGCGAAAGCCACCAGGGACACTTTATCGCCACCTTCGAGGTACTTGGTGGATTGTGCTATAGATGCTTGCACTGCCTCCAGGTTGGAGGGTGCACGCTTGCGTATCTCCGCCGGAATGTTCTTGAAGGTCCAAACGGGAACGCCATCAGAAACTGTCTGACTTACCTGCCCCAGCTTCTTTAGCTCCTCAAACTGCTCCTGGTTTAGCACGGGCAAGCGCATTGACTCGCTTACGTCAAGAGCGATGGCGACGTTGACAGGAGCCTGGGGAGGCTGTGCACCCTCGCCCGATTTGAGGTCTATCAATAGATAGAGGAGCCGAGGCTCCTCGGCGGCGGGTACGGTGCTTACATTGAGTGTGCAGTTGAGGACAATCTGATCGGTCATTGCGTCTCCTCTTCGGGTGGAAACCTAATGTATGAGGCGTAATGGAGGAATGTGCTGTCTACTGCATTCTAGCATAAAACGACCCAACCCTGGCGCTTTATGTGAGAAGTGGCAGTGCAAGCACAAGATTGACCTGCCGCCGTGCGTAAATTAGCTTGTAACTGCCCTGTCAGGTGGGTTTAATCTTGAAGGCTACCGCAGCGTGTGGTATATTGCGCCTGCGCGGAGGGGCTGGCGGAGTGACGAGATGCGAGGTGTAGTGATATGGCGGAACTATCTCATCTGGACGAGAGTGGGCATGCCCGCATGGTAGATGTCGGGTATAAGCCCGATACGGAACGGGTGGCAATCGCACGCGGGGAGGTGCATCTCAGCGAGGAGACGTTGGCGTTGGTGCGCGACGGGCAAGCCCCTAAAGGGGATGTGCTGGCGGTGGCGCGTGTGGCAGGGATATTGGCCGCCAAGAAGACGCCCGACCTCATTCCCCTCTGCCACCCAATAATGCTTACTTCTGTCAGGGTAGAGTTGCGCATTGAGAGTTGGGGCATTGAGATAGAAGCCCGAGCCGAGACAGTTGGCCCCACAGGTGTAGAGATGGAAGCGCTCGCTGCCGTATCGGTAGCAGCCCTTACCATCTATGATATGCTGAAGGCTGTGGAGCGTGGCGCTATCATCAGCAACATAGGCTTAATGCACAAAGAAGGCGGCAAGAGTGGGCAGTGGGATCGTAATGCGTGATGTGTAGTGTGTAGTGTGTAGTGTGTAGTGTGTAATGCATGATGAGTTTGGAAAGAGGTATAGCGGTTCTCAACCCTTACGCAATACTAATTACCTTCAGGAGGTGAAGTTAGTGCGGCACGAGACGCATACTCTATTGAAGCGAGAAGCGATATTTGAGGCTGCAAAGCGATACTTTGGGCAAGAGGAGGGCGGGTTGGGGATGACAGTGAGCGCGCACCAGGGCAATCAAATCGCCTTCTTTGGCGACGGCCTCGTGTGGGTGACTGTGTGGCCCGCCAAGCAGGGCGCTAAAGAGATTCGGGTGGACCTGGATGTGTCGGATAGAGACGCCGATGCGCGAGCTTTCATTGAGAAAGTGCTGAAAGCGCCCTATGTGGCTGCGGGGCGGTAGCTGTTTAGACCCGCTTCAGCAGACAAGCCTACTGTAAAGGCAATCTGCCGTCTATGGAACCAACCTGTGCATGTCACGCGGGAAGAGCGTTGCCTCTCGGATGTTATCCACACCTGCAAGTTTCACCTCTGCGTTCTCATGCTATCAATGTGATAGCTATCTATAAGCCAATCTGGAGATATGCTTTCTCCTTCAGATTTGCAGGCTATGGGAGAACAAAGGCCTTGAGCCTGATAACGGGGGCAAACCGTCGAGACCTACTCAGCTACATGGCAGCAGGAGGCTGAACCAGTATACCTTTCTTTCTCGCACTCCGTAGTGTCTTCGCAGCGATTGGGGATAGCCTTCGCAGCACCGGCTACTCTCTGAACTCCAATAGAAGCTGCTACTCTTCTCCATCCACGCTTTCATGCTATGAAGCTGGCAATGAGCATTCTTGTGTGACAGGCTGCGCCGAGCTTAGCTCTCTGTAGTTGTGCTGCTGGTTGAGCTATAGTCTGTGGAGCCTTCGCCGCCGGCGCTGTAGGAGCCTGCTGACGAGTAACCGGAGTCGGTGGTAGTTTCGTCGCCCTCGTAGCGGAAAGCGTCTTCGCCGTAGTCATCGAAGTCAGAGTCATCGCTACGTCGCAGCAGGAAGAACGCTGCCGCGCCAATACCGCCTACGAGGAGCAAGAGTGGGAAAGGCAACCCACCCTTCTTGCCGTTGTTGGCATGCTCAACCTCTTTGAGTCTCTGCTTGGAGTCTTCGACGAGCCTGGTGTCGAGCTTCTTAACGCTCTCTTTGCCGCTCTGGTCGTCGTACCAGCGTATCTCGTCCTGCTTGGCTTCCAGGTTTTTACGTATGACGTTGAGGGCCTTTGCGTCGTCTACATCGTCTAGATTGTCTATGTAGCGCTTGATACCGCGCTCCGCGCCTATACGCATTCCTTCGACGCTCGTGTCGTCGCGCATGCCACTTATTTTACCCCAGAGAGTAGCCTGGCCTTTACCGCTGCCTGTTTCGTACTCTACAGGCTCGCCGCCGAGGTCTTCGATGCGGTCGTTCAGAGCTTCTGCCTGCTTTGCATGCTGATCTCGGAACTTACGATACTGCTTACGCAGCTTGTTATCATCCACTTCATCAATGGCTGCATCGAGAGCGCCTATCGCCATATACTCGGTCTTCACCAGCTCTTAGAGCGCCTTGACGGTTCGTTTGTTACTCATCTAAATGTTCCTCCTGACAGTGGTTTAGTAGCCCGGCTACTGTGACAGTATAATCAGAATGTTGTTACCTCACAAGGTAGCAAGAACGATGCCAAAATCCGGCCTGGTCTATTGCCCTCCCTATGAGGTTTGAAGGAGAGGTTTTAGCAGAAGGTTTATTCCCCCTCCACATTGTGCTAAAGCTGTATCATCCTTGTTAGCTTATCCGCCAGCTTTATGCTGTAGTTCTGGCCTCGGTCCTGTGGGTAAACCTGGAACATGTTGCCCATGTAGACGTTGGGAAGAGGCGTCTTGAAAGGGGGTATGTGAGCTTCGTACTCTCGCGTCACTATGGGCTGCGCGTAGGGGGCCTTGAAGAGCCAACGCTCCATTATCCACTCCTCGGTGAAGGCAGGATTGAGCTTCTTCAGGTATGGCATGTACTCGGAGAGGGTCTCTTCGTCAGACTGCGTAAAGTAGGGGTGATCCATCTTCAAGTAATTACCGAGATAGATCATGTGGCGACCGCCGTAGTCAGAGGCGGGTATCATATTCGTGTGGTCCACCGCCACAAGGAAAGGAAAGCCTGGGTCGTTGATGTTCAGCCAGTAAACAGGGTCGAGGAGCGACTCCTTGAGAGCGAGGACCACAACATGCGTCCCTAGCGCGTTGCCCCAGTCGTAGCGCTCCTTGTACTGGTCGGGGATGCCTTGCGCGAGGCGCAGGAAGAGGCGGGTGGGCAGGGTGGAGATAACTATATCAAAGGTATAAGGCTCTGTCTGATCGGTGTCAACGCGGGTTTTGCCGCCCTCTATGGGCGCGATGCGGGTAACAGAGGTACTCAGATGTATCTCACCGCCTGCCCTGGTGACCTCTTCTCCGAGGCGGTCATATAGCTGCTGGAAGCCTCCGCGCATATAGCCGAGGCTGAAGCTGCGCTCATGCACACGCGACCAGAACCAGGGCATCGCTATCTCCGGCGCGAAGTCTCCGAACTTGCCGACGAGGAGCGGCTTGAACTGCATGTCGTAGGCTTCATTACCCATCCAGCGTTGCAGCCACTCCATGGCCGTATCTTTGCGGAAACGCTTGTAGTTGCCCGTGTATTTGAGGTAGGCGCTGACGGCAGGCATACGCAGGCGGCTCGGTATAGAAAGGGGATAATTCAGCAGGATGTCTTTGGGAGAAAAGCGCCACACCTTGCCTTTGTAGAGGGTCGAGGTATTGGTGTTGTACCAACCGAGCTTGTCGCTCAGGCCAAGCTCAGTGATAAGCGCCTGTATCTCTTTGTCCGAGCGAAAGAGGTGATGATAAAACTTTTCAAGGTATGTGCCGCTATCCCCGACCTTGAAACCTGACGCCAAACCGCCAAGCTCATTCTCCTTCTCAAGGAGAGTAACCTGAGCTCCTCTGCGGGCGAGGCGCATCGCCGCAGTAAGGCCGAGCGGTCCGCCCCCTAACACACCTATGTGCATTTGCCTTTAGCTCCTTATATTAGAGAAGGGCGAGTGTGCTTACTCGCCCCCTGCTGTATGGCTAACCTGATGATCTGTAGCTGATCAATCTTCAGAATAAATATCGAGTGTTTTGCTGCCCAGCTTCGGATCGAAACCGGGGAAGGGCTTGCGAGTGTCCCACTGCTTAAGACGTCTCGCCTCGTCTTTTGTATACAGGTCGCTGCCTTGCATTGCATACTGGTCGAAAACAGAGGAGTATGCGCCACCGGGCGCCCCGTCGCGTCGCATGCCATCGGAGCCGTAGGTGCCATAGTAGGCGACTGTAAGAGGCGCTTTGGACTCAGCGGGAATAACTGTTTCTTGCAAGGGCTGCCAGAGACCGGAGTCGAGCCATTCCTGCTCCTGGCGACCGCGTACTGTGACTACCCGAAAGACTTTCTTGGTCTTTTTTCCCTTACCGGGTACGGGTTGGGCAGCAACGATGCTAGGGCCTGTTTGCCTGCCACCTGTAGCCTCAAGAGCTTTAGGGTCGGGAGCAGGCACCCAGGCCCCATCATACCCACGCTGTTTCTTCTTGAAGATCGGCATCTATACTTCTCCTGGCCTCGGACTGAAGGCTTTTGTTGCATTCTTCTACTAACTGTATGGATGATAGCACGTGATATGCCAGCTTGTCAAAGTCTTCACAAAGAGTAACTGTTCAGATTTAGGGTGGAGCAATCTTCCTGGGGTATCTGTACGCCCTCACCTACCCTTACGTACCCTCACCCCATGCCCCCTCTCCCACAAGGGGAGAGGGGGCATGGGGTGAGGGCAGGTGGCGGCGCACAGGTACCCCAAGAAGGTTACTCCACCCCAACTTTGAACAGTTACCACAAAGTGTAATTGTTCAGAACCGCAGTGAGAGGGGCGCATCCTGGCTGGCCCTGTGCCTTTGCGCTCCTTGCTAGCTCCAGCGTGTCAGGATCGCTTCGCGCTGGAAGATGCGGGTTGTCAACCAGAGTGCCAGCAGCGCAATCAAGGCTAGCAGGAGAGCGGCAATAAGGGCTATGAATGGGCTGAGCACCAGCAGGCCTGTAATCTGCCCGAAGAAGATGAGCATGATAGGCAGTATCATTGTAGCTGATATTTGCTGGGCACTGCGTGGATCGCTGACGCGTGATGACACTGCTACGGTGGCGGCCACTACGATCAACGCCAGGAGGGGAGTGCAGAGTATGAGGGCTGCGATCCAGCCGGGGCTGATGATGGCAATGAAGACCCTGCTTGATAGTGCTGTGAGGGCCATGCCGAGGGTGAATATAAGTCCAACGAGCCATGTGATGGCAACAGCAGGAATAACTGAAGTAAGCATCTTGGCTAGCAACAACTCCCATGTGCGCACAGGCGTCGCCAGCAGGGGCTCCAGGGTGCCGCTCGTCTTCTCGCCGATGATGCTATATGAAGCGATGACGCTGGGAATGATCACAGGCACAAGGAGCAATAAGATCGAGAACTGCTGCCCTACTATCGCCTGCCCCAGTTCGGCCCCCGGAAGACCTGCCAACGATGGGTTTACGCCGGGGGTAGCTGTGGGGGTTGGGGAAAGGCTGGACCTGGTGGTGGAGGTTAGAGATGTATGTCCGGCCAGATAAGCCAGTACGATTGGCAGCAGAGCAAATATCAACGGCGGAAGGAGTGTACCGAATATGAGGCCGCGCTGCTGCCGCAGCTCCAACCATTCCTTGCGGAGGATCAGGACTATTCTATTGAGGGAAGTATCGTTCATAGCTTTACATCTCCAGGGTCTGCGCTGAGATCGGTTGGCGTGGTTGTGGGCAATTTCCCTTCTAAAAGCTCCAAATAAACATCCTCAAGCGAGTGCGACATCGGCTCAATATACTGTATGGGTGCGCCTGCCTGCACCAACGCCTGCACCAGCAAGGGGTTCTGCCTGTCGGGGTCATCAAGCGTTACGGAGAGAGCGCCATTCTGGGTTGAGACGCCGTGCACGAAAGGGAGCGCGCGAGCGGCGCCAGTCCAAGGGGCTGCATCGCCTGCCACGCGCACAATAGTGCCCCGGCCAAATAGCGAGCTACGCAAGTTGGCGGGGCTGTCTACCCGCAGGAGTTTGGTGCGGAAGATCCCTATGAGGTCGCAAAGCTCATCTGCTTCGGGCAGATTATGTGTGGTGAGGAAGATAGTCCTTCCCTCGGAGCGTAGCTCCTTGATAAAGTCACGCACTGTGCGTGCGGCTTCGGGGTCAAGCCCGGCAGTAGGCTCATCGAAGAAGACTATCTCAGGCTCGTGCAGCAGGGCACGGGCGATTGCCAGCTTCTGCCTCATCCCTTTTGAGAAGCTTGCTACTTTATCATCGCGCCTCTCCCACAGGTCAAGCATCGTCAAGTAACGCTCGGCCTGTTCTCTCGCCCTCGGCTCGCTCACACCATACAGCCCCGCGAAAAAAAGGAGGTTTTGCAGAGCAGTCAAGCGCCCGTACATACCTGGGGCCTCGGTGAGGAGGCCAACAGAGCGGCGTATGGCGCTGTCGTCGGGGCCAAGGTGGTGTCCGGCTACGGTGGCTGTGCCGCGAGTAGGAGCGATTAGAGCGGCCAGCATGCGCACGGTAGTTGTTTTGCCCGCGCCGTTAGGGCCAAGAAAGCCGAAGACCTTGCCAGAGGGGATGGTGAGGGTAAGATCCTCTACGGCCGCGCGCTGCCCGAAAGTGCGGGTTAGCTCAATGGTCTCAATTGCATTCATGAAGTGGCTCCGCCCGTAGGTGAATGGACTCGTGAAGTGTGAAGAATTAAGGATATTGTATCACATTCTCAAGGGGGCGGGTAGCACCACGACTTACGCGATAGGCTGCGCTTTATCTTTCAGGATTCGCTTCTCTACTCTATAAATGTTTAGCTCAATTCAGAGTGTAACAGTTCTCAATAAGAAGGCTATTTGGGACAAATACACATATATACCGGGCAATGATTCTGAATTAAGCACATAGACGCTCACGTGAGTGGGTGTTATACTCCAGCAGGTGGAGAGTTACGGCTCTCTCCCTATTGTTTTTGTGTGAATGTCCAAGATCGGAGGTGCTTACATGGCGCAAGATTTAGAGAAGGCAGTGGCGAATGGCCGCGAAAAAGGAAAATCGGCTGAGTTGAAGAGGTACTGGACGCCGGAGTCGGCGGGGAATACACGCGAGGCAGTTGAGCAGGTGATGGCGCGCGCGGTTGAAGATAAAGTGCGTTTTGTCAACTTGCAATTCACCGACCTGATGGGGATCGTCAAGTCGGTTGCTATACCGATTCACCAGTTTGAGGACGCCTGTCTCAACGGCAAGTGGTTCGATGGCTCATCAATAGAGGGATTTGCTCGTATAGCCGAATCGGACATGTTTCTAGTGCCGGACCTTTCGACCTGGGCCGTGATGCCCTGGGAGCGTGCCGACGAGAGCACAGCGCGGGCTATTTGCTGGGTATACAACCCCAACGGTGATCTTTTTGAGGGCGACCCACGCATGGTGCTCGCCCGCGCGCTCGATTATGCGGCTTCGCTTGGCTACAAGTTCAATACAGGGCCTGAGCTTGAGTTCTTTCTTTTTCGCATGCTGAATGGGCAGATAAGCCCCGAAACTCACGATGCAGGCAGCTACTTCGACCTGTCGGGCGACCTGGGCGCGAACATACGTAAGGATATGGTAAATGCCCTCGAAGGGATGGATATAAAGGTAGAGACATCGCATCATGAGGTGGCGCGCGGCCAGCACGAGATTGACTTCGAATATGACCACGCCCTCACCACCGCCGACAACGCGGTTACTCTCAAGTACACCCTCAAAGCAATCGCTGCGGAGAGGGGGCTTCACTGCACTTTCATGCCCAAGCCAGTGTATGGGATAAACGGATCAGGGATGCACACCCACCAGAGCCTGGCGGGGCTGGAGAGTGGGGAAAACCTCTTTGCTGAGCCTGATGATGCTTATGGTATCTCGCCACTAGCTAAGAAGTACATCGCGGGGCAGCTAAAGCATGCACGTGGTATGTGCGCTGTGCTTGCGCCGCTCGTCAACTCGTACAAGAGGCTGGTGCCGGGCTACGAAGCGCCTGTTTACATATCGTGGGCGCGGGTCAACCGTTCCGCGCTGATCAGGGTGCCTAAGAATCGCCCGAACAAGCCCCAGGCTGCGCGTATCGAGTTGCGCTGTCCCGACCCGTCGTGCAACCCATACCTGGCCTTCGCGGTGATGCTGCGTGCCGGGTTGGAGGGGATAGAGAAAGATATGGAAGCGCCGGAGGCGGTCGAGGAGAACCTTTATCACTTCGATGAGAGCGAACGCCGCCGCCGCAATATCCAGACGCTGCCGGCCACCCTTCCTGAGGCGCTTGAGGAGATGGAGCGGGATGAGCTTGTGCGCGAGGCTCTGGGCGACCACATTACCGACCGTCTGTTGGAGGCTAAGACTGAGGAGTGGAACGACTACCGCCTCCGTGTCAGCCAGTGGGAGCTGGACCGCTATCTCGATATATATTAGGGTATGGGTTTTGCGGCCGATATTCCAAACTCTACACCCTCATCCCCTTATCCTCTTAGCACTCTTCTCTGTGTGAAGGGGATGATGAGATGTAAAGAGAGCAATAACCACGCACGGCGTGGTTATTGCTCTCTTTGTGAGGAGGAAAGCCTTTCCCATTCGCAATGCATCTTTCCTTAGACGAGCTACAGCAGCCACTTTTCGACAGCCGCCTCGTGGGTGTATATTAACGGGAGAGGCAGGTCGTCGGGCGTGCCTGCAAAGAGTGTATTGCGCCACAATCTTAACGTTAGCATTTTGTGAGCGGTGCGGCAGCGCCCTGCCTTCAAGCAATCAGCAGGAGTGAGTGAGTGATATGTCCAGAAATGTAACAGTGGTTAGCGAAGATAAGACAAAAGGCGGCTCTACACCTGTGCGTACAGGAACGGTAGTTGCTGTTGCTTACAGCCGTGAGCTAATAAACGGGGTGGGCAAGGAAACACATGATACGGCCCAGATAACCCGGTGGGGTATACCGGGGGACAGGCACTACGGCGAGACACGTGTAAGCCGGGGCCATGTAGTGCCTAATAACCGGCCAATTACCGTAGTTGGCGTGGAAGGTGTGCGCGAGGCTTGCAAGCGCCTTGGAGTGCAGGAGATTCCATATGGGGGCATGGGCGAAAACCTACTCTTTGAGGGGCTAGGCGATCTTGGCGACCTTGAAGCGGGAGATGAGCTGCATTTGTTCGCCACAGATGGTACACCTGGCGCTGTGCTCCAGGTACGCAAGCAAAACGAGCCATGCTCTAGCTTGATGGTTTACCACAAGCAGATGCCAAAGGAGTTATACGGCAAACGGGGCGTGCTCTGCATGGTGTTGCAGGAAGGGAGTGTAAGTACAGGGGACCGAGTAGACGTCAGAAGAGGTTCGAAAGGGTAGCAAGGACCGGTCTTTCATAAGCCCAGTTCTATTCGGGAGATAAGGCGCGGGGGGAAATCCAGGCTTTTCATGACTGCTTGCGCTTCCTCGACGGGGTATTCAAGACGGTGATAAGTGAGCGTTGCGCCTTTGGTTTCGGTAGCCGCGCCGTCGGGTATTTCAAGTATCATGTAGGAAGCTCGCGGGTCGCCGTCGCGTGGCTGGCCTACGCTGCCGGGGTTGATTATCATACGAGAGCCGCCGGCGTCATCGTTGTTATATGGAGTTACGTTGAGGCGAATGCTCTCGCCAGGCTCAGGTATGGCGGCTTTCACCACGCCGCCTGCATCGCGGAAGACGAGAGGTACATGGGTGTGCCCTACCAGACAGTAGCGCGACTTGAAGAGGGGGAAGCACTCGGCGGCATCGAAGAGGTCGAGAAGGTACTCCCACATAGGGTCGCGGGGGGAGGCATGCACCACGGTGAAGGCCGACTCCAGAGCGCGGACGCTTACAGGGAGAGCTTTTATATACTCCATGTTCTGGGGTGTGAGCGTTTCCCGCGTCCAGTCGAGAACGGAGCGGGCGTCGCGGTTGAAGTCATGCTCATCAAGCCTGCCCAGCATTCCCCAGTCGTGATTGCCTGCTATGACGAGGGAGGGGTAGCGGCTGATTGTTGAGACGCACTCGTTAGGCTGTGGGCCATAGCCGACAAGGTCGCCCAGACACCAGAGCGCATCAATGCTGCCCATCTGCTCAAGGACAGTACGCAAGGCGACGAAATTAGCATGCACATCTGAAACTATACCGATACGCACAGGCAGCTAGACCCTTCTCCGGCTATTATCTATGTCACTATATCATATGCGTCGTAAGTGTACCAAGTGGTCAGTGGCGGTAACTGTTCAGAGTAAGCCATGACCCTGCGGGCCACCATTACGAATGAAAATACGAGTGATTTAGCACCCCTCTATACTACTACCTTTCTCATTTTTGGAGGAGTTGAGGTGCAGGGGCGTCCTTCCCCTCACCCCCAAACCCCCTCTCCCTTCATGGGAGATATACTGCCCAAGAGGAAAGCCCCCTCGCCCTTCATGGGAGAGGGGGTTTGGGGGTGAGGGGAGGTGAGCGCGGGTAGCGGGCCGCCCGCACAGTTACCCCAAGAAGGTTGCTCCACCCCTGTTCTGAACAGTTACCAGGTGTGGGTTACTTGCCATAGCGCGCGGGCTGTGATATAGCTTTATTTACGCAGGCTTCAATTATGACCGATCCGCGTGGGGAGGGTGCTAACTTTGCGGTGGGGGGCGGGCGGGCGCTCTCTGGCGGTGGGGAAACTCGGCGGTGGGGCGTTGCAGGTGTGGGCTTACTCCTCTCCGTGCTTGCGGGGGCGCTTTATGTCCGCACCCTCGCGCCGTCGGTGATGCCGGGCGACTACGCGGAGTTTCAGATGTCTGCTGCCGTGCTGGGTGTGCCACACCCCACGGGCTACCCGCTCTATGTATTGCTCGGCAAATTATTTACCTTGCTTCCTATTGGCGATGTGGCGTATCGTGTCAATTTCTCCTCTGCTGTTTATATGGCGGGGGCTGTTGGCACGTTGTACGCGGTAGCTGTGCGCTTGATTGGGTTGGCGGGGTTGCGGCGGATGTGGCCTGCCGCGGCTGTGGGGGCGGGACTGTTCGCTGTTGCTCCGATTGTCTGGTCAATGTCGCTGGTGGCGCGCAGCTATGCGCTGAATGCTTTGCTAGTGGGGTCTGTGATATTTGCCCTTGTGAGCTGGCGGCAGAGTGGCGATGCTCGGTGGTTTTATGCTTCGTGCCTGCTAATTGGCCTCTCGCTGGTGCATCACGGCACTACTTATCTTCTTCTGCCTGCGTATGGCTTTTATCTGCTTTTTGTGGAGGTGGAGCGGCATCGCGGGTCAATTGAGCACCGTCCCATTCGCAGGCGCGTGCTTGGGGCGTTGTGGTTTGTGGTGGGGATAAGCCCGCTTCTGTTTCTTGTTTACCGGTTCATTGGCGGCTCGCCTTATTATTGGGGGAATCCCACCAACTGGAAGGATTTCTTCAATTTGCTGACAGGTGGCCCCTTTCAGGACCAGGTGATGGGCTACGGCTGGGGATCGCAGCTTGAGCGGGTAGCCTTCGGGATAGGGGAGCTTTCGGGGCAGTACACACCTGTTGGGATAGCCGCCGGAGTAGTGGGGCTGGCCGTGTTGTGGCGCGTCCGCAGGCCGGAGGCTGCTCTTGTCAGCGCGATGATGCTCGGCAACTTCCTCTTTGCGATGAATTACTCGCTGGTGGGGTATCTATATTTCATTCCTACCTACCTCATCTGGGGCGTTCTGATGTGCATCGGGCTAGCCTGGCTTTGCTATGCGACGGCACGCGTGCTGGGCAGGGTTTCATGGGGGGCGTTGCGAGTAGGCGTGTCTCTTATGGGGGTGGCTCTCGCAGGCTCTATCATCTATATGAGCGCGCTTCGTTACCCGAATATTGATCAGAGTGGGCAAAAGGGGGTGCGCGACGCGGCGCTGGCGCTGCTTAGTTCAGCGCCGCGTGGAGCCAGCATCTATTTGGACTGGGAGGAGCTATCGGTGGTGCGCTTTTACCGTTTGGTGTACGGTATGCGTACCGACCTGACGTTGCACTCAGGGGACCCTTCGGACTGGGCGAAGGGGGTCTATTGCGACCTGACGAGTGGCACGGCGGCTTACGTAGGCACCTTCGCGGGGGCGCAGCCTCCCCTGATCGCGCGCGACTTTGCCTTGCAGGATGCGCCCGTAGGCTGGCGAGTGACAAAGGTGACGAACGCGGGCTTGTATGAGCTGCCCGCCTGCGGGACGTGCGCCACGTGCCGTTAGTGGCTCTTACGGGCACGCTATCTCTCAATGCTGTGAGGGGTGGTGCTACTGATCCAAGCAAGAGGTGCGGTCTCGACAGAGGTGATCTGATAGCTTTGGGGCTGATCGTACTTGGGTATATGATTGCGTTGTTCTTTATGCCTTTGCAGCGCAACTTCCCCATCCTGGATGATTGGACATTCGCTCGCAGCGCGGAGAAGGTTGTAAGCGGCATGGGTTTCGTGCCATCCGAGATTGCCCAGATGACGCTGGTGACCCACGCCTACTGGGGCGCTTTCTTCCTGGTGGCTCTAGGGCCTGGATTCACATCATTAACTATTGCTAACATGGTAATGAGCTTTGCAGCAGTGGTTACCTTTTACCTCCTGCTGCGGCGGCTGGATTTCACGCTACAAGTGAGTCTGGCAGGCGTAGCGGTGCTGGCGCTCAACCCTTACTACCTCAACCTTAGCTACAGCTACATGACGGAGATCACTTTTGTTGCGCTCCTGCTACTCGCCTGCCTCTTTTACATAGAAGGTTTGCGGGGACGCGAAGTATACCTGTGGGTGGGGAGCCTTTTCGCGGCGCTCCTCTTTCTGGCGCGGCAATTTGGCCTCGCGGTTCCTCTGGCGGTTGTGCTCTGGCTGCTACTAGCCGGTAGGTGGAGTTGGCGCAGGGTGGCGGCGGTTGTGCTGCTTCCGGCTGTTGCCGCAATTGGCTACTTTGCTTGGAGCAGAGGTTTCGGCACCACTTTCAGCGGCAGCGTAGGCAGAGAAGAAATCCTGGCTCTGGTGCGGAATCCTGCAACGTGGGTTACTCGTGCCAGCCATTTTATCTACCTGGAGACATTTTTGCCGGGGCTAATGGTTCCTCTCTTTGCCCGGGTGCGGCATTGGAAGCTGGCTCTCTTTCTGTCGCTGGCGGTGGCTCTGGTGGTTTTTGGTTTGTGGCAGGTGAAGTCGAATATCGTGCAGCAAGGGCAAGGCTCGGTTGCTGAGCTTTCTTATGAGTGGCTGCGTTTGACGCTGCCCAACCCCACGATTGTCTACTGTGTAGGCGCGGCGTTGAGCACGTGGCTGGCTGTAGGGCTGGTGGAGGGAGGCTGGCCGGGCGCTGTGGCTTTGCTCAGGCGCAAGCGCGAGCCGGACGCCTTCACCTTTCTTTACATGACCGGCATCATCCTTTTTGCCGGCACTTATCTGGTGAGTTTGGGCTTCCTGGACCGCTACTGGATGCCGCTGTGGCCTGTTATCATCGTGGCTGGATTAGCGCAGCTCAAAAGGCGCTCTTTGCGCGCTTTGGCTGTCACTTTTGCTGTGCTGGCTGTCACGGCAACTTTCGGTGTGCTGCTGCACCTGGACCAGTACAATGCGCTAGCCGCCCGGTGGGAGGCAGGCACCACCCTCGTTGCCCAGGGGGTGCCCTATGAGAAAGTAGAGAATGGCGCGGAATGGGACGGTTATTATCTCTATGATGAGGCGCTGAGCCGCCTGCCGAGCCATGATGTGTTGGTGATAGGGCGCATATTTCCACCGAGCAGGATCATAGACCCACAGTATGTGATAGGCACGAAGAAGCTGCCGGGCTACAGAGTAGTAGCGACATACCCCTATGTCTCCAGGCTTGGCGGTTGGGTGGAGCGATTGGTCTTAGTTATGGAGCGTGATTAGCTCTACCGCGATTAGTTCCAGCATGATCAGCTTTCTCCTCCTAGCCTTTTTAGGTGTACCAGCAGGACGGCTATGTCGGCGGGGGTTACGCCTGCGATGCGTGATGCCTGGCCGATGGTGGCGGGGCTGAAGCGGGAGAGTTTTTCTTTCGCCTCGGTCTTA
This sequence comes from Chloroflexota bacterium, assembly GCA_027317125.1. GTDB lineage: Bacteria > Chloroflexota > Chloroflexia > QHBQ01 > JADMIH01 > JADMIH01. The sequence goes on along the minus strand of DAHVFG010000010.1, from coordinate 18,823 downwards.
AGTGAGGCAAGCTCTGAGAAGGGGAAGTCGGGGGGGATGGCTCGGTCTTCGAGCCTGTGGGTGCGGGCTATTTCGGCCTCTTGCTTTACGATGTAGCCCGCATATTTAGCCGTTACTTCCGTTTGCTCTATGGCTTCCTCAACGACGGGGTCGTCCAGGTCAAGGTTGGGGAGCAGGACGCTGACGGCGGTATGTGGTGTGGTCTGGCGGCGCACGTATTCCAGCATGGTTGTGTGACGGCCAGCCTCCGGCGGCTCGTACCCGGCGGCGGCGAGGCGTGCGCCGACCGCCTTGGTTACAACTCCGTCTTCGAGACGTTTGAGTGCGGAAGCTATTATCTCCTGCTTGCGGAGCAGGTTGGCGTATCTCTCATCGCTGATGAGGCCGAGGGCGCGGCCTATAGGAGTGAGGCGCTGGTCGGCGTTGTCGGAGCGGAGGAGTAAGCGGTATTCGGCGCGTGAGGTCATCAGCCTGTAGGGTTCTCGGTGGTCCATGCTCGTCAGGTCGCCAGTCATTACGCCTATATAGGCGAGATGCCTGGGGAGGACAAGGGGGTTGCATTGCCTTATGCTGTCAACCAATTTGGCTATTGTATTTTCAAGGCGGCCACTGCTGCTTTCCAGGGTTGACGTGAGGAGGCTGTGGTTGGCGGTATTGCCTAAAAGGGGTATAGAAAGCCTGCGGCAGTAGAGAGCGGCGTTTATGCCCGCAATGATCCCCTGCCCTGCGGCCTCTTCGTAGCCTGATGTGCCGTTGATCTGCCCCGCGAGGAAAAGGCCTGCCACCCTCTTGCTCTCCAGCCAGGCTGTTATCTCTCTGGGCGGCACACCGTCGTATTCGACCGCATAGCCTGTGCGCATTAGCTCGGCGTTACGCAGCGCGGGGATAGAGCGTATCATCCGCCACTGCACATCCTCTGGCAGCGAGGTGCTTGCGCCCTGCACGTAAACTTCGTTTGTGCGCCAGCCTTCCGGCTCAAGGAAAAGCTGGTGGCTCTCTTTGCTGGCGAAGCGGTGGATTTTGTCTTCGATGGAAGGGCAATAACGCGGCCCCACGCCTTCTATTTGCCCGTTGAACATAGGCGAGCGGTCGAGATTGTCGCGGATGATGGTGTGGGTCTCAGGGGTTGTATGCACCAGGTAGCAGGCCATCTGCCGCCGCCAGCTATATCTTTGATCGGGCTGTGGGTAGGTGTTGAGCGGATCGTAAATGGCGGCATCTATGCGCTCATGGCTGAAGAAGAGGGGAGTGGGACTGCCGGGTTGGAGCTCTGTCTGCGAGAAATCTATAGTGCGAGCATCAATACGGGGTGGAGTGCCTGTTTTGAGACGCATCAGGGGGAAAGAAAGCTCTCCAAGCATGGCCGGAAGCTCTGTCGAAGGTGCCTCGCCCGCTCGCCCCGCAGGGGTGGTGAAGTGGCCGGAGATGATGCGGCCACGCAGAAATGTGCCTGTGGTGAGGACCACGGCGCGCGCCCTGTACTCGCGCCCTGAGGCCGTGGTAATGCCAACGATCTTAAGCCGCCCCTGCGAGGTTAGAGCTTCGTTGGCAGCCGAGGGTGTGTGGCTCAGGGTGGTTGCGACTTGCTCGTGGCCTGCTTGCCTGTGAAGAGGCTCCAGGAGGAGGCCGGATACACTTCCCTGTTTGATATTCAGGCCGGGTGTGGTTTCAAGGACGCTTTTCATCGAGAGAGCGTAGAGTTTTTTATCGCACTGCGCTCTTGGCACCTGGACGGCTGGGCCTTTGCGCTCGTTGAGCATCCTTATCTGGATGGACGTGCGGTCTGTGTTGCGGCCCATCTCACCGCCGAGGGCATCTATTTCGCGCACTACATGGCCTTTGGCAGGCCCACCCACCGAGGGGTTACAGGGCATCAACGCGATAGTATCGAGGTTAAGGGTGATTAGCATGGTGCGGTGGCCCATGCGGGCAGAGGCAAGGGCAGCCTCGCAGCCCGCATGGCCGCCGCCCACGATTATTACATCGTACATGTCCTGTTGTGTTGTGCCGTCGTGCATGGTTGATTTTATCCTGAAAGAGTTGCGAAGCCGTTGGATCTTCGGATAGCTGCGGCTTCGTGTGTCTATCTATATTTTACCAAAGTGTGTGCAACTATGCGGTCCCCATGATGGGCAAGATGGCGGTTGGCGGCAGACCGCATGCACGGCGGGTGGGGCTGGTTTGGCAGCCTCATAGCGCGATTCCCGGGTTAGAGTTGGTATAGTTATCGCAGGCCGCACGTTATTCTGCGCTCCCGCTGAAACCCGGGTTAGCGAGCTACAAAGGCTAGTGGTGGGCAAATCTTCGGAGTAGTTCTGTAATGATTATTAGATACAATCATGCTAGGGAATCGTATATATTAAAGTAGGTTATATGAATGGAGGAACGAAAATGGCGAACAAAGTAATGAAATCGGATGCTGAGTGGAAGGAACAACTTACCCCTGAGCAATATCGGATAGCGCGCCGGAAAGGGACCGAGCCTGCCTTCACGGGGGAGTACGCCCACACGGAGGAGAGAGGAGTATACAGGTGCGTCTGCTGCGGCGCAGAGTTATTCGACGCGAAGGCCAAGTTCGAGTCGGGTACAGGCTGGCCGAGCTTTTATCAGCCTATATCGGAGGAGAATGTCATCACCGAGTCGGACAACAGCCTCTGGGGGCGGCGCACTGAGGTGCTGTGCAGTGCCTGTGACGCTCATCTGGGCCATCTGTTTGATGATGGTCCCAGGCCGACCGGCCTGCGCTATTGCATCAATTCTGCCTCCCTGAAGTTGGAGAAAGAAGGCGTGTGAGGCCGACCTGTAATATGTACTGTATAATGCAGTTCCACTTACAGCCATTAACCATAAGGGGATAGGAGAAGACAATGGAGAAAGCGATCTTTGGAGCGGGTTGTTTCTGGGGTGTAGAGGCGGCTTTCCGCCAGATCAAGGGGGTTATCTCCACCTCGGTAGGCTATAGCGGTGGGTCGTACGAGAATCCATCTTACAGAGACGTTTGCACGGGAAGGACAGGACATGCCGAGGTGGTTGAGGTTGTGTACGACCCCTCTAAGGTTTCTTATGATGACCTGTTGAAGGTCTTCTGGGAAAACCACGATCCGACTACGATAAACCGCCAGGGGCCGGATGTAGGCAGTCAGTACAGGTCAGCGATTTTCTTCACCAGCACTGAGCAGGAGGCCGCCGCCCTGGCGTCGAAGGCGAGCCTTGAGAGGAGCGGAAGATATAGAAAGCCAGTTGTCACGGAGGTTGCCCCGGCGACTCAGTTCTATACCGCAGAGGATTATCATCAGCAGTATCTGGAGAAGCGCGGGCTGTCTACCTGCCATATCTAGAGGTAGCATATATTAACTCACCTTACGCAGATTAGCCATATACCACGCCTGAATTGGCGTGACGGTGCGCTCAAAACCGTGCGTAACTGCGTAAGGTGAGATATTAACTATGATGCCTTACGCGTTTAGCAGGAGGGGTACCGCCATAGCAGATAGCCAGATGCCAGGTGCTAAAACGCAAGCAGAGAATAAGCTATCCTGGAAAGCCTTTTACAGTATGCTACCCCATAGAGGATATACTCCTGGCATGAGGGGCTTCACCTCTCCATTACTCTATTCCTCCTGCCGGGCCTGCCTGTTCAGCGCAGGCGCGTACCCGCCCGCTGCGGGCACGGCTACCGCGCCGCTTGCTATCATCTGCACCTCGGCGCTCGCGGGCGCAACCTGCGTTTGGCTTTCTTCATAGACGAAGCGCCGACCACGCAAGAAGGAGCAGAGCGCCGCCAGCAGCGCCAGCACAGCCGCGAACCAGAAGACCATGTGCAGCGCGTCGGTGAATGGCCCGCCGATGATGCTGGGGAAGAAATGAGTGCCCAGGACATTGCTTTGCTGAGCAGGTGAAAGCTGGCCGATCACGGTAGGAGATAGCAGACTTTGCATCGGGTTGTAGCCCAGGAACGACGCGAAGAGAGCGCCCGTAGGCGGCACATGGCTTGCCTGTACTGCTGCTGCTAGGGGTACACCTCCCTGCTGAAGCCCACTCTGGATAGCCAGGGGCAGCCGGCTCCCCAGCACCGCCACAATGATGCTGAAAAAGAGGGTGAGACTAAGAGGGCTGCCCACACCCTGGAAGGTCGAGCGCATGCCCGATCCAACGCCCCTGTACTGCCTGGGCAGCGCGTTCATGATCGCTGCTGTGTTTGGAGAGGTAAATATACCGAAGGCCGCGCCGATGATAAAGAGCACCACCGCAAAAGGCGGGTAGGAGAAGTTGGCTGGGAAGAAGGTCAGCAGTATGAAACCGATAGTCAGCCCAAGCATGCCGCCTGTGCTCAACCCTCGTGGGCCAATGCGGTCCGACAGCCAGCCGCTGGCTACCCCGAAGATCATAAAGCCTACCAGGAGTGGTATAAGGTAGATAGCCGACCAGAGCGGCGTATCCTCGTAGTTGTAGCCGTGAAGCGGCAGCCAGATCCCTTGCAGCCACACAATAAGCGCGAACTGGAAGCCTCCATAGGCGAGCGCGCTCAACAATTGCGCCGCGCAACCCATCGCAAATGAACGGATGGTGAAGAGGTGCATGTCGAAGAGAGGCTCTTTGACGCGGTTCTCCACCACCACAAAGAGGGCAATCAGAAGCAGCCCCGCGATGATGCCCACCATAACCCAGGGATTGCCCCAGCCTGTGCTTGATGAGCCATAAGGCATGATGCCATAGGTCATCGCCGCCAGAAATATCGTCAGCCCACCGCCCAGGCATATATTGCCGAGAATATCAATCTTGCCTACCTTGCGAGTGGTGACTTGCTCGACGAGCTTATGATAGGCCCACACGGTGCCAAATATGCCTATGGGCACGCTCACCAGGAAGACCGCACGCCACCAGAGGGTGGACATAAGCCCGCCCACTATCAAGCCGACGAGGCTGCCCGCGAGCACAGCCACCATGTTCAGCCCAAGCGCCATGCCTCGCTCGTTGAGGGGGAATGCGTCGGTGAGGATCGCCGCGCTGTTGGCGATCAGGAAGCCTCCGCCCACCCCCTGTACAAGGCGAGAGAATATCATCTCAAGCGCTCCTGTGTCTCCCGAAGAAGGGGTCAGGAAGAGCATTATAGAGCCTATAGTGAAGATCACAAAGCCGAGGTTATAGAGGCGCACACGCCCCAGCATATCTGACAGCCGCCCCAGCGTCACCAGCAAGGTGGCCGTAATCACCATATACCCCAGCAGCATCCAGAGGAGATAGCCGCTCTCCGCAGGCTGCAACGGGTTGACACCCAGGCCCCTGAATATGGCAGGCAGAGAAATAAGCACAATACTGCTATTCATCGAGGCCATCAGCACGCCCAATGTCGTGTTCGAGAGGGCGATCCATTTGTAATTTTTATCTGTCGTCTGTGTACTCACGCACATTGTCTCCTGGAACAGAGCACCTTTTACGCACTACGCAATATGTACCCGTAGAGCCACTACCAGCGCAGCCATGCCTTTGTGAAGGGCCTCTATATCGCCTTTGTCCATTGCGGCCAGGGCGCTCTGCAACCTGTCGCGCCTGTAGCCGTCAATCTGATGCACAAGATCGTGGCCTTTAGCTGTTAAGTCGAGCCTGAAGCAGCGGCGGTCACTTGGGTCAACCGAGCGCGTAAGCAGACCTTCCGCTTCCAATCTATCAAGCAGTCCTGTCACAGTGGTACGGCTCACCCCAAGGGCATCAGCCACCCTGCCAGGGGTATAGGCGTTACGCTCCTCGATGGCGAGGAGCGCCCGCGTGGAGCCGAGCGGCAGGTTAATCTGCAACCACGCCTCCGGCCAGCTATTCCTGAAGATCTGCTGCGCCTCCGTGTCAAGCTCAATTATTTCTTTGTACCGCTTATCTAAATTGTCTAGCATGGCATATTATCCGAAAGACTGTATTATCTGTGTAACCAAAGTATACCACCGGGAGATTACGAGGTCAAGCCTTTTTGCGACTGAAAATCAGGGTAATCAAGCTCTCATTCCTTTCCTCATGGGAGTGAAGGGAATAAAGAGCAGCACAAATATACAACGGCAATCTGGGGGTTGCTGTTGTATATTTGTGCTGAAGAAGGAAAGTTCTCTACATGCGGCGGGGTTCCCCCGCGACGCGCTCTTCGTCTAGTGCACGTAGACGATTGTGCCGATGCCGGCCCAGCCGTAGAACCAGCCCGCCATCGGAATGCTCAGGTTCACGCAGCCGTGGCTGCGGGGGCGGCCAAAGTCATCGTGCCAGTAGGTGCCATGCAACGCCTCTCCCGACATCTGGAAGTACTGCACATAAGGCACATTCTTCAGGTCGTAATAGTCAGGCGACCCCAGGTTGCCGTTTTTCATCTCCTGTGAAAGCAGCCGCCAATAAATCTTCCAGACGCCTGGTGTTGTAGGATTAGCAGCTGTACCTGTGGAGGCAAGTGTTACCTTCACAGGCGTGCCATCTACGTACGCCGTAGTTATCTGCTGCGCCAGGTTCACTTCTACCCACTTACCCTTGTAGCGAGCGCCCTGGAACTTCACCGGCTCGATCTTACGTATCAAGCTGGAGTGTACGTACATGGGTCCTTCAGGTGGCTCTGACACGCGATACCACACGCCGCCCTTGGAATCGGTCACAGCCTGATATAGAAGCACGCGCCTGCCTACCCCCCAACTCTTTAGAACCGGCTGGTCAAGGCCTGGCCCGGTGCGTACGTTGCCCCCATAAATTAGCTCACCAAGCCACAGCCCCGTGTAATCGCCGGGGGCGGTAGGCGCTGTGTAGTCCGGGGTCACCGCCGCCGCAGGCGTGGCGGCAACATCTGTGCTGCGGGGCTTGGTGGCCACTGTAGCTGTCGTAGCTGCGGCAACGCGTGTGCTGGTGGGTGGGATGGCAGTTGCGGTGCTTGTTGCCACCGGGGTAGCAGTGCTTACGCTTGTGGCTGTGGCTGTCGGGATCGGCTTGTAGCTTGCATCAACCACCACCAGATAAACGCCGTTTGCGTACCCCTTTGTACCTTTGTAGTTGAGCCAATACCAGCCATCATTGAATGGCCCGCCTGCCACAATCGCCTGCGCATTTAGAGGCAACACAGCAACAGTCTTGCCGCTCGCTGAAGGCTGGTCCCTTAGATTCAGTCCTGTTGTGGTGGCGACCACACTATTGAGGGTGAAGTGTGGCGCTGCGCTCTGTGCGCTCACCTTACCGGCTCCCACGCCAATAGCCACACTCGCCAATAGCAACGCAAACAGAGCGATAGCCATAGCGATCTTTGTTTTGCCGCGCCCTACGAACCTGATATGATCCTTGCTGCCCATTTGGAGTCTCCCTTTTCTGCTCTCATATTGATTTTGAGCCTTCTTCTGAATCCGATTGACAAGATTACGCCAAGACGTTACCGTGCGGGTTCGTAGCAATTATTGGCCGGTGAGTGCCGGTGAGTGCCGGTGAGTGCCGGTGAGTGTCTGTAAACCCGAAGTATATAACGCACGACATGGTTGGATGGTTCCTCACCACTATGAGTTATAACAGAAACTCGTCTCCATGCAAAGCCTTTTCGTAATTTCTTAGCTTTATTGTAGCAGTTTACTTGCCAACATATCATAGCCTTTGGTTCTATATCTGGCACCCCAAATGGCCTATAAGCCGTGAACGCCCCCCAAGCTGTTGGGCATAGCCGGATAGGGGTTGCTTGCCCTTATACCTCGCTTTATGCAGGGCAGGGGAGAGAAGCCTCTCTTTCCACACTTGTACCTTTCTCCTCCCCTGCATAATTTGAACTTACATTTGTGTTAGCGCCTGCGTAAGTGTTCAGCGTAGGGGTGGAGGGGCGTCCCTCCCCTCACTCCATGCCCCCTCTCCCTTCATGGGAGAGGGGCTTTACTCCTGCTGAGTGCACAAGGACAAGCCCCTGACGGGGTTACAAGGGTGATTAAAGCCCCCTCTCCCTTCATGGGAGATGTACTCCCCAGCAATAAAGCCCCCTCTCCCATGAAGGGAGAGGGGCATGGGGTGAGGGTGCGTGAGGGTACGCCTCCACAGATACCCCTTGAAGATTGCTCCACCCTTACTCTGAACTGTTACGCGCCTCCGCAAAATTGACACTCCGCCTGCGTAATGGTATGATTCTATTGTGGGCTAGTGTCGGCCTCGCTCTTGATGGGCACAATATTATCGCCGGTGAGGAACAAATTGCAGGCTGTTGAGACAGGAAAGAACGAGGTAGCAGGCGTAGCCGCGCGGGCTGATGATATGCTGGAGCCGCTGATATCCCTGGCAAGCGCGCTGCTCAACACGGACCGGCTGCGTATTATTGCTGCCCTGGTTGACGACGGTCCGGCCAACAGGATGAAGCTGGCAGAGGTCACCTCGTTGTCGCACAGGGAGCTGCTGCGCCAGTTGGACAGCTTGCAGCTATCAGGCCTCGTAAAACTGGCCGACCCTGCCGTGCGTGACCCCGACCTCTACACTCCCTACGTGCTCAACATGGAGACGTTTCGCGCTGCCCGGCAGGCTATGGGTAGATACAAAGGCAGAACGCCGCGCCCAACAGGTGCTCGTGAGATGACACTTGAAACCTTTATGCCAGGCGGCAAGCTCAACGCCTTTCCCCGCAAGCAATCACAACTCGTTATTATCCTCGATCAAATTGCATTGAGCTTCGATGCCGGGAAAGAATATGCAGAGCGGGATGTAAATATTATGTTAGAAGAGATAAACGAAGACTATTGCACACTTCGTCGCGCACTTGTAGATTACGGCTACATGTCGCGTGAAAACGGTATATACAGGCGTAACGAGTAGCCTATAATAAGCAAGGCGCAACAACGTAGGATTAGCGCGTGGTTCGTATAGGAGAAGGGTTCATATGGAAATCAAGTTAGCAAAAGAGATGGGGATGTGCTTCGGCGTCAAGATGACCCTTGACCGGATTGACGAAGCCGTGAAGGGGCGCGACCGGATAGACACCCTCGGTACGCTCGTGCATAATCCCCAGCTTGTAGAGAGACTGAACGCGCAAGGCATTCAGGTGGTGAGCGGCCTGCCGGAGAGCACATCCAGCACAGTGGCGGTAACCGCTCATGGCGCTGCGCCTGAGGTATACAGGCAGGCACAAGCCTCTGGCCTTGAGCTGATAGATACTACCTGCCCGCTGGTCACGCGTGTGCAGCAGCTTGCCAAAGAGCTTATGGAGCGGGGCGATTGGGTAATTGTGTACGGCGACGCGTCTCACCCGGAGGTGCAGGGGATACTTGGCTGGGCAAACTCTGTGTTCGATGAGGCCACAGAAGAAGGAGGCGAGGAGCCGGACGACAAGCCAAAGAGCAAAGTCAAAAGTTGGAATGCGCGCCGAGCTATTTGCGCCAAGAGCGTAGCCGAGATTGAGGCAGCGCTAGCCGCTACAGGCACTCCCGCAGCCAAAGTTCGCAGGATAGCCCTCATTTCGCAGACCACCCAGAACACCGAGTGGTTCAAAGAGTTCGTACGCGATGTAGTCAGCCGCTTCCTTGAGCATGGTTGTGAAGTGCATGCCCATAACACAGTCTGCCTGCCGACAGCCAAGCGCCAGCCCGCCGCAATTGATCTGGCCAAGGAGGTTGACGTGATGATCGTGGTCGGCGGCTACGAGTCGGCCAACACCCGTCACCTCCGTGACATAGCGGCTGAGTTCTGTCCAGCATACCAGATAGAGCGGCCTGAGCAGTTGCAGGAGGCGTGGTTCCAGGATGCAAAGACAGTAGGGGTAACAGCAGGAGCCTCCACACCCGACTACGTAATCAAAGAAGTAGTAGATGCTCTAGAGGAGCTGGACGCAAGGCTGCACGCTGAAGTTCCAGCCTAAAGCGGGTAGCAATACAACCAGCCTCTGAAGATAGCGGATAGCATCATCTTTGCTCGTGCTAATGTTCTAACTTCCAGTATTCTGCTAAGGCAAGGCTCTCCCCCAACCTCTTCCCGCCAGTGGGGGCTTTTATTCTTGAAAACAAAGCAGTAACTCTGCATGAGCGTAGTTACTGCTTTGTTTTTGTCTACTCTATTCCCCCTTCCCTACAGGAAGGGAGTTCGGCTATCTGAATACGGAGCCGTCAGCAGCAACCTTTGCGAAGTACTGGCACGATTGTTGCCCGTTTATCTTTTGGCCGTCAGCCGCAGCGCCAGATTAGCGCGGCAAGCAAAAATGGTGACCCATTGTTGAGGCGTAGGTGGGATTGCAGGAGGGTATATGACGTACGTTGAGGATCTGGCTGCGTTTGCTGACCAGGTAAGCTACAAAGACCTCTCAGAAGAGGCAGCTGAGCAGCTCAAGCTACGAGTGCTCGACTCTGTCGGATGCATGATATGCGCTCTGGATGCTGAGCCGATACGCGCAGTGCGTACACAAGTGGACGACTTTGGGGGCACCGGGCGCTGCACTATGCTCGCTGCGGGGCAAACCGCGCCCGACCGCGCGGCCTTCTACAATGGCGCACTCCTTCGCTACATTGATTACATGGACAACTACATGGGCAAAAAGCAGTCGTGCCACCCTAGCGACAACTTCGCCCCTGTACTTGCCGCTTCTGAACACGCCCGTCGCAGCGGCAAGGATTTCATGGCTGCTCTCGCCCTTGCTTATGCAGTAGAGATCAAGCTGATTGATTTGCTGCCTGTGGAGGCCAACGGCTTCGACCACACCGTTCAGCTTGCATATTCGATGAGTGCGGGCATCTCCAAGTCCCTTGGCCTCGATAAGAACAAGACGGCAAATGCCCTTGCTATAAGCGGCACCGAGTTTCAGGGCCTGGTAACGAGCCGCTCCGGCTATTTGTCGCAGTGGAAAGGGCTTGCATCATCTACTCTCGCCCTCGGTGTGATGAACACAACCTTCCTGGCGATGCGCGGTATCACAGGCCCCTTGCAGGTGCTTGAGGGCAAGAATGGACTGATGCAAGCTATGGGTGTGAAAGCCAAGATCGACTGGTCGAAGGCTGACTTGCAGGCAGTTACGCGCACCTCGCTCAAAGAATATAATGCCGAAGTACACTCACAGCCCACGATAGAGGGCGTGCTGGAGCTAAAGAAAGAGCAGCCCTTCACAGCTGATCAAGTTGACAAAGTAGAGGTGGAAACATTCAAGCAGGCCTTCAATATCATCGGGGAGGGCGATGAAGCAGGCGACAAGCACGACGTGCATAGCAAAGAGCAAGCCGACCACAGCTTGCCCTACATTGTGGCTGTGGCAATCCTCGATGGCGAAGTTACTCCCAGGCAGTATCTACCGGAAAGAATAGAGCGAGACGACGTGCAGAAGCTGCTCAAGAAGGTTAGAGTGCATACCCAGTCGCAGATTGGCAAGAAAGCCTTTGAGGTGCTGGACACCTACACAGCACGCTACCCCCAGGAGATGCCGTGCAAGATTACCGTCAAGCTAAATGATGGCCGCGAGCTTGTGTGCGAAAAGAAAGACTACGAAGGCTTCTACTCGCGCCCGATGCCGCGTGAAGCAGTAGTCAAGAAGTTCGAGAATCTCGCCGGTGAGCACACAAACCCCGCGCTCCGCCACCAGATAGAAGATGCGGTTGACAGCTTAGAGGAGCTTCAGGTGGCCGACCTGACACAGCTCCTTGCCAAAGTGGATATAGCACGCACATCAAGCGGCGCTTAGCAAGCTAGCGAGGGCATTCAAGGTTGGCTCGGCTCTCCTACCCCGAACTGCCCCTTTGTCGCCTCGTAGAGCGTCAGGCTAACAGCGACAGGCAGACTGAGCGAGTCGATCTCCGCGCTATGACGGATGCGCACGCTGTCGCCTTCTTCAAGATATTGCCCCGGCAGCCCCGTCGACTCGTTGCCGAAGACGAGTGTACAAGGGGTCTTGAAGCGGGCTTGCTCAAGGGGTGTTCTGCCGTCAGTCATCAACGTGTAGACGTTGCGTCTGTATGCTGCCCTGTAGTCCTCAAAAGCGTCAAAGTAGCGGAAGGCTATGTGGAAGATAGCCCCCATCGAGGCGCGCACAACTTTGGGGTCAAAGATGTCTACAGCAGGTTTTATGAGAGCCAGCTCTTTCACACCGAAGCCCACCATCGTGCGTATAATAGTGCCAAGATTGCCCATATCGCCAGGGTTCACCAGCGCGATATGGTTAGCATCGGGGCTGAGCGTTGCCCCATATTTGCTGAATACTCCTACAGCGTAGCTGTTTTGCTTGGCAGAGATGCGCTCGATTGCGCTGTCATTTACCTCCGTGCGGATACCCTTGCGGCTGCATATATCCTCGATCTTCCGAACGCCTTCGTTGCGTGAGCCTTCGGCGCTGAGAAGCACAAGAAGCGCCCTATCAGGCCGGTGCTGTAGCATCTCCAGGGTGGCAAAAACCCCCGGTGCATAGGAATGCTCGTACTCTCTCTTGTATCTTTTGAGTGGAATGCCCATTGATTTCATGCCCGACAAAGAGAAGCTTACCCGACTTACCTTGAATGATAAAACAATGCCCGGCAATCTTGCCACATCTCTTCAAGCTCAAGTGGGCAATCTCCCATCTGGTAAAAGGTTGTCTCAGGCAGAAAGGCCCGCTCTCAAGGTCTATGCGGAAGGGGCTTTCCCTGAAAATGGAGAGCACAATCTATCCATAAAAAGTGACAATGCGTGCTATAATCGTAGCAACGACCCTTGAGCAGGAGGGCTAGAGCAATGGCGGATAACGACGGCGGCAGCAGCAAAGCGATGGGCGCTACTCAGAGCGTGCGTGTGGCGGCTATACAAATGGAAGTAGTATCAGGCGAGCCGCGGAAGAACATGGTGCGCGCCGAGGCGATGCTCAACGAGGCAGCAGAGCAGGGAGCGCAAGCAGCCCTCCTGCCTGAGCTATGGACTACAGGCTACGCCCTTGAGCAATTCGAGCAGCTAGCTGATGAGTACGCAGACGCAACCCTGCACTTCCTGGAAGAAAGCGCGCGCCGCCTCAACATGACCATAATCGGCGGCTCCTTCCCCAAGCGTGGGCCGGACGGCATCTACAGCACCTGCCATATAGTCGCACAAGAAGGTACACTCGCGCCCTCCTACAGCAAAGAGCATCTTTTCCCGCTTTTGCAGGAGCCGCAGTTCCTCCGCCCGGGTGTGGCAGGCACTGTCACTAATACACCGCTCGGCAGGTGGGGGACGCTCATCTGCTTCGATATCCGCTTTCCTGAGAGCGCCCGTCGGCTGGCCTACCAGGGAGCGCGTCTCTTGTGGGTGCCCGCCGAGTGGCCGCACCCGCGCCTTGAGCACTGGCGCACGTTGCTCAGGGCGCGAGCTATAGAGAACCAATTCTTCGTGGTCGCTGCCAATCGCACCGGGCAAGGTGACAACTCGAAGTGGTGCGGCCACTCTACCATAATCGACCCCTGGGGCAACATCCTGGCTGAAGCCGCTGAGGAAGAAGCTGTAGTCATTGCCGACCTGGATATGGGGCTGGTAGACGAAGTGAGAAGCCGCATCCCATGCTTTGACGAAATCACGAGTTAATAATTACGGGTTAAAAGATCAGCTTACGCGGCAGACGACTGACAACCGGATGAGAGACGCATCTACACTTTCCAGGCCGTAAATAGATGAAACCTTTGCCCTCTCTTTGCGCTCCGCCGCCCATCGTTACGCGTAAGGGGGATTAATAACTCGTAATCACGTCAAGAGGGCCTTACATGAGCGCGGAAACAGTTACCGGGAAGAGCAAACAAGAAATGGTCGACATGACCGACAGGCGGCCTGAGGCGCGCTGGCCTGCATGGTTGGCTATTATCGCTACTCTGGTGATAAACCTGTCGCTGAAGCCTGAGCTTACCTTTGGAGGCGCGCCCTGGGTGACGGCCTCTGTGGAGGCGGTGCTTCTCATACCGCTGATCGTCTTTGTGCCGCAAGAACATGGCGTCTGGCCCACATGGCGGCGCGTCGTAAGTCTGGCGCTTATCGCCTTTATCAATCTCGCCAACATCGCGTCACTGGTGCTTTTCGTCAGGTCTCTACTGCAAGCCAACAGCGTTGACGCAGGCGAGTTAATAATAGAAGCTGCCAAGATATGGAGCACCAATGTGCTTATCTTTGCCCTCTGGTACTGGGAGATAGACAGGGGCGGACCGGGAGGGCGAGCCAAGCACAAGCACAAGCAGCGCTACCCCGACTTTCTTTTCCCACAGATGGATACCCCGGAAGCAGCGCCGCCCCAGTGGATGCCTACCTTCATTGACTATCTCTACCTATCTTTCACCAACTCCACAGCTTTCAGCCCCACAGATACTTTGCCACTGACACCGCCCGTCAAAATATTGATGTCAATACAGTCGATGGTGTCACTCACTACTTTGGCCCTGGTCGCTGCACGCGCAGTCAATATCTTGCCATCGGGGAAGTAGTATATTCGCTCAGCCGGAGAGGGCCAGTTCTGCGACAGTTATTGCCTCTGCGTCCTCATCGGTGGGAGGCATATCCCATGATGTCGTTCGTATCGTGTGGAAGACGGGAAGTATGGTAAATGTCCATGCCTCTCCGCCCGCGCTCACCACTCGCACAATCCCTGTGCGTAGCTCGGCCGTCCAGTTGCAGCTGAAACCTCTCGCCGCAACCACTCTGTGCCGCACGCTCCTGAGCTGCTCATGCCTGTCGTAGCGGTAAATAGAAATCAAGTGAGCATCTTCCCCAGCCGACCTTATATCCCCAGGCTCCATCCAACTGTGAAGATCAGCCGGTGCCCAGTGAACCCTTACGCGCTCATCCTCCGCCAATTGCTCAACAACGCCCGGCCCAAGCCTCTCACAGGCTACGCTGGTGCCATCATCTACCTGTACGGCGAGCAGTTCAGGAGCAGGCATCACTACTTCGCCCAACCTAAAAGAAAGATCGCTCATCAGCAAGGATAAGTCGTACATCTTAGATCAGCAGCGCCATCAACGCCTTCTGCACGTGCAGGCGATTTTCGGCCTCGTCGAAGACCACAGAGTTCGGGCCGTCCATCACTTCATCTGTGATTTCCTGTCCACGGTGGGCCGGGAGGCAGTGCATCACCAGAGGGTTGTCGCCTGCTTGTCTTACAAGTTCTTCGTTGACCTGAAATGGCATGAATATACGTGCTCGCAGCGCGGCTTCGGCCTCTTGCCCCATGCTGGCCCAGGTGTCGGTGTATATCACATCGCTCCCAGCTACGTCATCAGGGTCGTCGGAGAACTGAATGCGCGAGCCTGTGCGTGTGGCATCGGCTTTAGCTTCTTGCACGTAGCGCGACTTCACCTCGTAGCCGTTGGGGCTGATGAGGGTGATATTCATCCCCACTTTGGCGGCGGTGAGTAGAAGCGATGCGGCGACGTTGTTGCCATCTCCTATATACGTCAGGTTAACGCCTTCGACGCGGCGCTTCTTCTCATAAATGGTGAAGAGATCGGTCAGGCTCTGGCATGGGTGCTCGTCATCTGAGAGGCCGTTGATTACCGGCACGCCCGCATACTCTGCCAGCGTCGCTACGTCTTTGTGTGCGAAAACACGCGCCATGATGCCATCTACCATCCTGCCCAGCACACGGGCTACGTCGGTCACACTCTCGCGCTTGCCGAGGGCGATATGGTCGGGGCCAAGGTAGAGGGCGTGCCCACCTAGCTGGGCCATCCCTGTCTCGAAGCTGACTTGTGTACGCAGCGACGGCTTCTGAAAGACCATCGTCAGCTGCTTCCCCTCAAGGATTCGGTGCGGCTCGCCCACCTTCTGCTTGCGCTTTAGCTCTGCCGCAAGCTCCCACACCTGCCAGATTTCCTCCCTGGTCAAATCCGCTATCGAAACCAGGCTCTTGCCCTTCATGCTCACTGCCATTATCCATTACTCCTTCTACTGGCCTGTGGCCTGTGGTCCTTGGCCTTCAAAGCTCGTCCCTGTCGTGCCTTCTATGGCGGCTACGGCGCTGTGCAGGTGGGTTATTATCGCCTCTTTGCCGCCCGATTCTACAAAACTAAGGGCGGCGCGTACTTTGGGTCCCATGCTGCCTGCCGCGAACTGGCCTTCCTCTATGTAGCATTTGGCCTCGGCCACAGTTAGCTTTGTCAACTCCTGTTGATCGGGCTTGCGAAAATTGATAGAAACCCTATCTACATCGGTAAGTATTAGCAGGCGGTCGGCATCTAGCTTCTGTGCAAGCATAGATGCGCCGAGGTCTTTGTCTATCACAGCTTCCACCCCCATGAGAGCGCCATCAGGCTTGCGTACAACAGGGACGCCGCCGCCACCGGAGCAAATCACCAATGTGCCGCTATTCACCAGCGTTCGGATCGCGTAAATCTCGGCTATAGACTGAGGCATAGGAGATGGCACCACACGCCGGTAGCCTCTGCCGCTGTCTTCGATTATGGTGAAGCCGCGTGCCCTCATCTTTTCGGCCTTCTTGGGGCTGTAGAATGGGCCTATTGGCTTTGTAGGATTGCTGAAGGCGGGGTCGTCAGGGTCCACCACAGTCTGCGTGACCACAGTAGCAACAGGCCAGGGTCTGCCGCGCTTGCGCAGCTCGTTTTGCAGGCACTGCTGCATCATATAGCCGATCTGCCCCTGGCTCATAGCTCCGGCGATATCCATAGGCATAGCCGGTATGCCTTGCTCTTCTTCGGCTGTCGCTTGCTGCAAAAGTATAGTGCCGACCTGTGGGCCGTTGCCATGCGTTAGCACAATCCTGTACCCGCGATCAGCTAACTCGGCGATCGACGCCATAGCGCGAGAAACGTTGGCAAACTGGTCGCCTGCCGTGCCCGTCCCACCCGGCTGCTGAATTGCGTTGCCGCCCAGGGCCACCACCAGAGTTTCTATGTAGTTGCGCCGCTGCGACTCACCTGTATCGGACACCATTGTCTCCTGTACATTCACTTATATGCCACGCCGAAAAGAGAAAGGCAACCACGCCTGGCTGCCCCCGTCGTAAAAGCCATTATAACAGTTTTCAGGTGTGAGCAGAAAGGTAAGCGTTCAGGTAAGTGTTCAGAGTTAGAGTGGACCAATCTTCTTGAGGTAACTGTGCGTCCTCACCCGCCCTCACCGGCCCTCACCCCAAACCCCCTCTCCCTTCAAGGGAGAGGGGGCTTTAGTCATGCTGAGTGCACAGGGGATACAGTTGTTCTCCCATGAAGGGAGAGGGGGCTTTCTTCAGGGATAGAGCTTTTCTCCCACAAGGGGTTAGGGGTTAGGATGGGGTCCCTACCCGGCATAACGCTGGGCGTTACAAGCCTGCTCAGGAAATATACCCACATGAGGGCCCACCAGGAAGGATGCCCTGTACACTTACAACACGAGGCTTGCGGCAAAGAGTAGGCCGAAGATCAGGTGTAACCTGCCTGTTTGCCTCAGCATCCGGTTCAGGGTAGGCCCATCCTGGTGAGCAATAACAGTGCGGGCCAGCACATAGGCAAGTGGAAGGGTCAGCCACGGCAGCCAGAACCAGAGCGAGATTTGCCCCGCCAGCCAGAGGCCGAGTGGCACCAGGTAGGCTATCACCAGGAATAAGACATATTGAACCAGCGTTGCGTTGCGCCCGATGCGTACAGCCAGCGTCTTCTTGCCTACCGCCCGGTCTGTTTCTATATCACGCACGTTGTTTACCACCAGGATAGCGGTTACCAGCATACCTACAGGCACCGAAGCCCACCATGCCAGCGCACTCACCTCGCCTGCGTGCAGATAGTATGTGCCCACCACCCCCACTACACCAAAGAATACAAAGACAAAGAGGTCGCCGAGGCCATTGTATCCCAGGGGATAAGGCCCTCCCGTATAAGCTATGCCCGCCAGGATAGAGAGAATACCCACCGCAAGAATGGGCCAGCCGCCTACAAAGACGAGATAAAGGCCAAAAGCGGCTGCTATGCCAAAGCTAATCAAGGCAGCCCAGAGCACCTGCTCAGGTGCAGCAATGCCGCTCTGGATGAGACGCACAGGCCCAAGCCGCTCGGCGGTGTCAGCACCCTGCTTGTGGTCGAAATAGTCGTTGGCGTAGTTGGTGCCGATCTGTATCATGATCGACGCAGGCATGGCGCATAAAAGCACGCCCCATCTGAAGTAGCCCTGTGAGATCGCGGCAGCTGTGCCAACCACGACAGGCACAACCGCCGCGGGCAAAGTAGCAGGCCGAGACGCCGCCACCCACGCCCGACCACGTTCTGCCATGCTAATTCCCATGCTCCTCTTTCTTGGATGGCTGGGTTCGTGCTGCGTAGTACCTATTGCGTAAAAGGCTATGGGTAGACGGCCCTTTAGCTTCTTACAGGGTATTCACCCGATACGTACTATACGCACCACGCATTACGAAGCTAATCCTTGAACAGGTCCTCCAGGCTGGTGCCTGATTTCTCGCTTTTCACAAGATTTTCGCTGACCCGCCGCGCCTCCTGTGTATTGCCCGATTGGAGGCTCTTGTAGAAGTCGGGGCCGAAGGAGCGCACCCTCAGCACCACTTCCATGGGCACCGCGTGGCCCATGATCAGCACTTCTTGCTTGGTGTCGAGTGTAGCCAGGAGCGCCTTTAGCTGGCTGCCTCCTCTTATTCCTGTGAATACCGCGTCTATGTCCTTTTCGTCGTTCAGGAGGGCTGTTATGCGTGTGCCTATCTGGCTCATCACTTCATCGTCTATGCCCGAAGGACGTTGGTCTATTACCATCAGCGTGACGAGATATTTGCGCATCTCGCGCGCTATCGTGCCGAAGATGGTGGCGCTATCTCTCCCCAGGAACTTGTGAGCTTCCTCTATAGTGATCATCAGCGGCCTGGGCCGCTCATTCTTCTCGGTGTCTTCCTCGTGCTTGTCGAGCCATCTCAGCCATTCATCATGTATCCTCTTGGTCAGTATGTTAGCAA
>DAHVFG010000109.1:0-9403 GCA_027317125.1 Chloroflexota bacterium | reverse complement strand
AGGCTATCACGTGATGAGAATCTGGGAGCACGACCTGAAGCGTGGGACCTGGTTGAAGCGTCTTAGGAGCATGCTAGGTCGGCTCACCACCGAGACAGTTTCAGTGTAAGCGTTTAGCTTGCCTGGTGAACACCGTAAAGAGAGGGTAGCAATGGAAACACCATTCTTGAGGGCGAAGGCAAAAGATATTGCGGACGAGCTTGATAATGCGGTTGCATACTTAGCTGATGAGGAACGTGCTCTGGTCGAGCAGAACGTATTCGATACGCTAAAATCGATAGAACAAGTACTGCTGGCCGCTCAAGAGGATGGAGCCAACCCCTTCTTCGCTTACCAAACCTTCCTCAGGAAGTTCACCGAGTATTATCACTCCGAAGCACCAGGTATCTAGTCATTTCCTGGACGGGGATCGGCTGTGCCTTGCGTGCACTTGCATCCACGCAGAAAGCTGCTATAATGAGTTGATAGACAACGTTAGCTAACCATAGCTAAAGGGGTTAGTATTTTGAAAAAAAAGCCTGTGATAAAAGTTGTGACCGCTACAGAAGCCAAGAACCGCTTTGGGGACATCATCCGCCGCGCCTACATGGGTGAGGAGCATCTGATTGTCCAGCGAGATGGCATCCTCGTGGTGGCGATTGTACCTATGACTGATTATGAACGGCTGATCAATCCGGCAGATTTACCTGATGAGGTATCCGCTGATGTACAAGCCAGCGTGAAAGCGGTACGTGCTCGTGCTCGTCTTCGTAGTGTGCTGCAGGAAGCGCACCAACGGCTACCCGATGTGCCCGAGGACGAAGTAGAAGCCGATGTTATGTCGGCCATACGAGAGGTGCGATCCGGTCGAACCAAATAACCTTCCATGAGAATTGTTCTCGACACCAATGTGCTTATAAGTGCCCGCATAGGCAAGGGCGGTACACCAGCCTTACTACTCGATAAGCTCTTGGTTCAAGGTTTGGACGTCGAGCTACTGACTTCTACTGATCTCTTGTCTGAAGTCCGGCGTGTTCTCCATTACCCGCGCATCAAGCACAAGTACAACCTTTCGGACGATGAGCTTGACAGCTACTTAAGGACCATTGAGGAGGCAAGTACTAGTGTAGATGTCCAGAGCGTTGCTGCTGTCATAGATGCTGACCCGGACGATGACCGGGTTCTAGCGTGCGCTCATGAAGGCGAAGCTGACTACATTGTTAGCGGCGATCCTCATCTTCTCAGCCTACAAGAGTACGAAGGTATAAAGATTATCTCTCCTCGGAGTTTTCCCACTCTCTTGGGAGATTTACCACCGGATCAAGAGATGGAGTAGAGGGCAACGCACAAGTATTCCGATAGCGCGATACTTTGATACTCATTCGTGGCATATTGCCGCTGAACCAATTATGCGAGAACTACCTCTTAGCGAAGCAGCGGTCGAGGAATTGCTAAAGCAGTGCAGGCACCTCGACATTTTCCCGATGGAGCTTGGTCGCTATCAAGCCTATAAGGGCACAAGGCATCCTGTGTATTCGATATTCTCCGAACTGCTTGAAGAGAGCGTTGAGTACCTGCGCATAATGAGCGAGGAGGAGGTATGGGAGCTTATACAAAGTATCCCTCCCCAGCTAACTCACAGACTAAGCAAACCAACAGGTCCGCTTTCCGACACAGCCTTGGAAGGCATTGCTGAGAGCTATGTAACGTATCTAGCCTTTCGCCGCTATTGGCCGATCCGAGAAGTCCTCGAAGCTAATCTCGACAATAGCGTTGTACTGAGGATCTATCCTGAACTGCGCGAGAAGCTAGATGACGACGGCTTACTAAAGCTCGATGACAGCTTCGTCCTTTCCGATAGCGGGATTGAGTATAAGGACCATGTTCTGCACTATCATCAGTTCCTCCGCCGCGGTTTTACCTCTCGGCCAAACTTTGATTTCTTGCGCGAATTCATAAGCTACTACTATGAGACGAAAGATATGAATGAATTCCGCGTCGGTATTGATCATCGAAGAATCATGAGCAAAGAATTCTTTCGACAGATAGTAGAGTTCGATACTTGGCACGGGCCTCGGTTTGACCGCAGCAAACTTGATGACCCCAATGCGACCGGACTTACCGTCGTCAAACTTCGGATATCAGGACCTATAAAGCGCCTTTTCTTCTCAGGTCTTGATCGAACCGAGTTCTTCTGGAGCTTCAGAGACGGGATAAAGACCTTTGAAGTGGAAGAGGTATCAGACTCGGAAAACGTACACGACGCTTATTATCTGAACAGGTATGTCCATAGCGAGCGTGATGTGGCGCGACAGGTACTCAGACACTTTGACGGCGCGGTGAAGGCGTATCTGAAGGATGCCTATGGCGATCGCTTGGCTACAAACATGCCGAACCAGCCTAGATGCCACTGGAAGCCAAAGGTCTTTCGCATAGACGCAAAGAAGGACAGTGCGGGAAATTACATCGGCGCCATAGATGTCGATAGGTGGATTGAACTCACGTCGCTGTTCTTCAAAGGCAATGTGATGGTCGTAGATTATTTCGACCCGGAACTGTACGAGGCACAGTTCGCTGAATACGAAGGCGACGAAGATTGAGGTCTAGAGACCACCGTAGTGCTGCGACTCGTTGTTATTCGTGTGCGGTTACTTTGAGCAAAATCTGACGGATTGCTTCGTAGGATACACCATAGACTTTCCCAAGCTTCCTGAGGCTTTCTCCGCCCGAATGACGCTCCGTTACTTCAGCCCATAGCTCTTCAGGCACTTGAGCGCGTGATTTAGGGCCAGCGCTTGTACATTGTTTCGGACTACGAAGAAGTGGGTTACTGATCACTTGCTGTTCATGCAGGCCCAGCGTCGTAACTTGAGTGTTTCTATCATGAAGGTGCGAGCCCCGTCGCTTCCGCTCATGTCAAGTAAGCCAGTAGTATACTACTGGCTTATTTGTATGCTAAAGAGGGCAGGGGAACACTTGTTTGTACCACTGCCAAAAACGGTCGAGCCTGTGGAAAAGTGGGCCCAGCCAGCCATCGGTTCAATTAATTGAGGCGTGGTCATAATCCAAAACCAGGCGGAATTTCACGCTCACAGCATTGGCCCACTGGGGCCAATATGGGCAGTTTGGCGGTCTATTTGGCGCGCCTCTACGCGTGAAAAATGAATTATGCCCATGCCTCAATTAAGTAGCGCATTGTGCTCGTGAACTAGACCACCAGGCCGAGGCAGCACGAGGTGCCTCGAGGTGGCTCAAAGACCCGGATCTCCCAAAGCTCCAAATTGCAGACGTGGAAAAGACCAGGCGAACGGGTTTCGCAACTTTGCTTTTGGCACATCTCGCTTGGCATCGTCCACTCCGCAGGACAGTTCTACGATAATACCCATAGGAGACACGGGGTTGCTTCGTTCGCTACAGCTTTATCACCGACAGCTTAGAAGAACCCCGTGTGCTTGTCAAACCGTCACGACTGGTTACCCTGCTACACGAAGAGGCAGGATCTATGCAGGCTGGGTGTCGATTAGCTCAAGGAAGTACACGTCGGGCTTGCCAACTATACCCGCTCTGCCCATGACTTCGTGCGTGCTGGGCGAAGTGGCAAAGGCCTGCGCTGCCTTCATGTCGGGCCATTCGGTGATGACGACCACGTTGCTAGGGTCGTTGGCATCGCGAAGCACACGTGCCCCCAGCGAACCGGTCTCCTTGCGAAAGGCCTCGTGGCCATCGTATACGGGTCTCCATTTGTCGTAGTCCTCTACGTTATGGCGAACAAGTACCTGGATCATTTTAGTTGCCTCCTTATCGTGAATCTGGTTGGTCTTCCTCTTACCGGCTGCGCGTCTTTGTGAGTGTCGTGCCACGCTCAACTTTTCTCAATCAGGGCTTAGCGGCGGTCCGAGTAGGGACATATCGTATTTCTCGAAGACCGCCGCTAAGCCCTTCGGGTCGGGCCTGCCATTACGGGTAAGAGGCCCAAGCTCTTCATAAAACCTGTGTCCTCCGCCCGGTACGTACACAATAATGATCTCCCCTGTCTCGTCGGTCAAGTTAACGAAGGCGTGCGGGACTTTCGATGGAAGATATGCAAAGCCTCCTTCGTTGACATGGAAGACTTCGTCACCAATTCGGATTTTGAACCGGCCTTTCAGCACATGAATCGTCTCCTCCTGTATGTGGTGAACATGCAATGGAGGTCCATTTTTCGGCGCGACCTGGACTATGAAATAGTCGAAGGCCCCACCGGTATCATCGCCTGTAACCTTGAAAATGAGATCTCTACCGGGACCTGATCGGAGGATCAAACCCTCGCCTTCGGTGAAGACCTTGTGTCCAGTTGTAATCATCTGCAACTCCTTGGCCAACGACTTCAGAAAGTGTGGCATAAATGCTACTTTGCCTCCGGCGCTACCCGCCGTCCTCAACTTCCGCCTTTATCCTAACCGCCTGGCCTCTCAGCCATCTCTCACCTGTCTCTCAAATACCTCTCAAACCATCTCTCATCCTGGTTTGCACAAACTGGAATCGGGCATATGTCATATAATGTGTGTAATTGCATTGCCTGTGTGGCAAGAAGGCTAGCGATGCTTAGAATCTACATGCTAGGCAACTTCCAAGTGGAGCGCGACGGCACCCCTATACCCGCCGTAGACTGGGCGCGCCGCAAAACCAGGTCCCTTCTCAAGTTGCTGGCGCTCCAGCCGGGACACCGGCTGCACAGGGAGCAGGTCACCGAGATGCTCTGGCCCGACCTCGACCCTACCGCAGCCCGCGACAACTTCTATCGCAACCTATCATTCCTCCGCCACACCCTGGAGCCGGGCCTCGAGCGTCCCGCAGGTTCTCACTATCTGAGCCTGGAGGCGGAGATCCTCAAACTTGGCCCCCCGGGTGAGGTCTGGATAGACGTGGAGGCCTTCGAGAGCCTGATCGCACAGGCCCGCGCCTCCCTGCAGCCGCTCCCACTGCTCGAAGAAGCGCTGTCCCTCTACAGCGGTGAGCTTCTGCCGGAAGACGCCTATGAAGAGTGGGCCATCTCCCGTAGGGACATCCTTTCGCGGGCGGCGATCGAGGCACTGCTGCAGGTGGCCGAAGCTCGCCGGGAAGAGGGCGCCTACGAAGGCGCCATCGTGGCTCTTCAACGTCTCCTTTCCCTGGAGCGCACCGACGAGCAGGCCCACCGTGAGTTGATGCGCGTGTACGCGCTGGCCGGTCGCCGCCACGACGCACTGCGGCAGTACAAGCAATGCTCGAAGGTGCTACAGTCAGAGCTGAATGTCGATCCTGAACCGGCGACCACCGAGTTGTACAACAGCATCGCTCGGGGCGACATAGCCAGGGGCGACGTCCCGCCATCTCAGAGAGCACAGATTCCAGAGGACAATATCCCCTCAGTGGGCATTGAGCAGCTAAACAATCTTACCGATGCGGGCACGCCTCTGATCGGGCGCGAGCGCGAGGTGGAAGAAGCGTGCCGCCAGCTGCGCCGCCCCGAGGTAAGGCTGCTCACAATGACCGGTCCCGCAGGCGTTGGAAAGACCCGCCTAGCCCTCGATGTGGCGCACGCCCTGCTCGGAGATTTTCGGAATGGCGTGCTATTCGTGCCTCTAGCTCCTATACAGGACGATGCCCTGGTACTCCCGTCCATCGCGCCGGCGCTCGGGCTCAAAGAGGGTGGGGATCGCCCCTTGCTGGAGAGTCTGAAGACTTTTCTACGCCACGTCGAAGTCCTCCTGGTGCTGGACAATTTCGAGCACGTGATCCAGGCAGCGCCCGCGCTCGCCCAGCTCCTGTCTGCGTGCCCCGGCCTTAATTTGCTCGTCACCAGCCGGGAACTCCTACGCCTCACGTTGGAGCACGAGTTTCCGGTGCAGCCCCTGTCCCTGCCCGACCTGGCCGACCTGCCTCCGCCGGACCAACTGGCCGATTACGCGTCTATCTGCCTCTTCTCAACGAGAGCCGCCGCAGTCAAGCCGGGCTTTGCTCTCACGCCCGACAACGCCGCCGCGGTGGCCGAGATTTGCAGCCGGTTGGATGGGCTCCCCCTCGCGATCGAGCTTGCGGCGGCGCGGGTGCGTCTGTTGGCCCCGCAGGCTATACTGGCGCGGCTTAGCAACCGCCTGCGCTTGCTCACCGGCGGAGCCCGCGATCTGCCCGAGCGCCAGCAGACCCTGTATAACGCGATCGGTTGGAGCTACGACCTGTTGAGCCCGAGGGAGCAGGCCCTTTTTGCCCGCCTGTCGGTGTTCGCCGGAGGTTGCATGGAGGAAGCCGCAGCCGCCATCTGCTGCGAGCCTGGAGGTGACGGCAACCTGAACGTCCTGGACGACCTCTCGCTACTGGTCGATAAAAACCTCTTACGGCACGTTGATGCGCCTGCACCAGCAATCAAGTGCCCGGAGCCGCGGTTCATGATGCTTGAAACGGTCCGCGAATATGCCGGGGAGCGGCTGGCTGAGAGCGGGGAGCTAACCGAAGTGCAAGAGCGACACGCCCGCTACTATCTGTCGATCGCCGAGGCGGGCGAAAATGTCTGGTTCACAGCCGAGCAACAGTACTGGCTGGAGAGGTTCGATCAGGAGCAGTATAACTTCCGGGCAGCACTGGCCTGGGCTCTCCAGAATGACCCGGACATCGCTCTCAGGCTTGGCGGCGCGCTCTGGCGCTACTGGCTGGCGCACGGCTACCTCACCGAGGGGAGGCGGTGGCTCGAGGAGGCCATAGCGGGGGTGCCGAGGCGGAGGGGCAGCGTCCCCGGCTCCCCGTTCGTCCTTCGTCCTCATGCCCCGGACCGGCCCGCGCGCACGAAAGCCTTGTTCGGTGCCGGCGTGCTGGCCAACCACCAATCCGATTACGCGCGCGCGACCGAACTGATCGCTCAATCGCTCGGTGTGGCCCGCTCGATAGGCGACGACTTACAGACAGCTAATTCTCTTGTCGGTCTCGGGATCAGCATGTACTACCTGGGGAAATATGACCGCTCGGTCGTGCAGTTCGAGGAGGCGCTGCATATCTTCAAGCGGCTGGGGCATGTACGAGGCACAGCCCTGGCCCTGAATAGTCTGAGCAACTCGATCCTCTGCCTAGGGGACAAAACACACGCAGCGGCCCTGGCGGAGGAGAGCTTGGACCTGTCTCGGGGCATTGGGGACAACCTCAGCGTGGCCGCCTCGTTGGCGAACCTGGGCCGGGCGGTCCTGCAGCAAGGCGACACGGAGGGGGCCCTCGCCCTCTTTGAGGAGAGTCTGGCCATTCGGGTCAAGTTGAAGGACAAAGGAGGCATGGCCCACACGCTCAATTTCATGGGGAACGCGGCACTCGCCAGTGGGGATATGGCCGAGGCATCACGCCTCTATGCCCGGAGTCTCGTCCTGAGGCACGAGATGGGCGACAGAGAAGGCCTGGCAGCCCCACTGGAGGGCCTAGCTGCTGTAGCGGGAAGGCTCGGCAATCTTGAGAGAGCGTCGCGACTCTACGGCGCTGCCGAGGCACTACGGGACGCGATCGGCTCGCCCCTACCTCCCACGGACGTCACACTACACAATCGAGCCATCGCCTCACTAAAGCCGGGTCCGAGCGGAGATGCAAGGACTGCAGAATGGGAGGCGGGGCGTGCCATGCATATTGAGCAGGTAGTGGCTTACGCGCTCTCTGAGGAATGAAGGATCACTTGCCCATCCTGAAAGCAACCTGCACAGTCTTTTCCAACAGGCCCGTCCCCTTTTCGGAATACTTGTGAGCATTTGTGTAGCACGCTACATCAAAAGCAAGGGCCCGTACCAAATGCCCTGCCTAAATCACAGTCCCAATATTCCTGAGTAATGAGACTCCTGGGCACATCTTGCCACCAATGTTACGCTTGCAACGCTTCAGGTTTGGTTATTGCCATAGCTCTTGAGAGCTTGACGCAGAGCTTCGTGGGAAAGGCTGTAGCAGTTCGTCAACTTTCGCAGACTATCCCCGCTAGCATGACGCCTGGCGACTTCATACCAGAGTTGCTGAGGTAAATGGTTTGGGCTTAGAGTAGCGCCCAAGTGGAGCGCGATACTCACGATGAAGATGCACAACTAGAGGATCAACAATTTCCGGCTGTTCATAAAGCTTGTGGGCCTCAAAATTTGATCTATCATGCGGGTACGAGCCCTATCACTTCCCCAGCAGGTTGCAAAACATTGAGCTGAGCAGCACCAGGTAGTTGTAAAGGTCTATCCGAAGCGGTCAAACATGTGCTAGCGGCCATGGCACATGGCTCCAGACGGTTTACGGGCATATAATCTCCAGCCGTCAGGTCCAAGACTGCCCACGAATTGATAGTGGGAGTTTATGTAATGGAACACCTCGCTCATCTGGGGAGGCATATCATAGACGAGCATCGGTGTCCACTGCTCGCGGGCGGTCACATCTATGGGCGGGGTGATTCTGTCGCTGGACGAAGCATCGATGATCAGCGCGGGCCGGCTATTCTCGATATCGCGCAGGAACTCCATCACCAGTGACTCATCTCCGTAACCGCGCGTATAAAGCGGGTACTGGTATGCGAAACGACTGGGCGAGCGCCTTCCGGTAGCGAAGTTAAGGCCAGGCTCGTCACCCCAGAGCAGCACCTGGTCGCCTACCGATGTGTGGTCGGCTATATAGCGGGTCGCCTTAGTTCGACTTTGTACAAAAATGAAAGGAGGTGAAAACAGGTAAAGGGACCTGCAAACCCTTTGTTGTAAGATGAAAGCTGACCAAAGCACCATCCGCAACAAGGAGGCTCACGATGTCCCTACCCACCCCGATTATACAGGTGCTACTCCACTTCCGGCCAGCTTTCACCCGCCCCACCTGGGACAAGGCACTCGCGCTGGTGGTCGGCACTATCCTGGCTCGTGGTAGGCGTACCGTCACCGCAGCCCTCAAGCAGATGGGCTTGCACAACGACGAAGACTTCACACTGTTTCATCAGGTGCTCAATCGAGCAAGCTGGTCCTGCCTCACACTCAGTCGCTTGCTGCTCCAACTGCTTGTAAGCACCTTTGTTGGGGCAGGGGACACAGTCGAGATCGTGATTGATGAGACGCTGGAAAGAAGATGGGGTCGCAAGATTGCCAAACGCGGACACTACAGAGACAACCTGCAATCGAGCAAAGAGCAGTTCGTCTCCACGAGTGGTCTGCGGTGGGTGGTGATGATGCTGGTGGTGCAAGTACCCTGGAGCAGTAGAGGATGGGCACTCCCCTTCTTCTCGGTGCTTGCCACCACTCCTAAAGTGAGCAAGCAATTAGGCAACCTCACAAAACGGTGGGAGAGATAGCTCAGCAGATGGTGATGATGGTAAGACGCTGGCTGCCTGATGTTGCTCGTGTGCCTATCAGCTTGGTTGGCGACACTGCCTACTCAATCCTGGAGTTGGGGTTGTGTTGTGCCAAACACAACGTCAGCCTGA
>DAHVFG010000108.1:0-9562 GCA_027317125.1 Chloroflexota bacterium | reverse complement strand
CGAGGATTTGGTGCTGCGTGTGGGAAAGCTCGCTGAGATGTTCAAGTGTGACATTAAACCGGGTTTGAATGTGACTTTCCAGTTGTTCAACCAACGCCCGATTGTTACTCGTTTCCAGTAAGAGAGTTTGATGGAACAGTTGCGGATCCTTAGCGATCACTGAGCCGAAGCGAGCTGTTGCAGCTTCTGCGAAGCTACGGGCTATGCTTGTATACTCCTCCTGAGTGAGAGTATGCCCACCGAGTTCCAGCACAGAACGTGCTTCCATTGCGGCGGCCAATGCGGCAACAAACTCCGGCCCCTGGAGTGTGGTTAACGGAGTGTGTTCAACGCTTGTCATCAGATCCTGATGCAGGGCGGCGCGGAGTTCTTCACGGTTCAGCGACGGTAGTTCGCCTGAAGTGTATCGCGACAGCCATGAGGCATTCGCTTTCAGCGCATCGTCAAATGCATCCAGGTACTCGTCCTCGATAGATTTCCGTGTAATTCTGGCCCACACAGCCTTAAGAGCGTCGTAGCCAGCATTGCCAGCAATTCCCTGCAACAAATATGTGTTTAGTAGGCCAAGCAGACTCATATTGCTATTCACTCTTTTCCGATGATTCTGGTTATCATTGGACCACCTGAGATCACCTGACAATCTGACGTCAATCCAAGGCAGCTTGTAAGATATTAAGGTGCTTGTCTCTGTTCAGCTAGTCTGCCTCACAATCCCTGAATCTCTGCCGTGGGCATGAACAGGCGCATCTGTTGACTGGTTAACCTGCGAAAGCCATAACGTTCGTAGAAACGGACAGCCGCCTCATCCTTTGCGTCCACCATCACGGTTACCGATCCAAGCTCTTGTGAGAGGTGGTAGCAGCGCCGTAATGCATTCGCCAGAAGGATGCCTCCCAGGCCCTGGCCCCTGTACTTCTGGTCAACGGCGAGTCTGCCGATTAGCATTGCAGGAAGGACGCGATATCGTGGCAGTTTTCGGGCGAATGTTTCGGATAGATCGGTTAGCTCTACGGAGGCTGCGCTAATCGTGTAGTAGCCAATAATTGCGCTGGACTCCGCTGTGCGGAGTACGTAGGCTCTTGCCGCGTTCTTCTTGACATCCTGACTTGCCTGGGTCGTAAGGTAAGTGTCCAGTGCCGCAACGCCACACGAAAAAACCGCTCGATCGTGCTTTTGCGGATCGAGCGCCTCGATTACGAACTGCTGGCCCTGCGTGTTGGAATCAGGCATTAGTCGGTGGTGTCCCTACGCACGCCGCACCTACCTTATCTGTTAGCTTCGGTGGGGCGGGCATGTAGGTTTGCGGCACTTTATTCGCTGCGTACTACCTGGCGGTCGTGTCGCGCGAAGGCGTCGCGCAGTGCCTCGTTGGGTTCCCTGGGGTTGAGTATAGCCTGGGCGAATGCAAGACTATCCTGAGCAGCCAATGTTATAACATTGTGCTCGCGAATTACAGATTCCGCCGCGCGTTGTGCGCTCGTAATCAAGAAATCAGATACGGAGAGACCAAGCAGCCCGGCAGCATACTGGATCATCTCTTTCTGCTCTTCAGTTAGGCGGGCTTCTACCCTATCCAATTTCCTGTCTGCACGTGGTCTAAGCTGTTGAACCATTATATTCACCCCTTTCAAACACTCGCTGCCATGTCAACTGGCCTGCTCTCGCATTGTACGGGAGAACACCGTACATGTCAAGGCTTCAGGTACTTCTTCATCCCAGGTTGGGTGAGTACTGCGATGGAACGGAAGTGCTGCGGCAAGAGATCAAGGCCCAGAGTATAATTGATGCAGAGCACTCGTGAATGTAGATCCTGCCGATCGGAGAGAAGAGGTTTTCAATAAGATCGTGAGTGAGGTGCACCGCCAGGTGCTGGCTACCTCGCCCACCGAGATGGCGTGTGTCTTATGCGATGTCGTCTCAACAGAACTCTTCGCTTATGTCATCGGGCAGACCGAGCGTATTGTTCGACGCTGGGCGCGAGGAAATATCAATGTTATCACAGAGGAAAGCACCCGCCGGAATGGGCCCCTGGCACGAGCGCCAGCCGCCTCTCTTGAGCACTTTTCCACCATTTCCCTACAAGCTGTGGCCGTGATATAATAGCCGCTAGATAAGAACATATTTTCGTGATGGAGGCACAATTATGGCAGGGAAAAGCGGTGGCAGTGGTGGAGGCAACCGGGGCGGCTCCGGTGCTGGCAGGAGCGGTGGCGGTGGTGCCAGCCGAAGCGGTAGTGGAGGCAGCCGCAGTAGTGGGGGCGGTAAAGGCCCCAGCCCTAACAAGCCGATATGGGTCGGGCACGACCAGAAAAGCGACCAGTGGCGGGCGAAGCGCGAGGATGCGGAGCGCGCCATCGCCGTAGGCGACACGAAGAAGGAAGTGGTAGACCGCGCGCGGCAGGTAGCTCGCAATACCGAGTCTGAGCTTATCATCACGCGCAAGGATGACCATACCATCCAGAGCCGCGACTCGCACGGCCACGATCCGAACCCGCCGAAGGACAAGGATTAGGGCCAGGGCACGGCCAGCGCAGCGGCGCATAGAAACGCGTGCGGATACGTTGCTCTTGTGAACGAGACGTGACCCAGCCCCTCTACCTGGAAGGCCACCAGGGGTGAAGGGTCAGCGGCTCGAGGAGAAAATGGGATGGAGGCAGAAAGGACAAGCGTAAAGGCTGTATACGACGACGATCTGGTGGCGCTCTTGCGTGCGCTCGATGTATACGGCGATTTCACGGCCCATCGGCTCAGGTGTGCGTTCTGCCGGGACACGATCACGTGGGACAACCTGTACGCGCTATACCCAGACAGCGGGGCAGTGAAGTGCTGCTGCTCCAAGCCGGATTGCGTGGAGGGGTTGCTAGCAAAGAGAAGTGAAAAGGCACACTAGATGGATGAGGCTCTGAAGGCCATCGGGTTAGCCATAGGCGTCGGCGCGGGGATCAGCGGCTGGGCGCTGCTCGTTTACGTGGTTATAACGATATTCAAGAACCCCGACAAAGTAGACTTGTGGCGTGCCCTGTTCTACCGAATGCTGATGGCCTTCGGCAGTATGTTCAAGTCGGCGCACAAGCAGTATGTACGCTACGATCTACAAGGCCGGGTGAACGAGTTTGCGAGGGCGCTCTCCAAGGAGGCCCCCTACCTTGCCACGACCAAGGTCAAGGTGGAGTACGTAGGGACGGAAACGACCAGGGAGAGCTTTCTGAAAGACGATGAGGTTATCCTGCGGTTGCGGAGCAATGACCGCAACGAGCGTAACTTCGTGCACGGGGCGTGCCTGATCACGGCGGCCTGCCTGCTCCACAAGACAAGGCGCTACATGGCGAAGACACAGCGCGAGGCAGTGGAGCTATATGTCGTGACAAAGCTGCTCCAGCGGGAAAAGCCGAGCGTCGTGAACATCTACCTGGAGGAGTACCTGCACCCGAAGTGGGGCGATGGCAACACAAAGATAGCCAAGCATTATGCCGCGTATGACCGGCTCGATAAGGGCGCGCTGTTCTTCCCCGTTTTCCTGCGGGAGCTGGACTTTCTAGGGAACAAGGTTTTCGGTGGGCCTAGAAAGGGACAAATACAGGCTGAGATCAGTGCACTTATCGAGTTTCTGGATAAGGTGGCGCAGCGTAAGGTGGGCGATGAGGGTGACCTGGAGTTTAACCGCGAGTACTGCCGGGTAGGCATAGTTATCGTGGGCCGGAGCGCGAAAATAGCGGCGAGCGGGGCAAAGGCGTGGGTGAAGTATATCCGCAACAACTTGGAGCCTCACCATACTGAAACCATCTACCTAGTGGGGGCACCCGAGAACAAGGGCGTGATAGACGAGGTGTGCGATGCGTTTGACGGCACCTACGAACGCTACCACTCGAGCATCCACGACATAGAGATGAAGGCCAGCGACGGCACGCTCCTCAAGCGGAAGCGTTATATAGTTATCCTGCGAGTGCACGGCATCAATGTATACCAGTCGGCGGCATAAGCCCGGACAACGATTTCTCGCCAACCACCGGGACCGCTAGGTCGCGTAGCCTGCATAGCCTATCGTAAGCCCCGGCTGTGGCATCTGCGGCCTCACGACATTGGGCTCCCGCGTAATGACCATGGTGACGGCAGGTTCGGATGATGAGGAGAACCTGCTCGCGAGTTTTGCTGACCTCGACGATGAAGAAGCTCTGACTGTTGCTATTCGGCGTGCATCGCAGTTGGCGATAGCTACGGACAATAGAAATGCGCTCGGCTTGTTCTGTAGAGTGCGCCACACATTGAGCTGATCTCAACCCTCGAGATGGTGAAGTATTAGGCAGAGAACACAGGCAGGAGTGACCCGGACCCTACACCGCTGTTGCCGCCTCCATCACAACCCCTTACGAAATTATAGCATGGCGGAGTGCCAGAAGTGCAACGGCGTGAGATCAAGACCCGAAGTATAATTGAGCATACCCTCGTATGAACAAAAATGCTGCCAACCGGAGAGAAGAGGATTTCGCTCAGATTGTGAGTGAGGTCCGCAGCCATGTTGAACTTACTCCGCCGTGGGAGATGGCGCGCGCCCTCTGCAATTCAGTTCCGACAGAGCTCCTCGCATATATAACAGACAAGAGCGAGAGGACTGTACACCGTTGGGCAAGTGGGGATGTCGCTGACATGGCGCAGGAGAGCGAGCGCCGTCTGGCAGCAGCCTACGAGATCTTGGAGCTTATAGACCGCTTTGAGGCACCTGGCGTTGCTGCGACGTGGTTTACATGCAACGAGCCGCAGTTGGATTTCGTGATGCCTGCCACATCGCTGCGAGAAGGCCGGTCGGAGGAAACCCTGGCTGCTGCGCGCCACTTTGTCGCCGTCGGCTAACGCAGGTTCATGGTCGTGGCGGGCAATTTGTGTGCTACCGAGAGTTGACGGACGATCGGGGAGGCAGGGAGACCGACAATCGTGAATGAGAACGCCCATTTGTTGGACAGAATAAGCATCGATACGAAGCGATGTGGAGGGCGACCGTGTATTCAGGGCATGAGCATCCGTGTAACTGATATCCTTGAGTTATACGCCGCCAGTCTGAGTGCAGAGCAGATCCTAGAAGAGATGCCTGACCTGGTAGAGGAGGACCTCCAAGCTGCCCTGACGTATGCTGCCCGCAAGCTGGATTAGCCCCTATGTCCCTGTGTCTGACCACATGCGTTGAACAGCTCGCTTCCGAGGGCAGCTTTTTGACTTCAGCTATTCAATTACCAGGCCCAGGTATTCCGCCGCCCGCTTGATATGCGGAGCCAAGGGGCACGTGTCATCCAGCGAGAGGTCAACATCATGGCCGGGATTGTGGTGACCATCTACTCTCTTATCGAACAATGCCCAGCACGGGTAATCATACGTCCCATCGCCATGCCTGGACGAATAGTAAATTCCTGCCACTACCTTGCCAGGTGGCTGCCCGGGCAATCCAATCCCGCCAGGCTCCGTACGTTCCCAGATATGGCGTGCAACTTCCTGGGTTAGCCTTCTGTTCGGGCCCCGGAAGATCAGTGGATCCACGTCTGAGTAGCCCGCGGCTGCTATCCAGTGAGCTATGAACCTATCTTCGCTCAAAGCGTTCGCAGTCTGGTGAGAAGACACATCTACAAACACCAGGTCCTTGTTGAGCGAAGTAAACGAAGCTTTACGCGTACTGCACCAATCTTCGTCCATGACGCCTTTGTCGGCCTGGTTTGACCGTCTGGCCAATGATCTGTTTCTCAACTTCCTGGGCTTGGGACGGAGGTAGGCGGCAGTCTCACATACAGCCCCCTCTGGGCCACTGGCAGCGTAAATCATCCTGAACATGTCGTCATCCGGGATCGGTGGGTTGTGCAACCTACCCGGATCGTCAAATCGATCGCCGAACGTTCCATCAGGTCGTCTCTTGGGGTGGTTCCAATCCTTCGGTATCCATAAGTTGAAGCCCCTTTTGCCAACCCTTACGATCGGGTCGGGGGGTGCCTCAATGAATACGTAGTCTGTATAAGGAGCGGCAACATACCTGGACACTTATGCACCTTTATGCACCTTTATGCACCGTCCAGGGCATAAGAGGCCGCAGCTCTGATGACCCAATCATATGACTTTCCTTCTCGCAAGAAATCTGCGGGGGCATCTCCATCGAGCACCGAGTTTTCGTTGGCAAACCACCTGAGGATTACTCTTGGCTTCTCTGACACCAGTAATGCACGCACGGCAGCGAGAGCTACGCGCAACTTTGTCGAATCCGCCCTTTGTACTTTGTGCTTACCACTCACCCAACTACGGACGGTTCGATCACTTACATCCACAATGTATCCAATAATGCCGTCGGTAAGCGTGTTCGATAGCTCCCGGACCACTTCCTCCACAGAAAGGGCTGCAACATCTCGGTAAATGGTCTGCAAATCGGGGAATGAGGTTAGAGCTTCCTCAATCTGATTGTCCAGAGTCTCAAGCCTAGTGGCATCAATAGAGGGACCCACCCTAGCTTTCGCGAAGGCTTCGGCAGAAAGTGATGTGGTCAGAATTGTCAGATACGTAGTCTCGAGCAATTTATGGAGTCTGGCTTCAACCGGTCCATAGATGGGCGCAGCTGTCTCCAGGTTCCAAACGATGAGTTGCACTACGCCTTGCACCAGTTGCTGCTGTATATCGGGAGTAATGAGTGCTTGCCAAACATCTTTACCGGACAGAGATCGCCCCCTATGCAACACCTCAAGAGCAGGATCCAATTCTACAGTGTCGAACACCAAAGCGATATCCACCACCGACGGTAGCGGCTGCTCAGCCAAGGTCTGCAGGTAGGTTTGGAAGCTCGCTGTAAAAAGATCAACTAACTCCGGTACTTGCTTAGCCGCCTGCTCCAGCGCCAACTGAGTGGCATCATCTGCAGCCTGCTCACTTCCGGATATTTCAGCTGTCGGTACAAGATCTGCAACTGGCATTTTGTGACCCCCTTGAGTGCGTAAACTGACGTTCAGGTCTATGCAACGCATTATAGCAGGTTTAGGAAGTTCTGTCAATAGTAAACTTCCTAACTTCCTACAATGTGCAGCAGAACCTAGATTTGATAGCGGCTTCAGAGGGCATCGAGCTCCTGTGTAGAGTATAGTCGGCCAAATCTCATGGCTTACAGTCGAATATTAGGCCGCACTTCTTGCACTCGATCCTGGAATAATCACTAAGCCAATCTTATAATCGCCTCCGGCCTGGATGCAAAGGGCATGCTCTAGATCACCTGAAATCCCCTGCAGAAAGGAACGAATCACCCTATACTGGTAAAGAAAGCCAATGGAAAATAACATCCTTGAGACGATAGATCCAAAGGTGTTGGGTAAGCGACTTCAGCAGGCCCGAAAGGGGCGCGGCCTGACGCAGGATGCAGCTGCTCAACTGGTGGATCTGGCGCGCACGACCCTGGCGGCTATAGAGAAGGGTGAGCGCCGAGCCAAAGCCGGCGAGCTTATCAGGTTGGCTCGTGTCTACGGCCAGCAGGTCGGCGATTTTGTGCGCCCGCGCCCTCAAACCGAAGCGTTCTCGGTGCAGTTTCGTGAGCCATCTCGTATATCTCATATAACTGAGCAAGATGAAGGGAAGGTAGGTGTGCGGAAAAGTATGGTGAGCCGCACAATGGGTGACTAACATACACGGGTCCAGGTAGAATCTCTTTGAGCTAGGAACTCAGGAGGACTACCATGAACCCGCAAGAGGTATTTTGCCCCAATCCGGCCTGTCCTGCAAGTGGGCAGATAGGCAAAGACAACATCGGAGTGCATAGCCGGGTCAAAGGGCAGTACATGTGCCACACCTGCAACACGCCGTTCTCTGCCAGAAGGGGCACACCCTTCTACCGAGTACATACACAGGCCGAAACGATAACGCTGGTGCTCAACCTGGTGGCACATGGCTGTCCTGTAGAGGCAATCGTGGCAGCGTTCGGCTTTCAGGCTCGCACTGTGCGGGGCTGGATAGAGCGGGCTGGCGCTCACTGTGAGAGGGTGCATAACCAGTTGGTGGTGCACCCTCGTGACCTGGGACAGGTGCAGGCCGATGAAATCAGGGTCAAGACCCAGAAGGGTGTGGTGTGGATGGCAATGGCCCTCATGGTGACTACCCGGCTGTGGTTGGGTGGAGTGTGTAGCCCCTCGCGTAACAGGGAGTTGATTGAGGGGGTGGTGAGTTTCATCTACAGATGCGCCTTGCCATCTCCCTTGTTGCCTTTGTTGATAGCCGTAGATGGATTGGCATCCTACGTGGGCGCGGTGCAGCGAGCCTTCCGCTCTCCGGTGTACACCGGCCACAGAGGTAGACCCCGGCTTGTACCCTGGGAAGGTGTGGTCATTGGTCAGGTGGTCAAGCAGTACGTGTGGGAGGGCGGTAAACGTGTCGGCTTGGAGGTATCGAGGCGACTGGCGCAGGGCACATGGGAGCAGCTTGGAACTCTGATAGAGAGAACGCAGGGTTGGGGCGTACTCAACACCGCCTACATCGAGAGGCTCAACGCCACTTTCCGCGCACGTCTTGCTTGCCTTACTAGGCGCACTCGCAACCTGGCGCGCAGTGCGAACACGGGCAGCCTGCATGCGGGTATGTACCTGGTGGGCACTGTCTACAACTTCTGTTGCTACCATCAAAGCTTGCTCTCCGAAAGAGGGGTGAAGCGTACCCCTGCTATGGCTGCGGGCATCACTGACCATCGCTGGTCCTTGTGGGAACTGCTGTGGTACCGAGTGCCTGAACAGGTTGCTCCTACTCCCACTGTTCGTGCTCCAGCCCCTCAACTGCGGCTCCTCTCCCGCTCACCTCAACCTCAACAGGAGTTGGCCGCGTGACCATACTTATGCGCACACCTACCGAAGGGAAGATCGCGCCATATATTGCCGAGTTTGAGGACCTGTGCCGTGACTACCTGGAGCTGGAGGAGATCACCCGGTCGCCTCTGGTTCGAAAGTATCCATCTGAGTATCCGATCGCAGGGCTGCGGCATGACTATGCGGGGGAGATGATCGCCATCCAGGAGCGGAATCGTCTTGACCTGGGGAACGGTCCCATCCCCACGGATCCAGCCTTGCGGGATGTGCTCGAGCAGGAAGTAGGGCTGCGCATCTTCTTCATGGAGCTGCCCGACCGCGTTTCGGCGCTATACCACTATGATCACACTTTGGGCGGCTGCATTGCGATCAACAGCGCACACCCTGAAGAGAGTCGCCGCTTGTCACTGGCCCATGCCTATGCACACTTCCTCGCATACCGGCTCAAGCCGGAGGTGTTGCTGAAGGGCGGCTACCGGCGAAAGCCTGAGAGCGAGCGATTTACGAATGCTTTCAGCCTCAATTTCCTCATGCCGGCCAACGGTCTGGCGATGCACTTCAGTGACATTAAGCGAGCGCAGGGCAAAGTTACCGTTCTGGATTTGTGCAGGCTGGCCCATTACTATGGGGTCTCTATACAGGCGATCGTTTTGAGACTCGAAGGCCTGAAGCTGCTCCGGACTGGCACCTGGGGCATATTGCAGGCTCGTGGCTTCAGGGTGCGGGAGGCACAAGAGGCACAGAAGACGCAACTGCAGCCA
>DAHVFG010000107.1:0-9604 GCA_027317125.1 Chloroflexota bacterium | reverse complement strand
GAGCCGTAGTATATCTCGTTGAGATATATCTCAAGGATCTTTTCTTTTGAGTATTTGTCGTTGACACGCACAGCCAGGATAGCTTCGCGTATCTTGCGGGTGAAGGTCTTTTCGTCTTTCTCGGGGAGGAGCACTCGCCGTACAAGCTGCTGGGTGATAGTCGAAGCACCTGACGAGCCTTTGTTGGTCAGATTGATGTAAAATGCGCGAATGATAGCCCTGAGATCAACGCCATTGTTCTGCTCAAAGGTTGAATCCTCGACAGCGATAGTGGCATTGATGAGTGACTTGGGCAGCTGGTCTATGGTCGCATATGTCCGTTTGCCTATATCAGGGTCGTACATCTCGTAGAGGAGATTACCATGCCGGTCGTAGATGCGGGTTGTCTGGAACTGTATGCCGTGAATGTTATCTACTGAAGGCAGGTCTTTGGCAAAGTAGGCGTAAGCTATGAGCAATCCTATACCCACAAAAAGGCTTAAGAGAAAAGAGGCGAGGACCAGCGACCCTATGCTTCGTAGCGCCCATGAGACGGGTCGAGGCAGGCTGTGCTGCTTGCTGACGGTAGAGAGAGCATAGTAGCCGCCACGCGACGCGCCGCCACGCGCTCTGCGCCGCCTGGCTGTGCCGAGCAGAAAGAGTGCGTTGCGCCCGCGCTGCCGCTTCTTCGAGGAGTATGCGGCGGGCACAGCCTTTGTGAGGGTATGCTTGGGGGCAAAGGTTATTGCAGGTAGGGCCACGCGCGCCTGTGCAGGAGCCGCTCCTGTTTTTGCTGTGTTGGCTTGCAAACGCAACCGGACAGGCGCACCCGCTAAGATTGGCTTACGATGCTTGCGCGGCTTGCGCGAGTCGCCGTGCGAACGCCCAACGCGTCTTGTAGCACGCTCACTCTTTTGCAGCCCGGATTGTGATCTTTCGCTAACCATGCATTAGGAGGGCTTCTACTTTGTAGCCTTTCCTAAAATATAACGGAAAAGCTATTTCTTTACTACGTGCGCTGTTTTGGACGAGTGGCCGGTAGTTGATGGGCGGTCATGGTAATCACTCGTAACTCGTAACTGACCACTGGTGTTGGCTTATATTAGTGTATAACAGAGTCTGCTGTGACGCTGGTGAAAGGACGATGAATCTGGTACATAAGTACCATATTTGTAGCCGAGAGCCTTTCGTCGCTCTCTTTTTCTATGCACGACACCATAAAGCTTCGATCTGTAGAAGTTGATGTTTAACCTACCGCCCCTCCTGGCGCATGCTGTAGAACTACTGGCGATCATCATCCTTTCCGGTGTAGCCGCCGGTTTGGGTTTGCTTGTGCTGCGCCTGCTGCGTGTTGGCTCTGGGCTTAGCCTGGGCGAGCGGCTTCTCTTCGGGTTGGCGCTTGGCTATGGGGTCATGGCATTCGCTATGCTGGCGTTGGGCTTGCTAGGCTTGATTTACTTGCCTGTGGGGTTGGCAGTGCTGCTGGTCATGGCGGTGGTGGCGTATCGTCCTCTCGCTGTGGAGGTGCGGAAAGTGCCGCCGTACCTGCGGCAAGTCGCTCCCATGATGAGGAACCCGGCTAACATCTTCCTCGCGCTGGTGATAACCGCTGCCCTTCTTTCTGCGCTGTTTAAGGCCCTGGTGCCTGTGGCTACACAGGACGACCTCATGTATCACCTGGCGCTGCCGCGCCGCTATATCGAGCAGCACGCAGTACTCTTCTACCCGGATAGCAGCTACAGCTTGTTCCCGCAGCTTATGGAGATGCTCTACACCTGGGGTCTGCTGCTGGGCAGCGACCGGCTGGCGGTGCTTTTCGCCTTTGTCGCCGGGTTGATTGGCCCGGCAGCCACGGCGCTCTTCGCGAAACGCTATATTGCAGGGGGCAGAGAGGGCTTATGGAGGGCGCTCCCACTCCTCGCCGCCGCTATCTTTGTTTCCACGCCCCTTATCGGCTATATTCTTCGCGCCGCGAATACCGACCTCGCACAGGCCGGCTTCGATTTTCTCGGTATATACGCCTTCTGGCTTGCGGTGAGAGAAAGCCCCGGTGTGGGAGACAAAAGCATATACCTGGTCTTATCAGGTATATGCTGCGGGCTTGCCTTCTCTGTAAAGTACTACGGTTTCGCGGTGGCTTTATCACTGGGTGTCGCGTTGCTGGTGATAACCGTTCGTAGGGGCTTGCGCTCGCGGGGTACTGAGCGCGCGTCGCCGGCGCAATTTATCCTTCCTCTAGTGGCTTTTGGCGCGCCCTTTCTGGCTTTGGCCGCGCCGTGGCTATTGCGTAACTACATCTCTACGGGCAATCCCGTGTGGCCGCTCGCCGGCGAGGTCTTTGGCGGGCTATATTGGTCGCCGCAAGCCTCGCCCGAAACACTGCTTGGGCGAGCGCCCGGTCTCAGCCTGGCCAACCTGTGGAATGGCTTGCAATATCTGTGGGACGCTATGAACCGGCTACCCCTCGCTATTGACAATCAGGTACATGTGGTGAGCCTTGGCCCTTTGCTCCTGACTGCTCTGCCCGCACTGGTATTTGCTCGGTGGAAGCCCGCGCTTCGCCTGGTTGCTTATGTGGCGGCGGCCTACTGGCTGCTATGGGCCTTCTTCTTTTCGCACACCAGCGCCCGCTATCTTTCCACCTTCTTCTTACTGGCGGCGCTGCTGGGAGCTTGCGGTCTTGTGTCGTTGGCCGAGCGTTTCCGAACAACACGACCGCTCGTGGGTGCTGTAGTGGCGGCAGCCCTCGGCTCTATCGTGATAGTAGCCGGCTTGAGCACACGGATATATCTGCCGACGGTGCTCGCTCTGAGCCAGAGCGCCGAAGGCAGCTACCTGGCAGCTTACATGGAAGACTATCCGATGATACAGTACATAGCTGGGCACACCCCGCCTGACGCCAAGATTTACCTTTGGGACGGGCAGCCAAGAGGCTACTATATACCCCGACCCTACGTCTATGCGCGGCTGGTGCCTCTGTATACTGGCTTCGCCGCCGCGCCCGATATCTGGCGGGCGCGTCTGCGCGAGCTAGGGATCACTCATGTGCTGGTCCACGGGCGCGATATGCTGGCTCCAGGCCAGCCTCTCGGTGCTGATCCCGACGCTCCCGCCGAGCAAGCTTTCGCCCAAAAATACTTTGGGCCGCTCCTTTTCCAGGTGGGCGATTACAAGTTGTACCAGTTGCGCTAAAGATGGCGAGTGGCTTCGCATCCTGGCAGCCAAAAGACTATTCCTGACCCCTTTTCCAGAGGGAAGGGGAATAGTTACGAGGCTGGCTGTTGGCTTACGCGAATATGTGCGCACAAGCTAAAGCTTCTTTAGGTTGTAAGCTCCATGGAGTAGATTCTAGGGCTTAGAAGCTGACCTTTACTGCGCTTCTGCCCAGGCGGTCGAGAACTATACGTACGCCCTCTTGCAGCACACCTGCATAGAACCACATGGTGCTCTCTTGCTTCAGGATGGTTATCTTGCCACCTGTGACGACTGTCTCACCGGGCATGAGGGTATGCCCGAAACCCCAGCGGAATGGATAGCGGGATGGTCCGCCCCCGCTGTTGCCGTCCCAGTCTACGCCTACGCGCCACAACCCCGCTTTGTCTACCCATTTGTTGCCTTCGACCGAGGAGTAGCTGTCGTTCGTCGTGTAGGTGTAACCTTTGTCGGGACCCTGGGTGCGTAGCGGCACATTGCCTATGTTTTTGACCGTTATGCTCACCGCTATCGAGTTGCCAAGGATGATCTGCTGGGGGGTTATCTCCACTTTCACAATCTGTACCTGCGGCTTGCCTCCGCCCTCTATCTTTAGCGGGCGCTGCGCCTCAATCAGGTTGCCTGCTTCGTCTCGTGCAGATACCGTCACAGTGTACGCGCCGTCGGGCAACGTCTCCCCCAGCAAATTCCGCCCTGTTATTACAACGCTTTGCTCACCTGCGCTGTGCAGCGAAGGGGCAAGAGCAGGGATGACCGTGCCATCAGCCGATGCGAGGTCTACGGAGAGGGTGGTAGTCTCACTCGTGCGGAACGTTACCTGCGCTACATCATCAATGGCATCGCTATTGGGTGAGATGCTTTGGGGGCGTACCACCAGATTGCCGATAGTGGGAGGTTGGTTGTTGGCGTCACTGACTTTGAAGCGGACGCTTTCGCGGGCCGCCCCAGCCGCCACGGTTATGGTGTAATTGCCGGAAGGCACTACCTGCCTCATCACCCGGTAGTCGTTGGAGGGTTGAGCGGAGTTTGTCGCGGAGATTACGCCGCTGAAACGAAGTATGTGGCTGCCCGCCTCCTGACGAGCGGCCAGAAGGGTGCTGCTTGCGGGCCCTTGTAGCTGCGCGGATACATCAGCGGCGCTGCCCAGCGTATAGCGCACCTCGATGGCCCCGGCAGGCCGCCCGATACCCGACGATCCAGGCACAATACTATCGGTAGAAGCCGTAACCCCACTCAGCGGCGCTGCCGAACCCAGAGCGCCGCAAGCCGCCAGCAAACCAGCCGCAACCAATATAAAGGCTATAGACAGCAAGCGTGCTATCAGCACGTATCCTCCCTTTCCGCCTGCGGCGGAATTACGGGCTACGAATTATGACTTATAAAGCGTTCACCACTATGTCATCTACCTGCTAACTTCTAGCTCGTAATTCATAACTCCTGCTATCTTCGAAGGGCCGAGCGCAACTCCTCTGGAGTGAGGACAGCATTGCCCCACTTGCGAACCACTACGCCCGCGCCGTAGTTGGCGAGGCGTGCGGCGTCGAAGAGATTCGCGCCCGCTGCCACCGCCATCGTTACCAGCCCTATCACCGTATCGCCGGCCCCCGTCACGTCGAGCACCTCAGAAGTGTTGGTCACAGCTATGTGGCAATGCTCGCCGTCGCGGGAGATGACAGACATCCCTTCCGCGCTACGTGTTACTATCACCGCGTCCGCGTTGAGATCGTCGAGCAACGCCGCCAGCCCTTCTCGGAAATCTTGCTCAGTGTTGAGGGGCCTGCGCAGCGCCTCCTCAGCTTCTGGTTGGTTGCACTTTACGATGCCGAAGTCATGGAAGAGAGCCAGATCGCCCTGCGCG
This sequence comes from Chloroflexota bacterium, assembly GCA_027317125.1. GTDB lineage: Bacteria > Chloroflexota > Chloroflexia > QHBQ01 > JADMIH01 > JADMIH01. Next base: position 4,554 of record DAHVFG010000107.1, on the reverse strand, counting down.
TCTACAGTAGTTAATTTGTTCTGGGAGGCTGCCAGCTCGCGTGTGCGCCCAACGAGGCGTGGGGTGAGGGTGCCGCTCTTGTAGTTGCTCAGCAATACCGCATCGCACATTGGCATGACTTTCTCAACAGCAAGCAAGAGAGAGGCTTCTACTTTACCGCCGATAGGTGTGCGGTCTATATGGTCAACGCGAGCTACCTGCTGAAGCATAGTGGGCGTCACCTGAGCCACGATCCGCCTCTTAGCTATAGTGGGGCGGGAAGCGTCGGAGACTACACCGCTTATGTTCACACCATGCGCTACAAGTTCTTCTCTCAGCTCACGCCCAGGCTCATCCTCGCCGACTACCCCTGCTAGGTAAGCCTGCCCGCCAAGCGCGGCCACTGTACAGGCAGGGTTTGTGCCGCCTCCCGGCACGCCGTACTCGCGTGTAAACTCCAGCACAGCTATGGGCGCTTCACGGGAGATGCGGGTCGGTTTGCCGATGGTGTATTTGTCGAGGATCAAGTCGCCAAGCACCAGCACGCGCACGCCCTGGAAGCCTGCGATTATCTTCTCAAGGCGAAGAAGGTCGCGCTCGCTAATAGGAGCATGGGCATCTGTCATGAAGTTACTGTAAGCGGCGGTAAGCAAAGAAGGCGGCAAGGGCCAGCCACATTATCGAATATTGCGTCAGGTAGAAAGGCAAGCTGTCAAGCAGAGGTATCCCCCCTGGTCCCGGGAAGTTTACTCCACCCAGCAAAATAGCGAATGGGAAGGCGTTCAGAACCACCCGGCTGATTATAAATCCGAAGATGACCGAGCTGACAGCTATTGTCTGCAAGCCGGGGCTGCGCTTCTGGTTGGTGGCTGCGGATATGGCTTCCGGCACAGCGATCCCCATAAGGAGAGCCGCCCAGAACTCGAAGGCGGGAAAGAAGCCCATGAGCACGCCAACCACGCCGCCCGCTACCAGGCCCGCCGCTGCTCCTCTCAGGTAGTAGTCGCTGCTCACCGCGTAGGTCGGTAAGGTCTGCAAGTTGGCGCAGTTGAAGCACCGGAAGCCGGCGGGCGTGCTGACGCGGCACCTGGCGCAGATTGGAGCTCCGCACTTGCCGCACCGAAGGTAGGTCTCTACACTCGGGTGGTTTACGCAGTGCATCGGCGCTTCCGGGTCGTCTCTCTCCTCTAAGTTGTAATCAGTAGTGCTCATTATCTGCTTTCTACGCTAACGTGAAACGTGATGAGTATTGCGTACTGCGTACAGAGTCGGAGATAAAGGTAGTACAGCCATAATCCCTCACGTTTCACCCTTCACCCATCGGCCTCTTTGCGTGAGGGCTTTTTTCAGGACAACTACCCCGAAGGCAAAGACCCTCAGTATACGCCGCCAGCGCCAGGGCTGCTTCACCAGCCTGTACAGCCACTCCAACCCTACACGGCGTAAGAGAGGCGGCGCGAGCGGCGCCCGGCCCGACAAGTAGTCAAAGACCCCTCCTACGCCCATAGCCACCCTGACAGAAGATGGCAACTCGTCGCGGTGCTCTCCTATCCACAGATCCTGCCTGGGCGCGCCGTATGCCACCAGCAGCAGATCGGGCTGGGCGCTCTCTAGCCTCTCCTTTATCGCGGCCCAATCGGCGTTTTGGGGCGACCCGGCATATGTGCCCGCCACATTCAGGCCAGGATACTCGCGCATCAACGCGGCGGCAGCTTCTCCGGCCACTCCGGGCGCCGCGCCCAGGAGGAATAACCTGTAGCCTCTCTGCGCTGAGAGCTGCGCCAGACGCCCCACAAGAGCAACCCCCGTAGCGCGCCCCTTGAAAGGTGTACCAAGCAGGCGACCCGCCGCGATTATACCCGCGCCGTCAGGCGTCGCCAGGTCGGCATTGTTGAGCAAGCTGCGAAAGGCAGGGTTGCTTCTCGCTTCCATCACGAACTCGGGATTGACAGTGCATATCTGGTGCAGGCGCGGCGGTTCCTCCTTGAGAAAACCCTCTACCGCCTGCGCTGCGCATTCCTCAGCGCAATCATGAATGCGTACACCAAGTAGAGCTATCCTGCGCAAAAGCGCCTTGCTCTCAGCACGATAGGTTATAGCCACAATTGAGTATATAACAGTCGCATGGTAAGGGGCAAATGCAGTAAGGCGTGGTAAGCGTTCAGAGTTGGGGTGGAGCACTCTTCTTGGGGTAGCTGTGGAGGCGTACCCTTACGCACCCTCACCCCATGCCCCTTTCCCACACGTGGGAGAACAACTGTATCCCCTGTGCACTCAGCAGGAGTAAAGCCCCCTCTCCCTTCATAGGAGAGGGGCATAGGGTGAGGGCGGGTGAGGGCACGCCCGCGCATATGCCCCAAGAAGGTGCTCTACCCCAACTCCTCTGAAAACGAGAAGGGTAGTAGTATAGAGGGGTGCTAAATCACTCGTATTTTCATTCGTAATGGTGGCCCATAGGGTCATGGCTTACTCTGAACGCTTACCAGTTGTGAGCAACTTGACGGAAAGTTGACCACAATGGTATCGTATTGAGGAATACACTTGAGGACAAAGCGGTATAGCGGCACGCTCATTCACCCGAAGTTACAGCGATACACTTTTGCACTTTCACATGGGGGAGCTTTTTTGCTCTATAATAGCTTATGAAGATGTCTAATAAAGAGAACTCTAACGGCGCCGGTAAAACATCAGGGCACACCAACGGAGTGCCGCAGGCTAGAGTGCGGTTAGGCCCCGCACCGAAGGCTTCACTTACCTCATCCTTTGGCCCGGCTCAGCATAACGGTAACGGGCATGGCCCGGAGCATGCCCGTATGCAGGCCGTTCGCCCGGTGACAGCGCGCATCGGTAATGGACATAGTAACGGTGATGCACACGGCAACGGGCATACAATCACGACGAAGGTAAGCAGCGACACCAGATTCATACCTGCACCTGGCGCAACTACTTCTCGCTTGCGCGACACAGACCTGAAGGGTCTGCGCCTCAGACTCAAAACCGAGGAGTGGGACTACACGAAACAACCCACTACTCACCGTCCATCAGCGCACAGAAGGCCACTCCCCTATTTTATGATGAGGCAGCGCAACATGCGCGCCCGCTCCCGGGTAGGTCATACACGTGCTCAGGTAGCTGCCATGCGCTTTGGCAGCGGGGGGCCTACATCAATAGTTGTGCGATTAGCTATGTTGGCGGTCCTCCTAATGGGCGTGGTGCTGGCAGCCGGCGCTGGGGGAAGTTTCGCCGGCGCGGCTTATTACGTCAGCAACCTTCCTCCTGTTGACCCATACAATCTACAGTCGCATGGCATCAGCATACAAACGAGCAAGATATATGACCGCAACGGTACACCTCTTTACGATCTGGTAGACGAGCAAACCGGCAGGCGCGAAGAGCTTACTATTGACCAGATATCCCCACTTGTGATAAGCGCCACAGTAGCAGCCGAAGATAGCAGCTTCTATACAAACTTCGGTATAGAACCTCTTGCCATCGCACGTGCAATCTCTATCAACCTGAGCGGTGATGGTCAATCAGGTGCGTCAACGATTACGCAGCAGCTCGTCCGCCAGATAGTGCTTACCCAGGACGAGCGAAGCCAGCGATCATTCACCCGCAAGATCAAAGAAGCAGTGCTGGCAGTGCAAATGACCCGTGAGTACTCGAAAAACGAGATCATGGACATGTTCCTCAACCAGAACTATTATGGTCACCGTGCTTATGGCATCGGGGCCGCGTCTCTCAGCTACTTCGGTAAGCCTGCAAAAGACCTGACGCTCCCAGAGGCGGCGTTGCTCGCAGGCCTACCCCAGGCTCCTACTGAGTACGACCCCCTCGTAAACCCGGAGCAGGCCAAGCGCAGGCAGGCTATCGTACTCGACCTCATGGCTAAACAGCGTATGATAACCCAGGAGCAAGCGGACGCCGCCAAAGCTGCAAATCTCACATTACACCCGTATACCGAAGTGCTGCGTGCACCTCACTTCGTTTATTATGTCAAGCAATATCTTGAAACCAAGTACGGCCCCAATGTTGGAGATATGGGTCTGAAAATCTACACGACCCTTGATCTCGGCGTGCAGGCCGCTGCGGAGAAGGTAGCAAGCGACCGCATAGACCAGCTAAAGCAGCAGCAAGCAACCAATGCGGCTATCGTGGTAATGAGGCCTAACACCGGTGAGATACTGGGGATGGTCGGCTCGGTTGACTACAACAATACGGCAATAGACGGCCAGGTAAATGTGGCAATACGCGAGCGCCAACCGGGATCGTCCTTCAAGCCGATCACCTATGTCACTGCCTTCGAGAAGGGTTGGACCCCAGGCACAGTTCTCCTAGACAATTTGACCGCTTTCCCGAACCCGGGTCAGGCGCCTTATATACCCAAAGACTATGATGGTAAGGAGCGCGGCTGGGTGACAGTGCGGGAGGCGCTTGCTAACTCGCTCAACATTCCCGCTGTAAAGGCTTTGCAGTTCGCGGGCGTGCAGGATGTCATTGATACCGCGCACAAAATGGGCATCAAGGGCCTCAATCGCGGCACAGATTGGTATGGCCTGGCGCTCACTCTCGGCG
>DAHVFG010000106.1:0-9647 GCA_027317125.1 Chloroflexota bacterium | reverse complement strand
TGCGCCATTCACCTGCGCCTCGTGCCCGTCACTGGAGGACGTTACAAACCTCGCATTTTTCCGGCTATAGGTGGTGGGCGCAGCTTCAGCTTTGTCAGGCTCTTCGGAGGTAACTGCGTAGAAAACTACCAGGTAGAAGCTCTCATACTGGTCAACCTTGGGGCGCTGGTGACGGGCCATAGCATCTTCGATTGCGAGTGGGTGTAGATTAAACTCTTCCTGGATCATGCTGAATTCAGCCAGGGTAGGCTGCTCAAGATCGAGCCACAGATGCCGGTCTTTGCGCTGCACTATCTCGCTAATCTGCGATGGGTCTTCGATGACAAGAAACCTGTTGTTCTCGTCGCAAAGGAGGGTTCGTAGCATAATTAGGGATCATGGATCAGGGGTTGGGGATTAGCAGCCGCCAGGCCCTAACCTCAGAGCTTTCGGATGTTGTCTGCGCCTTTGACTTGCCTGGTGGCGTTGCGGGTGTCTACTACCAACCTGGCGTTTTCGGCTATCCAGCGCCAGTCATATGAGCTATGGTCGGTTATGATCAGTACGGCGTCATATCGCTGCAAGGCTTCTTCTGTAAGCTCTATTGTGTGCATGGCGGCATGGCCTTCTTCGGTTTGCAAAGTTGGAACATAGGGGTCATGGTAGTCTACCTGCGCGCCCTTCGAGCGCAGAAGGTTGATAACATCTATTGCGGGCGACTCGCGCACATCCTCTACATCGCGTTTATAAGTGACGCCGAGCACCAGCACACGGCTGCCGCGTATCGCTTTCGACCTGTCGTTCAGTGCGTCTGCTACCAGATCGAGCACATAGTTGGGCATGTCAGTGTTGATTTCGGAAGCCATCTCGATAAAGCGGGCGTTGTAGTTGAGTGTCTTGAGCTTCCATGACAGGTAGAGTGGGTCTATTGGTATGCAGTGCCCACCGAGGCCTGGGCCGGGGTAGAAAGGCATGAAGCCGAAAGGCTTGGTGGCCGCCGCATCTATAACCTCCCATACATCTATGCCCAGCTTGGCGCACATTATCGCAAGCTCGTTAGCCATACCGATGTTTACAGCGCGGAAGGTGTTTTCCAGCAGCTTGACCATCTCAGCGCTGGCGGTGGAGGAGACAGGGACGATCTTTTCTATTATATTAGCGTAGAGGGACGCGGCCAGCCGCCCGCAGTCAGGGGTGACGCCACCTATTACCTTGGGGATATTGCTTGTGTGGTACTTAGTGTTGCCGGGGTCCACGCGCTCCGGCGAGAAGGCGAGAAAGAAATCGCGCCCCACCTGGTGGCCCGCAGCGGAGAGGCGTGGTAGAATGATTTCGTCCGTGGTGCCGGGGTAGGTGGTGCTCTCAAGTATAATCAACTGGCCCGGCTGGAAGTTGGCAGCTATAGACTCTGTAGCGGATACTATGTATGATATGTCAGGGTCTTTGGTTTTTCGGAGTGGCGTGGGCACGCATATCGAGATGGTATCTACCTCTTTGAGGGCGCTGTACTCGTTAGTGGCGTGGAGCTTGCCCGATACGATGGCGCTACGCACAGCATCATCTGTGATGTCCTTTATATACGATTGCCCGGAGTTGATGGCGTCAACCTTGCGCTGATCGAGGTCTACAGCAACCACCTTGAAGCCTGCATGGGCGAACTCGACAGCCAGAGGCAGGCCAACGTAGCCGAGGCCGATTATGCCAACCACGGCTGTATGTTTTTCTATCTTATCAGCGAGTGCTTCCGCGTAGTTGCGATCTTGTGACATTGGTTGCTCTTCCTTTTACGGTCTATCTGTGATGTAGCTGAACTATAGCAGAGGGTAGGAGCGGCGTCAATGCTGTGCCGGCAGTCAGTTACCAGTTACCACTGGCTGCTGACCACTGATTAGGAGGGCTAGCTTATGGAGCTAGTGCGTTTTAGTACTTATGACGGCGTGGAACTGGCGGCTAACCTGTATCTTCCTGGGGAGCAGGAGTGGTCGCCCGGTATTATTGTTTGCCATGGTTTCGGCTCGTGCAAGGAGAACTATGCCGACTTCGGCGCGCGTGCGGCAAAGGCGGGCTTTGCGACACTGATTATGGACTTGCGGGGCCACGGTGAGAGCGGTGGGGAGGTAGACGCCAATATCTTCAACGACGTGGCGGCGGCTCACCTCTACTTGCAAAACCGCCGGGAAGTAAACCCGATGAGCATTTCCATAAGGGGGGCTTCCTTTGGTGGGTGGCTGGCTATACACACTGCTGCCCACTTGAAGGAGATTTCGCCCGTGGTAGCCATATGCCCCCCCAGTGAGCCTCTGCTGGCTATGCACATGGAGGAGGTTGGGCTGGTGCAGCGCGGGCATCCATCTTCTGTTATTGCGCCCAACCCGCCGAGGGTGAACGTCAATTCTTGCGTGCAGTTGCTTTACCGGCTCGACATAGTGAAAGCAGCGCGGCGAATAAGCCCACGGCCCTTCCTGCTTTTGCATTGCGAAGGGGATGAGGTTGTGCCTGCGCACATAAGTCAGCATATATACGACAGCGTGCAGGAGCCGAAGGCGCTGTGGCTCCTCCCCGGCGGCAATCACCACTTTGCTCAACACGACCCGCAAACCGATGCCCGCCTCCTCGAATGGTTGCAGATGTCGCTGCCCGGTCCAGAGGACCACATAGTAGAGGATGTGAAGTTCAACGACTGATCTGCCCGGCATCGCGCTAAGGCAAGGTCTCACCTCAACCCCTCTGCTAGAGTGGAAGGGCTTTCTTCTCTAAAACAAAGACAACACAGCAACCTTCCCTTGCTGTGTTGTCTTTGTTTTTATCTCAGTTAATCTAGTTCTCCCTTTCCGCAGGAAAGCGGTTAGGGGGATGGGCTCGTATTGCCGCGATGATCATCTGCGCTTGAGCCAGCGCTTGATATTTGCAAAAGGGTCGTCTGTGACGTTGCGGCGGGTGTTGAAGTCTATCACCTGCCCGCGCCAGCGTTTCTCTTCTCGGGCCGACCAGCCTCCTGTGGTGGTGCCTGTGCTGCGGTAAAGGGCAATAGGGGCGAGGAAGAGGAGAGCGGACACTATTACCAGGGCGAGGGGTACAAAGTCGGGAGTAACCCTGCGGACGAGGATCGCGAGGAGAGCAACACCAAAGGCGGCGATGATATATTGCCCCGCGCCGAATCGCTTCCAGTTCTGTACAGAAGGCACAGAAGGCTGGCTTCTGGGAGCGGGCCGCTTGCTGTAGACGCCGAAATCCCGTGGAAGCTTCTTTTCTTCCGGTTTCTTCTCGGCACGCCCCGAATCGGCGTCATATTTCGATAGGATTTCCTCTATCTCTTTTTCATATCTTTGCTTGCTCATCTCAGGACCTTGCTTTCCATCTACGATACTAAGAAGCCTGTACTCCTCCCCTGATTGTACATCCTGAAGTAACGTGTTTCAAGTCGCAAAGGAGCGTGAAATGGGATCGTATTGCGTAGTGCGTGAAGGATTATGGGTGGTGCATCTTTATCCTCAACCGCTTACGCAATACGATCCCGTTCCAGGCGTTACACTACGGCTTATTGGTAGGAGCCAGGTATTTTGTGACCACGTAACCGGCACGCCCGTCCGGTGGCAGCAACTGCACGTGCCTCCAGACGAGGCCTTCCGCTGAGACATCGGGTCCTACCACCTGAAGCACAGCCCCTTCCCCGACTGTTACATTGTATGAAGCTCCACTCTTCGGCGAAGATCGAAGCTTCACCCCTACGCCGCCTGTAGCAGCGACCTTGACGTATTCAATCACGGGGGTAGGAGCTGCTGTTGGAGGGGTGGTTGGGCTTGCCTGGGTCGTAGTAATGGCTGTTTGGGTTGCCATAGCGCCCGTACCCGGCGTGGTATCAGCAGTGGCATCTGTGCTTATTCCCAGGAGCGGCTTGGGCAGATCGGCGATCTTCTGCGACACACCAGGGGTTACCTTCAACAGGAGCGCGCCGAAGACGAGCAACGTGAGCAATGTAACTATGCTCAGTCCAGAGCACCCGATGCGGCTCGGCGGCCTATATAAAGGGTACTCTTCAGGCTCTAAGGGAAGCCTCGGCTCCGGTGTAACAACAGGCATGTATGAGATTACCTCTTTCTTATTGCTGGGTGCGGGCGCTTGCTATGAGCGCCCGCGCTATGGACAACGCCTTATGAGAGCGGCAGCTACCCGGCTTCGCTTCCCAGCACGCTACCCACTATCTGAGGATAACCTGCTAGCAAGGCTCGTGCCTCTATCACAGGCTTACCTTCCAACTGGACTTGAAGCAAACGCAGCGCGCCTGCGCCTGTCCACACGGACACGATCTTTTGCCCCCTGCCTTCGATCAGGGCGACGGTGCCGGGCCGCTGAGCCAACTCGCCTGGGGCGATAAGAGGCTCAGCGCTGATGATCTTTAGGAGGCGGTGCTGCCACCAGGTATATGTGCCCGGCCACGGCTGCAACGCACGTACTCTCCTCTCTATTTCTATAGCGGAGAGGTTCCACTTTATCTCCCCGGCTTCTTTGGTGAGCGTATGCGTGAGGGTAGCGCCTTCTTCGCCCTGTGGCACAGGCTCGATTTCGCCCCGGAGCCAACGTCGGATAGTCTTCGAGAGGAGTTGCGCTCCTACTTCTGCCAGGCGCGACGAAAGCTGGGGAGAAGTTTCGTGTGGCTCGATAGGAACCTCTTCCTGAGAGAGGAGCGGCCCTGTGTCGAGGCCCTGATCCATCAGGATGACGCTGACGCCTGTGGTCAGGTCTCCCGCCAGTATCGCTGATTGCACAGGTGTGCTGCCACGCCACCTGGGGAGGAGCGAAGGGTGAAGGTTGATGCTACCACGCTTCGGCAAATCGAGCAGGGATGATGGCAGGTATTCTCCATAGGCGACTAAGACGGTAAGATCGGGTTGCAAAGCCGCTAATTGGGCGCGAAAGGCGGGGTCGCGCAAGCTTGGCGGCTGCAAGACTGTGAGGTCCAATTCCTCCGCAGCCACTTTGACAGGCGGTGGTGTGAGCTTATCTCCCCTTCCCGCTGGGCGGTCGGGCTGGGTGACAACTGTGATGACGTAAGCTTCATTAGCAAGCGCGCGCAACGACGGCACAGCGAATTGCGGTGTACCCATAAAGACCAGTTGTGGGCTAGTGGCGGACGAAGGCATGCAGTGATAATATAAAAGGCGCGGGCCTGGCTGTCAAACGGACTCGTTTGACAGCACGTAGCTAATTGCGAGGTATAGTATGGAAAGGGAAGGACGAGAGAGCGGTAACCGCTGGCTGGGCACCTCTGCTAATCGGGGAGATGATTATGACGCAGGTTATAGGGAGCGTGAGCTTGCGGGACAGAACGTGCATGGCGAGGCTGACCTGGTGGAGAGCTTTGGGCCAGGTTCCGTGCTGGACGCGGGGTGCGGCACAGGGCGTGTGGCTATTGAGCTGGCGCGGCGGGGGATAGATGTGGTGGGCGTTGATATTGACCCCGGTATGCTTGGCGCTGCTCGGAAGAATGCCCCTGAGCTGGAATGGCACCTCGCCGACATTGCTACTGTAGAGCTTGGCAGGCGCTTCGACCTGATTGTGATGGCAGGCAATGTGATGATCTTTCTGACGCCTGGCACCGAAGGCGCTGTGCTCAAAAATATGGCTCGCCATCTGAAGCCCGGCGGCTTCCTCATCGCAGGCTTCCAGCTAAGCATGGGCGATCTTGAACTCGACGACTATGACAGGTTGGCGGCGGAAGCGGGCTTCGAGCTATGGGCACGCTACTCCACCTGGGAGCGCGCACCTTTCGATCCGGCGGGGCATTACGCCGTGTCTGTACACCAGCTTATAGAGGTCGCTGAGTAAGACGAGTGAGCCAACTCCTAACCGGTGGCTTTCGCGGCTGACAGTCACTGGCGATGACCGCGGAAGGCCTGCCACCTGTTGGGCGGGGCGCTCGCTACTAACCCTTCCAGGCTAGGGCAGGCTGCGGGCTACCCACTCGCGGGGGTCTACGGGAGGGCCGCTTACATGTAGCTCCCAATGGAGATGAGGGCCGGTCGAGAGGCCGCTGTTACCGGAGAGGGATACCACGTCACCTTTGCGTACCATCTGGCCGACTGTGGCGGTTAGCTTCGAGTTGTGAGCCAGCAGGGAGTAAACGCCGAGGCCATGATCCAGGATTATGGTGTTGCCTCTGTCTGATAACTCACCGGCGAATACCACCTTGGCGTCGGCCGGGGCGCGAACGGAAGTGCCGATACTGGCGGCCATATCCATGCCTCCATGATAGGTGGTAGGAGTTGAGACGTCGGGGCAGTTATAGCAGCGGCGAGTGGCAAAGTAAGATGTAATGCGTATCTGCCCATCGAGAGGCATACTGAAGGGGCCGCTCCAGTATTGCACAGGTGTGCGCCCCGCGAAGATACCGTTGAGCATTTTGAGCTCCTTAGAGGTAATCGCGGGGTCGAGGAGCGTGGAGGTTGCAGGGTCGAACTGTAGGGACTCGGAGGGAAATGGGTAGCTGCCCACCGTCAGGTTGCGGCTGACGGTACGCTCTCCGCCTGCCCCGTCCTTGAGGCTGATAGTCACCTGGCGAGTGCCGGTATCAGCGAATGGCACAGCGCCGATAAGCGACCATGCGACCCCCCTGGCCGGGTCGTATTTGAAGAATAGCTCGCGCCCTTCGTACTGCCCGGTAACTGTTAGCCCTGCCGTGGCGGCAACCTCTACCTCGGTTGTGTGCCCCTCAGCCACGCGCGGCGGGTCCATCTGCACCAGGGTGCCTAGCGGGATGTTGAAACTCTCTGCTTTGAGAGCGGTATAACCCACCGGAGATAGCTGCACCGCATAGGGTGTGCCTTCCAGCTCCTTGTGGTACTCAAAACGGGCACGCTCAAAATACTGGACAGTAAGGCCGTCCTCTCCCATCTCCTCGCTGAGCGGATAGCCGAAGGTGGCGAGACTGCCGTTAGCCTTCCAGTAGTTCAGAAAGCCGTTGGAGATGGTATGCCCCGTCTGTGGGAAGTAGACGCGCGTTTTGGTGTCGGCCAGGGTGGGTAGTGGGCTGAAGGTGCGCCCCTTCAACATAGCAGAGGCCAAAAGCCCAAGCTCTATTCGCTGCGCGCTCTCAGGGTGGTACTCTAACCGCCCCCGCTCAAAATATTGCACCTGGTAAACAGCGCCGCCGGGAAACTGCTCTGGAAAGGCCTCGGTGAGAGGCAGGCCAAGCAAGGTCTCGCTCTTTGGTGTGTTGTCATAATAGCGCAGAAAGTCGCCCGACAGGAAGTGCCCCGTCTCGGTGTAGTAGCGGCTGGCGGGGTCCACACGGCTGGGTGGCGGCTGGGGCGCTGCCGGGTTGCCCACGTAGACCAGCGGCGTTGGGCTGGCGGCCTGCATAATTCGTGGGGCAGTAGTGGCAGAGGATGTAGAGCTTGCAACTCCGTCTGCGAAAGAGGTTGTGGTGGCGCTTGCGCCTGTAGTGGCTTCATTAAGACCACTTCGGTTAATACCAAACCAGCCACGGCTAATAACGGTGAGCGCAAGCAGCACAAGGACAATGAAGAGCGCAGAGGCCAGGTAAAGCTGCCGCCCGGTTTTCCGTGCAGGGGGCTTGTGGGGATCACTATTGGATTGCAAGGGGTGATATCTCCGGTTACGTCTACAAAAAGGAACGGGGTGGGCAGAATATTATAACATATTGGGACGCAGGGGTAGTTCTGTGCGTGTCGGCGCTCGTTTCAGCCATATAGTAGTAAGCATCACGCCATCTACTACCCAATGGGCGATAAGGGGGGCCGCCAGGTTGCCTGTGCGCTCGTGCAGGAAGGCGAAGGCCGCCCCTGCCACGCCCGTGGTGATCATGCCGCCTGCTACTGCCAGGGGTTGTACGTAAGGCAGCAAAAAGCGGGGTAATCTGGCTGCCGAAAGATTGGTCTGGGTTACGGAAGCGGCGGTTACACTGATGTGCCACGCCGCGAAAGCCACAGAAGAAAGCGCTACGGCTGTAGGCGCGTATAGCTGCCGCCTTAGCGTTGAGTACAAGAGGCCGCGAAAAGCAACTTCCTCCAGCAGAGCGATGTTGATAGGTGTGCGTACACAGACATCTACCAGAATACCGCGCCCGGTAAGGCCGGATACAGGGCCGTATTCCAAAGGGGTGTCGAGAAGTAGAGGTTTCTGCAAGAAAAAAAGAGGAGGGGCTGAGAGGACCGCCCCCAACCCCAGGCCCGCGAGCACCGCCTTGCCCGCATTGCAGCGGCGCAGCCCCACTTCAGCCAACCCACCTTTCCTGCGAGCGGCATAGATGAGCAGGAGAGCCACGAACAAAGGGTTGAAGCGCCGAAAAAGCCGCTCCGGTGATCTCCCCCAACGCTGCCCCCACAACGCCAATGAATTACTGTAAACAACCAGGGCGATAGTCAACAGTGTTGCCTCTCTAAAGTCGCGGTTGCGCTGTGCGGGCGGTGTCATAGTAGCGGGTCGGCTCCTCTATCACTTCTGAAGATGCCAGTAGATTGTGGCAGAATAGCCGATTTTTGCCAAGTGCATCTGTAATTAGCGGCGTAATCCAGTGGTATATTTATTGCTCCGTAATGTGCAACAAATCAGATATAAAGAGCAGGAGGCTAACATGCGCGTCGAAAAGGACCTGACCATCAATGCTCCTATAGAGAAGGTTTACAACAGGTGGACCGATTTCGAGAGCTTTCCCTCTTTCATGAGGCACGTCGAGTCGGTGAAGAAGACAGGCGAAAAAGAGTTACACTGGAAAGCCCAGATAGGGCCGATTATCAAGGAGTGGGACGCCGAGATACAAGCGTTGGTGCCGAACCGCTCAGTCACCTGGCATTCTCTGACGGGGGCCGAGAATGCGGGCGCGGTTACTCTCTCAGAGCGCGGCCATATCACGGAGATGCACGTGGTGATAGAGTACGATCCTAACTGGTTCGAGGCTCTTGGCGACGCCGTCACCAGAACGCTGTCAAGGGACATAGCAGAAGACCTTGACCGCTTCAAGCGCCTCGCCGAGGGCACCGACCCTGAAAACGCAAACGGCGACATCAGCCCCAAGATGGGCGAGTCAGGCGCTCATGGTTATCAGGCTACCTACAGACGCGAGCACAAGGGCAAAGATTCTTCGTCCAAGTAAAGATACAACTATACCTCTGACGCTTTTGCAGAAGAGACCAGGACAATGATTCCGGTCTCTTTTGCTTGTTGAGCAAAGCGGGGTGGGAGTGGCTACAGACGATGCCCGCCACGTGCAGAGCCGCCCAAAATGTAACAGCCAAGGTAGAACATAAGGCAACAAATGATGGTTATTTGAGAATAGTATGTTTAACGAAGGTACACAGGATGAAAAAGCACAAAGGACGTGGAGTATCAACCCTGCTGACGCTAATGCTCGTAATTCCGGCATTCGCAGCGCCGAGCTACGCACAATCAGGCACGATGACATTCCCACAGACGGGGCGCACAGTAGGAGGCAAGTTCCTCACCTACTGGCAATCACATGGGGGAGTGGCGCAGCAAGGCTACCCGATCTCTGAGGAGATGCAAGAGAAGTCAGACACAGATGGCAAGGTGTACACAGTGCAGTACTTCGAGCGAGCAGTCTTCGAGCTACACCCTGAGAATGCAGCACCCAACGATGTGCTCCTCTCTTTGCTCGGCAACTTCCTCTACAAGCAGAAGTACCCCAATGG
>DAHVFG010000105.1:0-9737 GCA_027317125.1 Chloroflexota bacterium | reverse complement strand
ATGCTGATGATGGGGTAGGCCCGCTGAACATTAGCTTGCAGAGCTTGAGCAGCACTCCCATACTAAATGGCCCCAGCCCTACTCCCAGAGGCACGCCAACGGTTGTCTGCTCCTCTACATCTCAGTGATGTACCGACCTTAGCCCTAACGTAGGCACGGGAGCCAACGTGCTGAATGGAGCAGTGGCGCTGGCACAAGATGACGTGTGGGCAGTAGGCGGGAGTGACATCACGCCTATCCCTCGGAGCGGCCAGTCACTGATACAACACTGGAACGGCTCTGCCTGGAGCATCACAAGCCCTGTGCCTACAGGAGTTGCAGCAGCAGGCATCCTCAATGGAGTAGCCGCAGCTTCCACCAGTGCTGTGTGGGCTGTAGGAGATAGCGGCATACTGCACTACAATGGCACAGCCTGGAGCAATGACAGCGCACCCAATGGAGGGAATGGGATAGCTGTGCATACAGCAAGTGATGCATGGGCTGTGGGTAACACCAACATACTGCACTACAATGGCACAGCATGGGCTGTAAGCACACCTCTACCCGCTAACAGCACTCTCAATGGAGTGGCGGTGATAGCTCCATCGAGTGGCTCTACAACAGAAGTGTGGGCAGTAGGCTCTAACAGCACAACCAACCCACTCACCATGCGTAAGGTTGGCTCAGGCAACTGGACCATCGTACCTGGTGCTACACCTGTAGCAGCAACAAGCGCATACCTGAACAGCGTAGATTACTTCACCACCAGCAGCGTCTGGGCTGTGGGCGCTTACTATGCGAGCGGCTACAACCATACCCTCATCGAGTATTGGGATGGAAGCAGTTGGCGTATTGTGCCCAGCCCCAATCCCAGCCGAGACTACAATGAGCTATTCCATGTGTGGGTTACAACACCAGGAGACGTGTGGGCAGTAGGTGCATATGATGATAGTGGGCTGAACCCAGGAACGGGTGCAGGAGCATCTATACCCTACACAGGTTGGAAGACACTGCTACTGCATTGGAACGGGCAGAGTTGGGACCAGATAGACAGTCCAAATCTGGGAGTGGGCAGTGAGCTTGTGGGGGTAACCGGCTCGTCTGTCCTGAACAGCACGCTAACCAGCAACTGGGCAGTAGGGAGCTATATAAGCGATGGCCTTGCGCCTTCTCAGACGTTGATCGCGCATATCACTGCTCCTACTCCTCCCAGCCGAACTACTAGCTACTACGAGCTATCGACGAGTGTTACCATGCATAATGAGCAAGGGTGTGCGGCGGCTGTTAGCGGGGCAGACAATAACCCCAATGGCCTGGTATTTTTAGACTATGGACAACCTAAAGATTGGGGGCAACTGGGTAATGACTGGGGTACTTACCTGATACCGGACGGGCAAAAAGAAGTATATCGTCACGCCCGCATAGCCGACATAACGAGTGCTGTGGAAAGCTTCATTGACGGTTACGTTCGCTGTGAGACGACCGGACTGACGCAGCTTCATGTTGCTATATCTATAAACAATGATGTCCACAGTGGAGGTGCTGCGCTGAACGCTGGACATGCACAAGCTTGGGCACAGATGGTAAAGGCTGTCCAATACTACGCGAGAAGCTATCCGGCAATATTCGTTTCGGCAGGCATTGATGCTGAACCGGACTTCGATCCGGTTGTTGAAGGTCAGCTGTCGGATACAGAAAGATGGATTCAAGCTTACAGCGACACCAATATTAGCCCCGTTTTCAACTTCGGCAGCCTGGACGGTTACCCTTGTAGGCTATCAGGCTATCCTGGCTTCCCTCCTCCACGGCCATGCCGCCAGGATGGATGGGACCAAGATAAGGATTACAGAGTTGCATGGGGTATAGATGCAGCTCGGCCCGTCCCCGAGATTTACTGGCCCAATTACGCTAGAGAATGGTACATAGTGAAGCACTGGGGTATGGAACACTACCCAGGCAAAGCACCTATGGAGTTCAAAGGTGTCATGACCGAATGTGCTGGCCTCGACTGTCCACCCACTGATCTAGATTATCGGCTAGCTTGGCCTATCCTTTGGCTAGAAATCAACTCCGATCCTGTAACGGGCTTATTTCCGGATTGGCCGACACGCATCCAATATAGCGCTTCACCATAATCTCGAACATGTCCATGCAAGGGCACCTAACTATTGGACACACTCTAGCTAACCTATCTTACACGATACGAAAGTGAGGACACTACATGAGTCAGCATCAGAGGCGGCCGAGTGGGTTTCAAGTCTCATTAGCAACCATAGTGACCGTACTTGGCTTTAGTATTCTGGTGGCCTGTGGAACAACACAGGAAGCTTCAGTGCCTCAAGTTGTAGCTACCATTGCCAGCACTACGGCGATTCCCCAGATAACGGGAACACTCCCGCCCTCCGTTACCGTTACTCGCAGTACATTGCCGGGAACGCCTGCACCCACTAGGGTAGTCATCATCAGAACGCCTGAGCCTATACCTACCCTTGATCCTGGAAACAGCAAGGCGGCTTTCGACACACGTGTAGCACAGCGTGAGTCGGCAGACAAGACAGTCTGGGCCTTGACACCTACCAGTGTACCTGGAACCCCGACCTCAATAAGCAGCTCACAACCCACTGCTACAGAAGTCCTAGGCTGGCTCGATTGCGGAGGAATGGCTAGTTCACAAGATCCCTCTTACGATAGTTGTTGGCAGGGTATGGTGAATGGACAGTTCCTTAGCGTCAAGACTGGACGGCAGGGACGCAGGGGTGACATCAGTCAGGGAATAATTACACTCAGTGAACTTGGCCTTGACGACAGGTTTCATGACATCGGGACTTATCTGACCCCATTGAGGCAAGGAAGTGTCGAGATGGCATCCATGGACGGTACTCGTGTATACCTTGTTCGGTCCACAACACCCCAGCCACCCGACGTAGATGTAACGCCTACCCCTGGTGTAATATTTGTCTTCGACCTCGCCACTCGCCAATGGCTCGACCCTAATGGCACTCCTATTCCTTCTCCCACCTTCACACCCACTCCTTAGAAGGGTTTGTAGGCAGCAAGTGAAGGGCAGTTTGCAGAGATGGCCGCCTGCTCTAGGAAGTGCTCAGCTTGCGGGCTACCAGGTCAGCTACCATCTCTAGCGCCTTGTCGAGGCCTTTGGGGTCTTTGCCGCCTGCTTGTGCCATATTCGGGCGGCCACCGCCCCTGCCGCCGATCGCCGGGGCTATCTCCTTGATGATGTCTCCTGCGCTGATGCCTTTATCTATCACATCTTGCGTGACCATAGCAAGCAGCTTCGGCTCGCCATCTACCACAGCGCCGAGCACTACCACGCCCGAGCCTAGCTTGTCGCGCAGGTGGTCGCCTGCCTCTTTCAGGTTGTCCATATTAGTGGCGGAGGTCTTGCCTGTGAGCACCTGCACCCCATTGACTTTACGCACCTGCTGGGTCAGGCCACCTGTTTCACCCCTGGCGATCTGCTTCGCCAGGGCCTCTACACGCTTGTTTGCCTCGCGCAATTGCTCTTGCAGAGTCGTCACCTGCTCGTCTGCACGCTCAGGCGTGGTGTGCAGCTTTGATGCCACAGATGAGAGCGAGTCGCGCCGCTCCTGGGCATACTCCACGGCAGCGGGCCCCGTTACAGCCTCGATGCGCCGCGTGCCTGAGCCTATAGACCCCTCATAGGTGATGAAGAAAGCGCCCACCTGACCCGTGCGCTCTACATGCGTGCCCCCGCATAGCTCGCGGCTTTCATAGCCTGGAATGCGCACCATCCTTACCACAGCGCCGTATTTCTCGCCAAAGAGGGCCATAGCGCCCTCGGTCACCGCGCTCTGGTAGTCCATCTCGGTAGTCACCACAGGGTAATCAAGCACAACCTGCTCGTTCACAACCCTCTCTATAGTGGTCACATCCTCGCGGCTCAGTGCGCCGCTATGGGTAAAATCGAAGCGCAACCTCCCAGGCTCGACTACCGAGCCTGCCTGGTGAACGTGCGTGCCCAGGGTGTCGCGCAGTGCCTTGTGCAGCAGGTGGGTGGCGGTGTGGTTGCGCATCGTGTTCCACCTGACGCCGCCCGGCACGTCGGCTTCGACTTCGGCTCCGGTCCTTAGCGTGCCCTCGATTATCATGCCACGATGCACGATTACGCCGCTCACAGGACGGCGCGTGTCAGCGACTTCCATGCGCCCTCCCTGCCAGGTTAGCACGCCTTTATCCCCGACCTGTCCGCCGCCTTCCGGGTAGAAAGGCGTCCTATCAAGCACCACTTCTACCTCCTGGCCCGGTCCGGCAAGGTCCACTATCTCCTCCCCCTGGATTATCCCCAGCACTCTGGCGTGCGTGTCGAGCAGGGAGTAGTCGTAACCTAAGAAGTCGGTAGGCTCCGGAGAGACCTGACGGTAAACGTCGAGATTCTCTTTAGCCTTTGCGTCGAACTTGCCGCTCTCCTTGCTCTGCTTGCGCTGGTGCTCCATAGCCTCTTCGTAACCTGTTATATCAGGCTTGAACCCTCTGGATATAGCCATATCCAGCATCAGGTCGTTAGAGAGACCGTGCGTATCGTACAGCTTGAACATTTCCTCGCCGGGGAAGGTATCACCCGTCTTCAAGCCCAGGGAGCCGACAACCTGCTCAAATCTGCTCGTACCGGCGGTAAGGGCGCGCTCAAAGCTCTCTTCTTCTTTGAGAATGGCGTTCAATATGAAGTCGCGGCGCTGCACAATTTCAGGATAAACATCGCCCATAATCTGCATGACCACCTTGGCGATCTCGCCGAGGAAAGGCTTGTCGAGGCCAATCTTGCGCCCGTGTACCATAGCGCGGCGCATCACCCGGCGCAGAACGTAGCTGCGCCACTCATTGCCGGGCAGCACACCATCGCCTATCAGGAAGGTGGTAGCGCGCCCATGGTCAGCGATCACCCGGTATGAGCTTATCTGCCGCTCCATCTCCTCTGCGCTTTGCCCGGTGAGCTTCAGGGTTTTATCAATGATTGGAACAAAGAGGTCGGTCTCATAGTTGCTCCGCACCCCCTGCATCACCACCGACATGCGCTCAAGGCCCATCCCTGTGTCAACGCCTGGATGTTCGAGCGGCACCATCGAGCCGTCGCCCGGCTGGTCGAACTGCATAAAAACGAGGTTCCATATCTCGAAGAAGCGGTCTTCATCGGTGGCAGGATTGGCGCTCTCGCCCTGTTGCGGGTCGAAGTCCCAGTAGATTTCGCTGTTTGGTCCGCACGGCCCGGTGTCGCCCATAGCCCAGAAGTTATCCTCAGCGCCGCGACGCGTGATCTTGCGAGCAGGTATTCCTGCTACGTCCTGCCACAGGCTAAACGACTCGTCGTCATCAAGGTAAACGGTCGGCCACAGGCGATCGGGATCGAGGCCGAAATCTTCGGTAAGCAGCTTCCAGGCGAAGGCGATAGCTTCACGCTTGAAATAATCGCCGAAAGAGAAGTTGCCGAGCATCTCGAAAAAGGTGTGGTGGCGTATAGATGGGCCAACGTTTTCAAGGTCGTTGTGCTTGCCGCCGGCCCGCATGCACTTCTGCGCGGTGGTTGCCCGCTCGTAAGGCCGGGTCTCGCTCCCCAGGAATACATCCTTGAACTGCACCATCCCAGCTGTCGTAAAGAGGAGGGTCGGGTCGTTGGCGGGCACCAGCGAAGAAGAGGGCACATGCGTGTGTCCATTCTCAACAAAGTATTGTATATATCGCGAGCGAATATCGCGGCTGGACATGTATTTCATAGCGGAGCTCCCGGGTCGCGCAAAGAAGTAGAGTACAGGTCATTGTACAGGCCCGCCTGCGTGAGCGTCAAGGTTCCGCAGCTGTATATCTGTACTAGACCAGGGGTGTAGAATGACCTTTATATGCCCTACCCACCCTCACCCCCATGCCCCTCTTCCATGAAGGAAGGAGGGGGCTTTAGCTATGCTGAGTGTACAGGTGATAAAGTTGTTCTCCCACAAGGGGAGAGGGGGCTTTGTGCATGCTGAGTGCCAGGGGATATAGCCCTTCTCCCTTCATGGGAGAGGGGCATGGGGGTGAGGGCACAGGGGAGGGACACCCCCAACCCCCTGTTCTGAACGCTTACGCGTTTACGACATAAGCCTCAAAGAGCGAAGGCCGCTCAATCTGCCGGTTGGGACACAGTTGCAGCAGCGCTTCAATGTCTACTGAGGCGGCAGAGAGAGCGTTCGCGGCTATCCGCGCCGCTTCCTCCAACGGCAGCCTGCCTCCTGAGCTATCGAGCGCTGCGTCAATAGCCCCAACTGCTTTAGCGAGTGTATCTGTAGAAAGCAGGCCAACACCGGCGACATATTTGCACCCTTCGCTATCAAGGGAGCGCGCCGCTGCAAGGAGCTCCGTTCGGGTGTATGCCTGTAGAGCGGCGGCAACCTCTTGCTCAGGCACCAAACCCTGAGCCTGTGCTGCCTGTCGCAATAGCGTGCTCCGGCTTTGGGCCGCCTCCGCGCGCTCTTCGTGCTGGCCGTAGCGGGCGTCAAGGATCGAAAGAAGGTCGGTCAGCCTCACGCCTGTCTTGTACGGCACCACAGGGAAAGGAAGGTCCGCGAAGAGGCTGGCAGACTCCTGAGGCACGGCGAGTATAAGCGCCTTCGCCTCGCCCGGCTCTGCGGCCAGAGAACGAAGCTTCGCCAGCTTGCGCTCTTTATAGGAGGGTGACCAGAAGCCCACTATCTCCATGAAGACACGCGTGCCGCCGCGCAGGAAGGCGAAGTCAGGAATCATTACGATGCCGGGGGCTAGCAGAGGGTCAGGCTCTCGCTCCATCTGCCAGCCGTGCGTATAGCCCTGCCTGTGCAGCGACCTGTATTCTTTGTACAGCCGCGCTTCCACCAGGCTGTCGAATGACGGCTCATCCGGCATCTCGCCGACGTTGTTCTCTATAGCCGAGCCCACCGAATAAGTGGCGCCCACCTCCGCGATCTTGCCGCCGTTGGCCTCTACCTTAGCCTCAGGCGCATATTGGAGTAGCTCCAGTACCTCCTGCGTCAGGTGAAAGCGATATGGCCTGTCGTGGAGCAAGAGTAAGGCGGTACCCACCACCTGCTCTATATCACCCGACGAAGAGAGGCTGCGCAGCAGGCTGAGGGTAACATCCGCAAGCCTCCGCCCGTACTTGTCCGCAGCGCCAAATGCCTGCTCAGCCCCATAAAGCGCGAGCAAGTAACCCCCTTTGCGGCCCTCTTCAATGTCTACCAGCACACCCTGGCGCTTGGCGACGAAGTACAGCCGCTTGAGAGCGGCCCCAGCCAGGCGGCTTACATCGATCTGCACGCCTGTTGAGTGCGCCAGCAGCGTTTGCACAGCACCGCGATTGTAGAGTCGCATCAAATCAGGCGCTGAAAGAGGCTCGTCTGTAGCGATAAGCACCGCAGCCCCCTCCGCGTCCAGGTTGACAAGGGCATCTACAAGGTGAGGGTCAGGAGGAAGTCCCCACTTCTCGGCGAGGCCAGACAGGAGGGCAGAGCGCTCGTTGGGGGGCGCGAAGCCGCCATATCGCTCGTTAGCAGCGTCCCATAGAGCCGAGCGCATATCAGCAGGTGAGGTAAGGCCGCGCCTGGACAACGCCGCCAGCTCAGAGGCAGAAAGGATGCTGCTGAGTTGCGGCTGAACGAAGCCATAGCGGGTAAGGAGGCACGCCTCTATACACCTCCCAAGGCGGTAATCACCGAGTACATCCTCCAGCTTGCGGGCATCGTACTCACTGCGCGGTTTGCCTACGCTCCCCTCAAAGACGACTATAGCCTGCTCCAGCAGCTTGAGGGCCGCGCGCCCATGCAGCAGCTTTGGCACGATAGCAAGCTCGCCATCAACATCGCGCACGCTCCTCCGTTTTAAGTTTGAGAGTGGAAATAACATCTCCCTTATCCCTGGTCACTCGTCCGCCGCCTGGAAATCTGCTCCTCGGTGGTTTCTTCGGTCACCACCTCGTACAGCACGGCTTCGGAGAGCTTGGGGCGAAGGACGCGGCCCAGGCGCTGAATAAACTCGCGCCTGGTGGCGCTGCCGCTCAGGATGATCGCTACGTTGGCGTCCGGCAAGTCTACGCCTTCGTTGAGCACGCGGCCTGTTGCCAGCTTGCTGAATCGCCCAGTGCGAAAGCCCTCAAGGATGGCCTTGCGCTCGGCAGGCGCGGTTTTGTGCGTGACGGTCGGCAGGCAAAAGATGCGGCCAATGGTTTCTACCAGCGAGTTGTACTCGGAGAAGAGGAGCACACGGTCGTCCTTGTGAGCGGAGAGAAGGCGGGCAACCACATCCAGCTTGGAATGCGCGCTGAGCGCTATGCGGCGTGCCGCCTGGTGAGCCAGTAATGCTTCTCGCGCAGCAGGGTCGTTGCCGCTGCGCCAGATCAGGAAGCGCTCGTAGTCGCCGCCTGAGCGCATAGTGATACGGTGCTTGCGCAAGTAGCTTCTGTATAGCTCGGCTGCGCGACTGTAAGCGATACGCTCCTCGTCGTTGAGGGCAACGCTGATTTGCTCGGTGCGGTAGTTAGCAATGTGCTGCCCTTCTCGCAGCTTGGAGGGGCTGCGCTCATACACTACAGGCCCAACCAGTTGGTCGAGGTCGGTGTGGCGTAGGTCGCTCCTGTCGGGGGTGGCGCTCAACCCCAGGCGGGCGGTTGCGATAGAGCCTTCGGCTATGGTGCGGTAAGTATCGGCGGGCAGATGATGCACCTCATCAAAGACAAGCAAGCCGAATTGCTGCAATATGCGCCCATGTATGGCAGCCGAGTCGTAAGTAATCACCGTGACGGGCCTGAGTTCCTTGTCGCCTCCACCCCATGTGCCGACCTCATCCTGGGTCAGGCTTGTATTCGCCAGCAACGATGAGCGCCACTGCCCCAGCAGGTCGAGGGTGGGCACGCAGATGAGGGTCCGCGTGTTGAGGTCAGCAATAGCAAGGAGGGCCACCAGGGTTTTGCCCGCCCCCGTAGGCAGCACCACCACGCCTCTGTGCCCTGCGGCGCTCCATGCGTCTATAGCGGCTTGCTGGTAGGGTCGAGCTTGTTGCCTGACTTCTAGAGGCTGAGGTAGGGGTGGGCGAAAGACGAAGCGCGCCTCGACATCATAGCTCCGCTGAAGGGCATGCTCCACAGCCGGGTAGTCTCCGGGTAAGGTCCGCAGGCAGTTGCGCCGTGCATCGAGCACCACACGGCCCCGCCAGCCCGCCGCTTGCAGCTGCCTCTGTAGCTCTTCGGGCGTGGTCCCAGCAGGCGGGTGTATGAGGAGGTCGTTGGCCGCCAGGGAGAGGACGATTGTAGGATTGGGGTTCACCGGTTGCTATTTACCACCGATTTAGACGCAACATCGCCCCTCATTCTGCGACACCATCTTTGTGTGGTCCCCAAGCCACTTTCGCCTCCGCCGCCTTACGCATGGCTTTGGCTTTGATCCTGTTCAGCCTGTGCTCAAGCTCGGCGCGTTCTACCGCGTTGGTCGCTCGGACTGAAGCAAGTAGGGTATGTTCGGCGGCGGCTGCATAGTCTTTGACGCGGTGCTCATAGTGCTTGGCAAGCTCCAAATAAGGAAACATCAGGTGGGTGCCTTCGGCGGCAAGGCGCGCCCAGATCGCTACTGCCTCGTCGCGCTGTTGCAAATGTTTATATAAGAAGCTAAGGCGGCGCAAGGCCAGGCCGCGTAGCTCCGGCGACGGATCGAGGTCAAGGCCGCGCTCGTAGGCACGCAGGCTCTCGGTGTATTTGCCCAGGTCTTCGTACAACTTGGCGACACCAA
>DAHVFG010000104.1:0-9969 GCA_027317125.1 Chloroflexota bacterium | reverse complement strand
ATCCACCATCCCAGCAGCCAGGCACAAACACGCCCCCCGAAGGCGGCGGCTCTGAAGAACCAACGATGCCTGTTTCAGGCGACTATACGCAGCCTACCGACGCAGGAGGCTACACCCAGCCAACGGGAGGGCCGGGCGGCTACATGCCTCCTCCACCACCGCAAAGCGGCTATACCCAGCCGATAGGTGGCTCGCAGCCGGGCGGTTATACCCCTCCTCCCTCACAAGGTGGTTATACCCCCCCACCACAGGGAGGCTATACCCCCCCACCTGGTGGAGGCTATACCCCTCCCCCTCCACCACCGCCGGGCGGGGGCATGGGCGGAATGAATATTCCTAGTATGGGTGGAGTGAATCAGGCTTCTCTCCAGAACCTGCTACAGAAGTATATTACCGTAGTAACCAAGCCGAGCGCTGCAAATTATGAGGCAGAGATCCCGCAAGCTAATTGGACCAGCACGCTCATAGGCGTGGCTGCTGTGGCAATCGTTTCGTTCATAATTAGCTTGCTCTTCGCGGGCGCTAGCGCGGCCATGTTAGCGCCGCTCAGAAGCCAACTGTCGAGTAGCGGTTCTACCTTTGACCCAACTATCTTCGCGGGGGGGGTGGGCGCCGGTGGTGCGGTCCTCGGGTTGTTCTTCACCTTCGTCTTCTTCTTCCTCGGTGCGCTGGTGCTCTACCTCTCTGCCAAGATATTTGGCGGTCAGGGCACAAACTTTATGACCCATGCGTATCTGCTGTCGCTCAGTTATACACCGCTACGCATCGTCTCCACGATCATCTCTATTGTGCCTATCATTGGCGCTCTGGTTTCTATTGTGCTTTTCTTGTACCAGTTATATCAGGCCGGCCTCTCGATGCAAGCATCGCAGAGAATGGCGCCTGGTAAAGCGCAGCTAGCCGCCTTCGTGCCGTTGATCATCGGCATTGTGCTGGGCTGCCTGGTGCTGGTTCTCTGTGTTGGCCTCTTCGCAGCCGCGCTGAACGGCAGCACCAGGTAGTCGCAACAAGGCTTGTGGTTAAAAGCCTCTGCTTTCCACAAACCCTGATGCATATGCTCCTTTCTTCTTCCTCGTAGGCAGGAGATTGGAAGTAGAAGTAATAAAGAAAGGGTCCAACCCAGGGTTGGACCCTTTCTTTGTTTTACTGTAGCCGCAGCTAACTCCCGCGCCTCGAGAGCACGTTGTAGAGCAACAGGATGGCGACCACCACCAGCAGCAGGTGCCATGAGGCATAAGTTCCCCAACCCAGCGCAAACCCTACCAGGTAGAGGAGCAACAGGGCCGCCATGACGCTCCACGACAGGCGTTGGCCGCTCAATTAGCTTTGGGCGCGTATGCTATCAGACCGCGCGCCTGCTCGTGATCAGGTTGTAGATGATTATGATGACGGCTATAACCAGCAATATGTGGATCACCCCACCTACCACGTTGAATATAAATCCCAGCAGCCACAGAATTATCAATATCACCGCAATTATCCACAGAATACCAGCCAGTCCTGCCATCTTCCCCTCCTTAAGTATTGGCGCATCAGGCGTTTGCATTATCTAACGCGAATATGACAGGTAGCGTTATGCGCTCTTTGCGCTTATTGCCCGATTCCCACCCGGCCGCGAAAATTGCTTACAAATTGGGCCGATTTTAGTGTCCTAAATCGCACCCGAAAGGGGATTATACATATAGAGGCGTTATTTTGCGGCTTCAGTTTGGGCTGCGGCTGACGCGGTTCCAGTTCGGTTTACGGCGGAGTATGTAGAGCTATAGAGAAGATAGGAGGAGAATATGGCCGGGTGGAGACGAGGGGATGAGAGGGCACAGGGGGTAAAGACGTTGCAGGGCGAGCTTGAGGCGCTGCGGGCGGCGCTACGGCAGGCGCGTGAGGAGATGGAGGGGTTGCGGAGAATGGGCGCGGAAGAAGGCGAGATAGCAAAGCTCGGCGCGGTGGTGGCGCGCATCTGCGACTCGACTACGAGGGCGTTGCTCGCCCAGCAAAGGCTGGAAGGGCAAGGTGAGGTGTCGGCGCGGGTGCGTGCCGAGTGGGATCGCGTGCTGCGGGCTATGGGGCTGGGGGAATTATGAATTCGTAATTACGAGTTACGAGTTACGAGTTGTGGGTAATTCGTAGTTATAGGAGGTTGTGATGGAGTGGATCAGGGACGATGTAGAGAAGAGGAGCGGCGTTGTAGACGAGCGCCCGAAGTCGGTTTACGAGATGATGACGCGGCAGATGCTTGTCGAGTTGAAGGAGGATGTGAGCGAGGTAAAAGGCCGGGTGAACACCCTCCTCTGGCTGGTGATAGGCGCGATGCTCGTTGAGCTGCTGATGCGCCTGGTGAAGTGAGTAGAGCAGGGAGAAAAGGGGGTGGAGAGGATGCTTGGTGCTCAGTTGAAGATGATCAGCGATGATGTAGGCGACTTTTCGCGGGTGGCGTATCCACAGTGGCAGTTGCGCGCCTACCAGCGTCGGGTGGCGGCGGCGATTGTGCGCTCTGTGAAGGGACGAGAGGGCAGGCAGTTCGCAGTGGCCTTTGCCCGGCAGTCGGGCAAGGATGAGATGCTGGCGCAGTTAGAAGCCTTTTTGATCTGCCGTTACAGGCTGCGAGGCGGCTCCATCGTGGTGGCTAATCCCACATACAGCCCGCAGGGGTTGATCGCCCGTCGGCGTCTGCTCGACAGGCTGCGAGTGCCTCTCCTTGAGCCTGTGCAGAGCGATGGTCATGTGGTGCGGGTGGGGAGGGCAAGCTGCTCTTTCCTCTCGGCAGCGCCGTTGGCCCAGGCTCGCGGCGAAACGGCCACTCTGATGCTCGCCTGCAACGAGGCCCAGGAGGTCGCGCCCGGCAGGTGGGACGCGGTTTTCGACCCGATGGGCGCAGCGTCCCACGCCACGCAGGTTTTTTCAGGCACGGTGTGGACCTCGCGCACGCTGCTGGCACGCCAGATGGCCTATCTTGGCGAGCAGGAGCGCAAAGACGGCGTGAAGCGCGTTTTCAAGGTAGGTTGGGAGGAAGTAGCCCATTATCTGCCGGAGTACGGCAAGCAGGTGCGCTCGCGCATCGCGCAGTTCGGGCGCGACCACCCATTTATACGCACCGAGTATTACCTTGAGGAGCTAGACGCCGAGGGGAGGCTATTCGGCCCGGCACGCCGGGCGCAGATGCGCGGCGACCACTCGCGCCAGAGGTCGGCCACCCCTGGGCGCAGTTACGCCATGCTGCTCGACGTTGCGGGGGCAGAGGAGGATGGAGGGGGCGTATCGCCTGCCTCCGGCGCTCGCCCCAACAGCCGCCGAGATGCTACCGCGCTCACTGTGGTAGAGGTTGATTTATCGGCGTTGGACGACCCGCAGGTGATGAGGCCGCGCTACAGGGTGGTGGACCGCAGGCTATGGGTGGGCACACCCCACCCGCAGCTTTACGCCGCTCTGCTCGACCTGGCGCGGAATCTCTGGCAGGCGCGGCGCGTGGTGGTAGACGCTACAGGCGTGGGCGCGGGGCTGGCGGGCTTTCTCTCCCAGGCGATGCCGGGGCGAGTGGTCCCCTTCGTTTTCAGCAGCCAGAGCAAATCGCAGCTTGGGTGGGACTTCCTCGGCCTCATCGAGAGTGGGCGCTACAAGGAGTACAGCGAGGATGGTGAGCGCGACACCGGCCTTTTCTGGGCGCAGGCAGAGGCGTGCGGCTCGCAGGTGAGCGATGCCCCCGGCAAGCTGATGCGCTGGGGCGTAGACGACCGCGCCACCCACGACGACCTCATAGTAAGCGCATCCCTCTGCGCCGTTCTCGACCGCCTCGATTGGAGGCCCAGGGTAGCAAGGGGCAGGTAGGCTCCTGAGGCGTGAGGGGTCGCCCGGCAGTTGACAGCCCCCTTGTGGCTGGCCTATACTCCTGACGCATAATTGGCGATTCGCTAATCAGAATTGGAGGGATTGATGCCGCAGCCTGTTACCGAGAATACCCTGTTTTATGGTGATAACCTGCCAATCTTGCGGGAGTATATTCCCACCGAGTCGGTGGACCTCGTCTATCTGGACCCGCCTTTCAACTCGAACCGCAACTATAATGTTTTGTTCAAGGACGAGCGCGGCACCGAGAGCGAAGCCCAGATTACCGCTTTTGAGGATACATGGCACTGGAACCATGTGGCGCAGGAGACCTACGACGAGCTACGCGCCCAAGCCCGCCCCGAAGTCGGTAAGATGATCGAGGCGCTGCACGACTTTGTGGGCGCTAACCAGATGATGGCCTACCTCGTGATGATGGCCGCCCGCCTCGTAGAGCTTCACCGCGTCCTCAAGCCCACCGGCAGCCTCTACCTGCATTGCGACCCTACGGCCAGTCATTACTTGAAGATAGTGCTGGACACGATTTTTGATCCGAGAAACTTTCATAGCGAAATCCAATGGAAGCGCACCACTGCCCACAGCGACACCAGGCAAGGTCGCAAGGAATATGGTCGCATACACGATACTATCTTCTACTATACTAAGGGTCAAACTTGGACCTGGAATCCAGTCTATACTGAGTACGATAAGGAGTACTTGGCAAGTGCCTATCGCCACGTCGAGGATGGAACCGGACGCCGCTATCAATTGGACAACCTGACGGCAGCAAAGCCGGGAGGTGACACCCAGTACGAATGGCACGGTGTTCGACCTTATGCAGGGCGGTATTGGGCCTACTCAAAAGCAAAAATGGAGCAGTTCGAGAAGGAAGGACGTCTAGTACTTACAAGTTCAGGTATGCCCCGGTACAAGAGATACCTTGACGAAATGCCGGGTGTCGCCCTCCAAGACATGTGGACCGACATTGCACCAACCGGGGGCAATGAACGACTCGGCTACCCCACCCAGAAACCTCTTGCGCTGTTGGAGCGCATTATCGAAGCGAGCAGCAACCCCGGCGATTGGGTGATTGATCCGTTCTGTGGATGCGGCACAGCCATAGCAGCCGCGCAGAAGCTGGGGCGCAAGTGGATAGGGATAGACATCACCTTCCTCAGCATCGCCCTGCAAAAGAACCGCATGAAAGGGATGTTCGGCGACATCCCATACAAGATAATCGGCGTGCCGGAGGATATATACTCGGCACGCGAGTTGGCGCTCGCCGACCGCTACCAGTTCCAGTGGTGGGCACTCTCCCTCGTTGACGCCAGGCCGCAGGGCGGGCAGGAAGGGAGCAGAACAGGCAAGATGGGTAGCGACAAAGGGATAGACGGCACCATCACCTTCATAGACGATGCGAGCGGCAAAGCCAAGCGCGTGATAGTGCAGGTCAAATCGGGCCACGTCTCCAGCCGCGACATACGCGACCTCGTCGGCACCATAGACCGGGAGAAAGCAGCCATCGGCGTCTTCATCACTCTCGAAAAGCCCACAGGCGACATGGTAACAGAAGGAGTAAAATCAGGCGCATACGCCTCTCCCGACTTCCACGGCGGAACGCAGGGAAAGAAATACCCCCGCATACAAATACTCACCATAGAGCAGCTACTGAGTGGCGCAGAAATAAAGATGCCACCCCCAGGCCTGACCTACAAACAAGCCCAGAAGATACAAGAAGCAGCCCAAACCACCTTCGACCTGCCGGGGGAGTAAAGGGGGGCAAGCCTATGAGCTTTCGCCGTCCGAGCGCGCAGAGGCTGATATGGGAACGCACGGCGGTGGATCACTTACCCCAAGTTGGAGGTAAGGCATCGCCGTGCGTTCCCATAATCCCGTATACGCTCTTCAGCCGCGAATTATTGCCACTCGCCCAGCCATCCCTTACCGCAATCTACGCCCACAAACCCCCAACTGGTTCGCCACACCCCAATATGTGGAAAACTCACCCCTGATTGCCCCTCTTTTAGTGTCCTAATTTGCCATGCAAATGGGATTACTTAAGTAGAACATAATTTCTACAAACAGGAGGCAGTTATGGCTAAAAGCCTGCTAGGGGCGGCTTCTACCGGCGCGCAGCCGGGGCGGGCGCGGCACCTCTCTTTGTCGCAGGCCGACACCCAGCGCATAGCAGGGTACCGGACCTTGCTCGACTTCTATAACGGCTACCAGTGGGAGGGGCTTCCCGGCCCCAACGAGAAGCGGCTTACCTTCAACTACGCCCGCGTCTTTATCAACAAAGCGGCCTCCTACCTGATGGGCAAAGGGGTCAGCTTCGCTGTTACCGCGCCCGACGGTTCAGGAGAAGCAGGCAGGAAAACAGCCCAGCACGGAGAGAGCTTGTTACAGGAGTGCTACGAGCGCAACTCCCTCGCCATGCTTGACCTCGATACGGCGGTTGACAGCGCGGTGCTCGGCGACGGCGCTTTCAAAGTGACCTGGAACCCCGAGGAGAGCGGGCCTTCTATCTCAGCAGTAGACCCCGCCGGCCTGGTCTGCCTGCGCCAGCCTGACGACTACCGGCGGCTGGTAAAGGTCCGGCAGAGCTATTCAGTGGGGGGTGGGAGCCAGGCGCTGGGAGTTAGCGACCCTATCGCCTTATCATCAGCGCCCGGCCAGCAACAGATTATAGTGGAGGAGTGGACCGCAGACACCGTTGAGGTGTGGCGGGATGGGGCTTTAGACAAGCGGGCACCTAACCCCTACGGATTCATACCCTACCTCATCTTCCCCAACTTGCGCGTGCCAAAAGAGCCATGGGGCCAGAGCGACCTGGTGGACATCATGGCGGTGAACCGCGACCTCAATTCGCGCCTCTCTGTGCTGTCGCATATCCTTGAAGTGTCGGGCAACCCTATCGCGGTGCTGGAGAATGTCACCGACTCGACGGGGATCAAGGTAGGGCCGGGCCGCCTGTGGGAGCTTCCCAAAGATGCCCGCGCTTATCTCCTCGACCTGCTGTCGGGCGGTGGGGTCGGATTGCACATCGACTATATCAACCTCCTGTACAGGGTGCTACATGATCTGGCGGAGATGCCGCGCACAGCCTTTGGCGATGGCGCGGGCACAGCAAAATCGGGCGTGGCGCTGGAGATAGAGCTACAGCCGATGCTTCAGAAGATAGCCCGCAAGAAAGCGATCTGGGCGGTCGCGCTGGAGGAGAGGAGCAAGATGGTGCTGCGCCTCCACGCTCTGCACGGCGATGCCATGTCCGAGGCGGTTATAGCCCAGGCGAGCGGGTATAGAGTGCGTATAGTGTGGCCTCCTATTCTCCCATCCGACCGCACAGAACTGGTCCAGCAAGAGACCGCCCTGGTAGCCGCAGGCATCCACTCGCGCCGCAGGGCTATGGACAATCTGGGTGAAGGCGACTCAGAAGCCGAGTGGAAGCGGGTGCAGGAAGAGAGGATGTGAATTACGAGTTACGAGTTACGAGTTACGAACTGCGGTACTAACCAAAAGGCAATTTGTTAGCAGCGCTCACGCCGGTCCCAACTCGTAACTCGTAATTCCTCCGAAGGAGGAGAAGTGAGCAACAGAACACAACTGCGAGATAGATTGCGGCAGGAGCTTGGGGATACGGGCGCTACGACTGTGTGGAGCGATAGCTTGCTTGACAGCCTGCTGAACGAAGCGGTCGGCTGGTACAGCAGGCTATGGCCTTTGCAGGCCGATGCATACCGCGACGTGATAGCCGGGCAGCGCACCTTCGATGTGCCGCCTGGGGCGCTTGGGGTTGCGGGCGTAGAGTGCCCACCGGGGAGGAGGTTGTCGCAGGAGGCGAGCGGTACGGCAGGGCCACCTGTGACCTCTGGCCGCCGCCAGAGTTGGAGCGTCTGGGGAGGGTCGGTCTACCTCGGCAACCCTGCGGCTGAAGAGGAAGTGGGCGCGACCAGGCTGGTGATGCGCGTGCTGCTCCCCTGGGACCGGCTGGACCCTGTGGATAGCTGGAACGGCCCGGAGGACGCCGAGCGTTTGCTGGTGTTGTGGGCCGCGACCGAGGCGTGGGCATGGCTCGACGGCCAGGACCAAAAGCGTGGCCGTCCAGGTCGCTCCGGCACGATAGCCGCCCGCTACGCCGAAGAACTGGAGCGAGAAGTATCCGCTCGCCGCCGAGCCGCCACCAGCCGAGCCATAGAAAGTGACTAAACTGATTCCAAGCTGGGATCTACATGTTTCGCGTGCAGCCCTGCGTGGGTCTCATCCTGGAATCAGTTTAGGGGTCAGGGATGGGGATTAGTGAGGTATATCGAAGATGTCGGTCACCGCAACCGAAGCACTAATCCCTGCGAAGGGAGCGAGCCATGAACGACTACGACTTTTATCTGCGGCACGCATCAGTACGAGGCGGCGCGTGGGTGGGGTTTGCGCTGGGGCGACAAGGGGCAGCGGGTGTGCAGGGGCTGGGGGCGCGGCCTCATCTGCATCTGCGGCCCTGGATACTTAATCCTGCCAACCCAAACGATCCGGCGCAAGGCTCATGGGGCGTCTGGCAGTGGCAGCTTGGCGTGCTCATGGTGGACGGCTTTGTCGGCCTGGCAGCTACACCACCTGCCGATGGACGCACCGCCGCCGACATGAGAGCCGATTTACTGGCCTACCTTGACCTACCGGTCCTTGAGCTAATGGACGTAGATAGCGCCATCTATACAGTCAGAGTCACCGGTTACAACGAGCAAAGCATAGAACCGTATGATGCCGCGCACGAGTACGGCGGCTGGCTAGCCAGGCTCGACCTTTCCTTCAACACGCCCTAAAGCGAGCAACGAGCGATGAGGACTGAGTAACCGTAACGCACTCAGTCCTCATCGCTAAAGAAAGGAGGTGATCAAGTGCGAACGAACAGGCTGTTATATCCAGAGGCAGAAGGGGGTGCGAGCAGTGATGCGCAGGCGGCAGGCGAAGAAGAGAAGGACGGTAGCAGCGTAGAGAGGGCAGAAGAGCTACAGACCGCGCTCTCTACCGCCATTGGCAAATACCGCGAGATGGTAGCTGCGGGGCCTGGGCTGGTGCCCGGTATGATAGGGGGCAGCACCATAGAAGAGGTAGATGCATCAGTGGCCGCCGCAAAACAAGCCTACAGCGAGATAAGCCGCCGCATAACCGAGCGTTATGAGCGCGATATATCCGCAGGCAACCCATCCCGCTCCGCTGCAACCCTGGCAGCCGAAACCCTCAAGCCCGAAGCCAAAATCGCCCTCGGTCTTGCGAGGGCTGAGCAATGAGTGCTGAGTGCTGAGCCTACAGCACAGACCCGCACGCAGTACGCACTACGCAATACTCGTCACGTTTCACAAGTCCCTTTCACATAAGGAGCAAACAACCATGCCTTTGACATTACAAGACGCCGCGAGGCTCAGCCAGGACATGCTAGTCCGCGGAGTTGTAGAGACTATTATTGAGGAGTCGTCCGCATTGCGATATCTCCCCTTTGTGCAGATTGTCGGCAACTCTCTGCGCTACAACCAGGAGGTGTCGCTTGGAGATGCAGACTTCTATGGGGTCGGCGACACCTGGACCGAGTCGGCTATGACCACCGCTGAAAAGACCGCACGACTCTCCATACTTGGAGGTGACGCTGACGTAGATGCTTTCTTGCAGCAGACCTACTCCGATCCGAACGACCTGCGGGCGCTGGTGGTCGCGGCCAAAGCCAAGGCGCTGGCCCAGGCCTTCAACGACGCTTTCTTCAACGGCGACTCAACAGCCGACGCCCTCCAGTTCGATGGCGTGAAGAAGCTGTCGGCGGGGGCGCGCACCTTCTCTAAAGGCCCTGATGGCGCTGTGCTGGCGCTGGACCAGATTGATGAGTTGGTGGATATGATCAAGCCGGGCGCACCCCACGCTCTTTTCATGTCCAAACGGAGCAGGAGAAAGCTTTCGAGCCTGCGACGCGCCTCCGGCAGTGTGTTGGAGACGAGCACCGACGCCTTTGGCCGCCGGGTGCTCACCTACGACGGCATACCTGTCGAAGTAGACGACCACATCCTCGACACCGAGACCAAAGGCGTTAACAGCGACTGCTCGTCTATCTACGCTATCCAGTTCGGATTCCAGACGGGCCTCTGCGGTCTCGACAACGGAGGCATACAG
>DAHVFG010000103.1:0-10068 GCA_027317125.1 Chloroflexota bacterium | reverse complement strand
CTCCTTGAAGGTTGCTCCACCCTAAATCTGAACGCTTACCATTCATAACTGCTTTGACAAATCATACCCGCCCGGTTAACATCCTCTTATGCCCGATCTCTTGCGGCGGCTTCGCCCCCGGCGAGCTCTTTTGCCCCCTCAGCCCGACCTTGACCTGGAGTCGTTTTCTCTTGGTCCTGTTGATGCGCCGGTGGCTTGCTTGCTTATACATGGCTTCAGCGGCAGCCCTCCTGAGATGCGCGGGCTTGGCACCTATCTCGCTGGACAGGGCGCACGCGTAGAGGGCGTTCGATTGGCGGGGCATGGCAGGGAGCCTGAGGAGCTAACAGGCCTCACATGGCGGGACTGGCTGCAGTCCGCCGCTGACGGCCTTGAGCGTCTACATCGTAATGGTCGCAAGATCGTAATAATAGGCTTCTCGATGGGCGGCCTGCTTGGGCTTCACCTCTGTTCATCCTCTGCCCCGGAGGTCGCGGGGTTGGTTATCATTTCATCTCCTATCTACTTCCGCGACCAGCGCATCCACCTCATCCCTGTGGTGCGACATATTATCCCCTGGCACAAGATAAAGCGCCCCAGCAACAACACCGATCCTGAGGCTCACACCCGCTACGTCTCGTATCGCCGCTATCCTCTCATAGCTGTAGACAGTTTGCTTGACCTTATGCGTGTCACGCGCAAAATACTCCCTGGGATACGTATGCCTGCCCTCATCATGCAGGGTGTTCAGGACGGAGTAGTAGACCCACGAAGCGCACGATATATCTTTAAGCATATCGGCTCTACACGCAAAGAGCTGCGCTTGTGGCAAAATAGCGGGCATGGTGTGGTTTTCGATGCCGAGCGAGAAGAAGTGTGGCGCACAGTCTGGGCCTTTGTCCAGAGCAATTGCGGGGGCGAGGTATGAGGAATCATGGGTAAGTAGCTAGTCTCTGGTCCCGTAGCTCCTTCCCTTCCACACCACGCCTTTACCTCTCGCCAGCCTTAGCAGCGAGTTGAGGATGATCAGCGAGAAAACTACTGCTCCCACAGGCTGGGTGAAGGTCCAGCCAACCGGTAGGCCAAGCGATCTATCGGCCCTTCTGCGGAAGATAAGGGGCAGAGCAATATTCCAGGCTGCGAGCCCCGTTATCCAGCCGGCTGCTAACCTGTGGCTCTTATTGCCGCTCTTCAGAGCTTCCTGCCAGGCGCGCAGCGACCACTTTACCAGCAAAAAGGGCATCACTGTTACCGACAGAAGACCCACCACTGCGAAGAAGCCGGTGCGCGGGTTCTCCTTGAAGGATAGCACTACATTCTTGCTCCAACCTTCCCAGACCTCCCTGAAGTTGGTGTACATTCGCACCGTCATCAGATGCGCGCCGTTCGCAAGGTAGAGCCTATAGCCGTCGCTCTTTACCGCCTTCCCGAACTCCAGGTCCTCAGCGATCTTGTCCTTCACCCGCCCGGCTCCACCTACCGCGTCGTACACCTCCCGTCTGACGAGCATATACTGTCCATTGGCTATAGCCACGCTGCTGGCCGGGTCGTTCACCTTATAGGGTGGGTATAGCGTCACTATCCCCTCGAAGGCCAGGGGCATGAGCAGCCGCTCGGAGGGGCTGAGCAATTCGGCGCAGGGGGTGATAGTCAGCAAATCTACGTTGTGCGCCAGCGCATATGCCACTGAGGACGACAGCGAGAGTTTAGCGTGTACTGTATCAGCATCGGTGAATAGCAAGAACGCACCTCTGGCGGCGTTAGCTCCCTGGTGCATGGCGTGGGGCTTGCCCAGCCAACCTTCGCGCCGGGGCAGCTCCGCGCCTTCAATCGCCCTCAATCGCTTATCGCTCGCAGACCACTCTGCCACTATGCGGGCTGTGGCGTCCTCCGACTGGTCATCCACCACAATCACTTCGTATTCGGGATAGCGCTGCGACAGCAAGCTGGGCAGCAATCTCGGCAGGTTGCGCTCTTCGTTGCGGGCAGGCACTATCACCGACACAAAGGGCCACTCGCCCCCGCCTGGCGCTGCACTCTGCAAAGCATTCACCGGCGGTATCTTGTCCGGCTCCTGTAACGCCTTGAAGGCAGTAACCGCCCAGGCGAGCGACCACAAAGTAGCTGCGCCCAGGCTTACAAATCGTTTTTTGCTCATATTGTCAGGAATACCTCCCTTCTATGCTCAAAGAGTGTAGAGGATATTGCATGGCAATAGTCAGGCCAGCGGATGTGAGAAGTCACCACGTAGGTGCGCGCTTCCCCAGTTATCTGACGAGCCCGCTGGTCGTGGGTCTATCCCTTTGCTTTAACCCACTTTGCGCAGTTTATCCTGTCTAAACTGGTTACAGACAAAGTTTTGTGCTATAATGAGAGTAATATAGGTTTGCTTTTTCTGGTTAGCAGCGGAAGCAAGGAGGAGCATTGCAGATGACCCGTGACCCTAAACAGGTTGAAGGCTCGCCTCGGATGGAGGTGCTACGCATTATCCAACATGAGGGTTCGTGCTCTATCAAGGAGCTTGAGGCGGCTATTGGCGTAACTACCACCGCTGTGCGCGAGCAGATAGCCCATCTCCTGCGCGAAGGCTTTCTACAGGCTACCCGCGTGCGCGGCGATGTGGGCCGACCTTATTATGTTTATTCTCTCACCGCCAAAGCGCATGAACTTTTCCCCAAGGATTACGCCACCCTCGCGCTCCTCCTCCTGGAGGAAACGCTTGAAATGAACGGGCAGGAGGGCCTGCGGATGCTCCTCAATCGCGTCAGCCGCCGTCTGGCCGGTAAGCTCGCCGGCCAGACGCCCGGCAAGGAACTTTCCCAGAAGCTTCTCGGCCTGGTAGGTGCTCTTGGCGAGACGGGGATGGATATAACTATGCTTCCAGTCGAGGGCGAGGGCGGTTTCGTGCTGAAGGCTCATTCTTGCCCCTATTTTGAGGTGGCGAAGGACCACCGTGAGATTTGCGAGATGGAACAGGAGATGCTGGCGGAGATCCTTGGCCCCAATGTGGACGTGAAGCTGGCGAGCCGCATCGTCGAAGGTCAGTGTGCATGCGAGTTCCATATCAGCCACGCCCCAATCGAGATGGCGGGAGGCAAAGTGACATCTGTAGGCACGCCGGAGTAGCCGATAACCGATAAGGGTTCGCAGCAAAGTAGCTAATCTACCTGGCTTACAAAGACAAACAACAGAGATGGAGGATTAGATGGTTCAGAGTGAGAGTAACGTGGCCGTAGCCGACAGAAAGCCGGTGGGAGAGGGCCTGGTCATAAAAGATTTGCACGTTAATGTGGAGGGCCGTGAGATATTGAAGGGCCTTGATTTGACAGTGCGGCAGGGGGAAGTGCATGCGCTCATGGGTCCTAACGGATCAGGCAAGTCTACCCTGGTGAATGCTCTTATGGGCAACCCGACCTATGTGGTCACGGGCGGCACCGCCACTCTCAATGGCGAGAATATACTTGACTTGCCGCCGGACGAGCGCGCTAAAGTGGGCCTTTTCCTTGGCTTTCAGTATCCGTCAGTAATCCCCGGCGTCTCTGTAGCTAACTTTATCCGCACCGCGCTCGTGTCGCTCACCAAGCCCCGCGCCCGCACCGAATCCGACCTCCTTACCGAGACAGGCGAGGTGCGCGTTGACGGCCAGCCGAAAGAGAACGCCGATCTCAAGCAGACCTCCTACGTCGGCAGAGGCGGTGTGGCGCGCTCTAACCCCGCGATAAAAGAGTTCCGCAAGAACCTGCGCGAAAAGCTGGCTCTCCTCAAAATGGACGAGAGCTTCGCCACCCGCTATGTGAACGATGGCTTCTCAGGCGGCGAAAAAAAGCGCCTTGAGGTGTTGCAAATGGCGATGCTCAAGCCGAAGATCGCCATGCTCGACGAGCCGGACTCCGGCCTTGATATCGACGCTGTGCGCATCGTCTCTGAGGGCGTGAATAGTTTGCGCGGCCCTGATATGGGCGTTCTCCTCGTCACCCACTACCAGCGCATCCTAAACTATGTGAAGCCAGACTATGTGCACGTGATGATAGACGGCAAAGTGGTGCGCTCAGGCGGGCCGGGGCTTGCTCAGGAGCTAGAGCAGCAAGGGTATGATTGGCTGCGCACCGATCTCGGCATCGAGGCTGAAGATGAGTCCGAAGGGGGCAGCAATGACGACGACAATTTCTAGCTCTGTTGAGCCGAGCGCACAGCCGTTTGCCACCTCCCAGGGCCTGAATGAGGAGGAACTGGTAAGGCTTTCCGATAGCAAGAATGAGCCTCAGTGGTTGCGCGAGTCGCGCCTTGAGGGTTGGCGAGCCTTCGAGGAACTGCCTTTCCCACGCTGGACCAAGGGTATCGCGCAGTGGTGGACCACCGACGTGAGCGAGCTAAATCTGAATGAGATGAGGCCCTTCGTCGCGGCAACTAAAAGAGGTGCGGAGGCCAAAGAGCTGGTCTCGCTCGGCAAGGCTGGAGAGGAAGAGGGGCCTCTGCTGGTGCAAATAAACTCGGAAGTAGCATATATTCAGCTTCCCGACAGCGTGAGAGCGCAGGGCGTGATCTTCTCCTCGCTTGAAGATGCGGTGCGCAACCATTCGGACCTCGTGCAGAAATATCTACACAAGCTGGTCACCCCTAATAAAGATAAGTTCGCCGCACTGCATAGCGCCTTCTGGCGCGGCGGCGTATTCCTTTACATACCGGAAGGTGTAAAGGTCACTCAGACTGTGCACGTGGTCTACAGGCTTGACACCCCCGGCGCGGTGGCGCTGGGGCATACACTTATCGTGGCCGACAGAGGCTCAAATGTACGCTACATCGAAGAGTTCCAGTCGGAGGAGACGGGCACACAAGCCCTCCACTCCGGCGTGATCGAGGTAGCTGTGGGCGAAGAGGCGAAGGTCGAGTTTACTTCGATGCAGGAATGGGCGCGCAACGTCTATTCCTTCGCCACCAGGTACGCCACCGTAGATAAAGGCGGCCTGATGCACTGGGTTATCGGTGAGGTTGGCTCAAAGCTGATCAAGGCGCACGCTGAGACACAGCTTCTGGGCCAGGGCGCGAAGACCCTGACGAGGGGCATTTGCTTCACTGATGGCGACCAGCACTTCGACAACACCTCTAACACTCATCATGTGGCCGAAGACACATACGGTAACATACTTTTCAAGGGCGCCTTGCGTGACGTCTCTCGCCTCGGCTTTGAGGGCGTCATCAAAGTAGATCATGGGGCACAGCGCACCGACTCCTACCTGACGATGAACACTCTCTTCCTCAGCGAAGGCGCGAGAGCCAACTCAATACCGGGGCTGGAAATCCTCGCTGATGACGTAAAATGCTCACACGGGGCTACCGTAGGCACAGTGCAGGAGGCTGAGGTCTTTTACCTGATGAGTCGTGGCATCAGCCGAATAGATGCTGAAAAGCTGATCGTGGGTGGATTCTTCGAGCCGATAATCGATGAGATGCCTCTGGAGTCTGTGCGCCAGCGCCTGCGAGACATCATCCAGGAGAAGGTTGCGCTACCCAGATTGGGCAGGGAAGCGCAAAGGCCGGGGGAGGCTTAGTGGCGCAGAAGTGACGTTTAGCATCTCGGAGAGTTAATGCCAAGGAAAATCCGTGAGCTAAAGGCTGATCTAAGCAGAGCGGGATTCAGTTCGAGGCCAGGAAAGGGAAGCCATACATTCTGGAGTCATCCTCTCCTCGTAGGCGAAAGAATAACTATTTCGGGGAGCGAGGGAGATGATGCAAAACCTTATCAGGAGCGCGAACTTCGCACAATATTGGATAAGCTACACGATGCGCAGCGGAGGCAACCATGAGTAAACGTCCTGACAAGAATAAGCGCTACTCAATGATCATCGAGTGGTCCGATGAGGACGATGCCTATATCGTGACTGTTCCTGAGTTGCCTGGCTGCCGCACGCACGGCAATAGTTATGAAGAAGCGGTACAGCAGGCTCAGTATGCTGTAGAAGGCTG
The DNA here is from genome assembly GCA_027317125.1 of Chloroflexota bacterium. Taxonomy (GTDB): domain Bacteria; phylum Chloroflexota; class Chloroflexia; order QHBQ01; family JADMIH01; genus JADMIH01. Next base: position 4,125 of record DAHVFG010000103.1, on the reverse strand, counting down.
GATAGACGCGGCTCTTGCCGATGGGCAATCGATTCCGCCGCCGAGTGTCTTCACCTATTGGTCCCCCTTCCCTGAAGCCACAGAAGCAGCTATTCAGCAAGGTTCGTCCCTCAAAGGTTGAGGATTGTAGAAAGCAACAACATCTCCACACAGTGAAACGCCGTGGAGCCTACCACCTCAGGAAGGCAAAAATGCACACAACCACCAATCTACCGGAAGAGACAGCCCTCCCTCCCGCCCGAATATCAACAGCAGAGATCGCGGCCTCCGACCCGCCAATCGTGAACAAGCCCGCTCCGCTTGAGATGGCATCTCTGCCAAGCAAAGCAGCCTCCTCGACTGATTGGGAGAAGGTGCGCGCCGACTTCCCTATTCTCTCGCGCATTGTACATGGTAAGCCCCTTGTCTACCTCGACAGCACAGCTACCGCGCAGAAGCCACAGGTGGTGCTCGACACGATGGAGAATTACTACCGCACAACTAACGCTAACATCCATCGTGGCGTTTACGAGTTGAGCGAAGTAGCTACTGACCGTTATGAAAAGGCGCGCGCCCGCATCGGCAATTTTATCAACGCGAAAAGCAGCCGCGAGATAATCTACACCCGCAACACCACGGAATCTATAAACCTGGTGACGCATACATGGGGGCGAGCTAACTTGCATGAAGGCGACGTTGTGCTTCTCACCAAGATGGAGCACCACTCCAATCTTGTGCCCTGGCAGATGCTGGCGGCAGAGCGCGGCGTAAAGCTGCGCTACCTTGACCTGGACCCCCGCGGCGTGCTCGTCCTCGATGATCTTGAAGCGAAGTTGCAGGGCGTCAAGCTCGTCAGCATAACCCAGATGAGCAACGTGCTCGGCACTATCAACCCTGTTGAAGAGATTATCGCTGCTGCGCACCAGGCGGGCGCGCTGGTCATGCTGGATGCAGCCCAGGGCGTGCCGCACCTGCCCGTAGACGTGCAGGCTCTCGATGTGGACTTCCTGGCTTTTTCAGGGCATAAGATGTGCGGGCCAACAGGCATAGGCATACTCTACGGCAAGCGCCATTTGCTCGAAGAGATGCCTCCATTCCTCGGGGGCGGCGATATGATCAACACTGTGACGTTGGAAGGCTTTACTCCAAACCAGCTGCCCTGGAAGTTCGAGGCAGGTACACCCGCCATAGCCGAAGCGATAGGCCTGGGCGCGGCGGTGGATTACCTCTCGGCTATAGGGATGGATAACGTCCACAGCCATGAGCAGAAGCTCACTTCTTATACGATAGACATCATGGCGAATATGCCCGGCGTGACGCTCTACGGCCCTGATGCAGCACATAAGGGCGGAGTAATCTCTTTCGCCATAGAGGGCACGCACCCCCATGACATCGCCACCATCCTCGACAGCGAAGGCATCTGCATACGAGCAGGGCACCACTGCTGCCAGCCTTTGATGCAGCACCTTGACGTGCCCGCTCTTGCCCGCGCCTCCTTTTACATTTACACACGCAAAGAGGATATAGACGCGCTTGTAGAGGGGATAAAGAAGGTGCAGGCGATCTTCGGGTAGGAGCAAAAGGCGAAAAGCTGTGGACTCAATTTACAAAGAAGAAATACTCGACCACTACAAGAACCCTCGCAACTTTGGGGAGCTTGAGAAGCCCGATATCCACGTAGAGGCTAACAACCCACTTTGCGGCGACAAGCTCTTTATGGACCTGGAGGTGCGGGATGGCATCGTGCAGGACGTGCGCTTTACGGGAAGGGGCTGCGCTATCAGCCAGGCGTCGGCTTCGATGCTAACCGAAGAGATAGCAGGCAAGCCGCTCACCGAGCTTGCGAAGATGACTCGCCAGGATATACTGGATAACCTGGGGGTAGAGGTAAGCTACGCCCGCATGAAGTGCGCGCTGCTTTCCCTGGGGTTGCTCAGGCTGGCGCTGGTCGAAGCAGGCGTCAGCATTGCCGAGCAGATGGAGGGAGAGTCGTAAGCAAGCGCCGGAGCCACCTCCCGCTCATGCTGCGCCAGACCGATGCCTATGCTTCCTGAACCCACAAAGCTTCAGAAAAGGAACAAACCCCGGCCTGCTTTATCAGCCGGTATTACCGCTATCTTCTGCCTTGTAGCAGCCCTCTTCCAGCTATACCTGGGGCTTTCCACAGGTGGAGTGCCGCCAGAGTTCGTGCTTTTCAGCGTGCTGGCGCTAATCTTTGCGGGTGTGTGGTGGACAGCCAGGCGTAGGAAATAACGAGGGCTGAGTGCTCAGCGTCCACCCGATGCCCACGCCTGGCGGCCAAGCGCGCCTAATAAGATGTTGTAAGGCGGTGGGTTCTCAGGGTGTAGCTCGAAGCGTGCGCGTTCGAAGTACTGCACAGTGTATATTTTGCCATCGGCTGCCTTTTCCTGTATAGCCTCGCTTATCGGGTAGCCATTGACGAAGAGGCCGCCGTGCTGCTGCCAGTAGCCATAGAAAGCGGCGCTGACATTATGCCCTGTTTCTTTGAAGTATTGGTGCGCGCCGTCATTTAACGGGGCGACGGGCGGATCGACTTTGTGGAATTGGCGGCCCAGTAAGCCCACCATCACCTCGTAAGGAGTGCCTTTATTCTCAGGGTGTAGCTCGAAGCGGGCACGCTCGAAGTACTGCACAGTGTACGTTTTGCCATCAGTTTGGCTTTTCTCGCTAAGCGGGTCTGATATTGGATAGCCGAATTGCGCAACACCGCCATATTGCTGCCAGTAGCCCTGCATGGCTTTACAAATAGCACGCCCGGTCTGAGGGAAAGAGGCGCCTCCGGCGCATGGGTCGGGGCCATTTTTCCATAGGCTTGAGTACTGCCGGGTGAGATCGAGGTATTGGCTGCCGTAGCTGGCGCTCGGCTCTATCTGTGTTCCCTCAAACCACTCGTTGTAGCTGGTGAGGGTAATCCACTCAGGATTGCTCGCAATAGCCGCTTGCCAGTCCTCGGCATACATCGCACCGTTGCGCCGGGGGAATATTTTCGCAGGGTTCCGGGGCGGTTGTATCTTGCTCTCATCCCACCCAGGTATCACGTCTGCCGTCCACAGCCGCGATGTGCCGTGCGACTTGTTGTAGATGTCCACAATGCCGCGCCAGGTGCTATCCACCTGCGCCACGTTTGTGCTGGCATTCCATTTGCCGCCGCTATAAAAGTGGATTGTATCAAATACAGCCAGGTATGCAGAGTCGGTCGTATCCACCGACCAAATCTGGGTATTGTTAGGGTCCACCTGCTGCCGCACTGTACGCCAGGCGTCAGGGCCGCCCAACGATTGCGGCGACCAGAAGAAGATCACCGGCTTGCCGTTCCAGCGCAGGAAAGCGGGCTGGCTCGCAAAACGGCTCACTACGGAGCGCAGCTGGCTCACCACATCGCCATGTTGCATCGCCGAGTTAGTCTCAAAGTAGATGGTAGAGTTGAAGCCCTGCGCTGCTGCCACGTCCAGCAGCTTCGGGAAATTCTGGTCGGTTTCTGTGCCTGTGCCCGTCCAGGAGCTAATAAAGGCGTCTATTCCCGCCGCCTTCGCTTCGCGCACCTGTCGCCGGATAACGTCAGTTTGGTCGGATATATAAGGCGTGGCAGGCCGGTCGGTCATCTGCCCACCATCGAAGCTGCTGGGGCCATACCACATGTAATAAAAAGCCAGCACAAGCTTGCTGCCAGGCTGAGAAGGAGCTGCGGCGGTCGCTGACGGAGGGCGCGCTATCCAGCCCTGACCCACAACCGCGAGGACGAAGATAATCAGGGCTACAACATAAGTTGAGCGCACCAAGCTCCGGTGAAGCATAAAACTGGCCTTCCATCTTATTGTGTAGAGTAAATTATGCGCCCAACACAAGGCAAAGTTACCCGCGTACTGCCAGCGTACTGCCAGCGTACTGATTGTAACAAATGCCCCCTATTCTTCACAAGAGCGCAGCATAGGAAATTAGTCTTGCTTGCAGGCTTATTTTCTTTGATTGCATAGGATTGTAACTCCAGGATGGCATTCTTACATCGCCGTCGGCTTCAGCGGCTAATTGCAAAAGGGCGCTAATTTGCACCGGTGGCAGTAACTGTTCAGAACAGGGGGTGAGGGGTAGTTGGCGGTGCACAGATCAGGGCGATTGCATCTAAAT
>DAHVFG010000102.1:0-10532 GCA_027317125.1 Chloroflexota bacterium | reverse complement strand
CGAGAAGTACGAGAGGAAACGGGCCTCATGGTTACAGAGATCGGCGACCTGCTCACAGTTACCCATACGGTGAATATCACCGACAAAGTTCAATGTGTAGCATTCATCTTTGACGTCATTGGGTGGGATGGCGCTCTCTGCCCTGCTGACCCTGACGACTTCATCTTGGAGGCTAGCTTCCTGCCCAGCAAAGAGGCCGTAGCGCGCTTGCGGGCTGTCCCGTGGGCTAACATGCGCGACCCTGCTATAGCTGCGGTCCAGGGTACGAGGCCACAGCGAAGTTTGTGGATGTATATGGAAGTGGAAGGCAAGCAAGAGCTTGCAACACTAGAATCGAGGTAAATAAGAGAATGGTATATACACCAAACACTGAGGCGCAGCGTCAGGAGATGCTAGCGTCAATCGGCCTGACGAGTGTGCACGACCTTTATCAAGAAGTGCCTGCCTCCCTGCTCGACCCGCAGATAAAGCTGCCCCCGCCCCTCTCTGAGCCGGAGCTGGTGGCTGAGATGCGCCGCCTCTCTGAGAGAAACGCCGATGCTACCCACAACGCGATCTTCCTGGGAGCAGGCTCCTACAATCACTTTTCGCCAAGCGCCGTCTACAGGATTATGTCGCGCTCCGAGTTCTATACAGCCTACACCCCCTACCAGCCGGAGTTGAGCCAGGGCACTTTGCAGCAGATTTACGAGTTCCAGACGCTGGTTTGCCAGCTTACCGGGATGGACGTTGCCAACGCTTCGATGTATGATGCTGCGTCGGCGCTTGGCGAGGCGGCAGTGATGGCATCTGCTATCACCAGGCGCAAGAAGGTAGTAATCTCGCCCAAGACCCACCCTGAGCACAAGGCCGTGCTTCGCACCTATGCCGATGGGCATGGCATCGAAGTAATCGAGCGCGACGCCAACATCAAAGAGTCTTCTGAGCTTGCCGACGACATAGCCTGCGTGATAGTGCAACAGCCCAACTTCCTGGGCGAAATCCGCGATCTTGATGGACTTGCCGAGAAGGTACACGCGGCGGGTGCGATGCTCATCATCGTCTTCGATCCTATCTCCCTCGGTCTGCTAAAGACCCCCGGCGAGCTTGACGCCGACATCGCTATCGGCGAAGGGCAGGGGCTAGGTGTACCGATGCAATTTGGTGGGCCTTACTGCGGCCTCTTCGCCACCAAAGAAAAGTATATGAGGCAAATGCCGGGCCGCCTCGCCGGCATGACCAAAGATGTCAACGGTAAGCGCGGCTATGTGCTCACGCTGCAAACACGCGAGCAGCACATCCGGCGGGAGAAGGCCACTTCTAATATCTGCACAAACGAGGGGCTGATCGCCCTCGCCGCCACAGCCTACATGTGCCTCATGGGTCCGCAGGGGCTAAAACGGGTGGCCGAGATCTGCTACCAGCGCAGCCATTATCTGGCAAAGTGCATAGCAGGGCTGCCCGGATACAAAATCGTGAGCCGTGAGCCTTTCTTCAAGGAGTTTGCCGTTCAGACCCCCATCTCCCCAACGGAACTGAACCGCTACTTGCTGCGGCAAGGGGTAATCGGCGGGCTTGACATAAGCAGGAGGCCTGAAGTCGAAGGGGAGGATAATGTGTGGCTCCTCTGCGTGACCGAGTTGAACACAAAAGAGCAGATGGACCGGCTGCTATCTGCGCTAGAAGGGATAGGCAAGTAGAGATGAGTCTTGAACCTTTGATATTTGAGAAGGGTTGCCCCGGCAGGGTAGGTTTCTCCCTGCCGCAAGTGGATATGGACGAAGCGCCGCCGCTCGACCCGAAGTACCTGCGAGAAGGGCTGGACTGGCCTGAAGTTGCCGAGAACGAGGTCATGCGCCATTTCGTCCGCCTTAGCCAGAAAAACTACTCAATAGACACAGGCTTCTACCCCCTCGGCTCGTGCACTATGAAGTACAACCCCAAGGTGCATGAGGACGTAGCCATCATGCCCGGCTGGGCGCACATACACCCCTACCAGCCGCAGGAGAGCATCCAGGGCGCGCTCCAGGTGCAATACGAGCTACAGGAGATGCTCGCTGAGATTTCGGGGATGGATGCGGTGACGCTCCAACCCGCTGCGGGCGCACAGGGCGAGTTCACAGGAATCTTGATGATTCGCGCTTACCACCGCTCGCGCGGCGACAGCGCACGTGATGTTATACTCGTGCCCGACTCCGCTCACGGCACCAACCCGGCGACCACCGCCGAGGCAGGCTTCAAGATGATCAGCCTCAAGTCCGGCCCGGATGGGAGCGTTGACCTCGATGCCCTGGCGTCGGCGTTGAGCGAGCGGGTCGCCGGAATGATGCTCACCGTGCCGAATACGCTTGGCCTCTTTGAGCCGAATATCCTCAAGATTAGCGAGATGGTACACAAGGCGGGCGGCCTCATGTACGGCGACGGCGCTAACCTGAACGCTCTCGTAGGTCACATCCGCCCCGGCGACCTGGGCTTCGATGTAATGCACATTAACCTGCACAAGACCTTCACCACGCCTCACGGCGGCGGCGGCCCAGGCAGCGGCCCGGTGGCGTGCAGAGAGCTTCTGGCCCCCTTCATGCCCGGCCCGGTCGTCGCCAGGGAGGGCGATAAATACGTGCTGGTCGAACCTGCTCAGACCATAGGCCGCGTGAAGAACTTCTGGGGCAACTTCGGCATGCACGTGCGTGCCTATACTTACATCAGACATCTGGGGCTGGCCGGCTTGCAGCGCGTTTCGGAAGACGCTATCATCAACGCCAACTATATACGCGCAAATCTACAGGACACCTACTTTTTACCCTATAACCGTGTTTGCATGCATGAAGTAGTGCTTTCCGCCAGGAACATCAAGCAGGAAACGGGAATACGCACCCTCGATGTTGCCAAGCGCCTGATTGACTACGGCATGCACCCGCCGACGGTCTACTTTCCGTTGATCGTGGAAGAGGCGCTGATGATAGAGCCGACCGAAACCGAGTCTAAAGAGACCCTCGACACCTTTATCAGCGCAATGAAGGATATAGCGCGTGAGGCGCATGAAGACCCCGATATGGTTCACTCAGCCCCCCACACAACAGAGCTTGGCCGCCTCGACGAAGTAAGCGCGGCCCGCGAGCCTAACCTGCGCTGGCGCTCGACACAGCCTCGCGAGGAGGCAGCTCCGGTCGCAGAAGCCCGCGCAAGTTAGCCCCCTTCCCTCAGAGAATGGGAATAAAGAAGCTGATAACAAACAACTCTGCCCAGCAGAGTTGTTTGTTACCGAGCGCCGTAACTGTTCAGAGTAGGGGTGGAGGGGCGTCCCTCCCCTCACCCCATGCCCCCTCTCCCACAAGGGGCGGGGGGGCTTTACTCCTGCTGAGTGCACAGGGGCAGGCCCCTGACGGGGTTACAAGGGTCTCCCCCTCTCCCTTCATGGGAGAGGGGTTGGGGTGAGGGTAGTCGGGAGTACACCCGCACGGATACCCCAAGAAGATTGCTCCACCCTAAATCTGAACAGTTACCCAACCGCGTAAGGGTTCAGAGTAAGGGAGAAGGGGCTAGCTTAGCCCCCTCTCCCTTCATGGGAGAGGGGTTGGGGTGAGGGTGCGTAAGGGTACGCCTCCACAGCTACTCCTTGCAGATTGCTCCACCCTAAATCTGAACGCTTACCCAAGCGCCCCTGATATGCCAGGAATCGAGCGCTGTGTTATAATTACAGGTGAATGATGAAAGGATGAGCTTTTAGAGAAAGCCACGGTGCTGTGCGATGGAGGAAAGCTGATGCCGCAAAATTATGTTCAGAAAATAATAGCCGATCACCTGGTATCCGGGGAAATGAAGCCCGGCAAAGAGGTAGCGATACATATAGATCAGACCCTTACACAAGACGCGACGGGCACCATGTCCTACTTGCAGTTTGAAGCTATGGGCATTGACAGCGTCCGAACCGATGTTTCCGTGAGCTATGTAGACCACAATATGCTACAGACGGGATTCGAGAATGCAGACGACCACCGCTTTTTGCAGTCTATAGCCGCCAAGTATGGCATATTCTTCTCCCGGCCCGGCAACGGCATTTGCCACCAGGTACACCTGGAGCGATTCGCCGTACCCGGCAAAACACTCCTCGGCTCAGACAGCCACACCCCCACTTCGGGTGGCCTGGGGATGATTGCTATCGGGGCGGGCGGCCTTGATGTGGCGGTGGCGATGGGCGGCGGCCCTTTCTACATGGCGATGCCGGAGGTCTGGCTCGTCCGGCTCATCGGCAAGAGGCAGCCCTGGGTAGCCGCAAAAGACATTATCTTTGAGCTTTTGCGCCGCCTTACGGTAAAGGGCGGCGTCGGCAAAATAATCGAATACGGCGGGCCAGGCGTGCTCGACCTGTCGGTGCCGGAGCGCGGCACTATCACCAATATGGGCGCGGAGCTTGGCGCGACAACCTCACTTTTCCCCTCCGACAAACGCACAAAAGAGTACATGGACGCACAGGGGCGCGGCCAGCTCTGGCAGGAGATAGGCGCTGACCCTGACGCTGAATATGATGGTGTTATTGAGATTGTGCTTGACGAGCTAGAGCCGCTGATCTCTAAGCCTCACAGCCCTGATAGCGTAGTGCCGGTGCGAGAAGTAGCCGGCACACCGGTTACACAGGTGCTTGTCGGCTCGTGCACCAACTCCTCCTTTGTAGACTTGCAGACAGTGGCCGGCGTTCTCAAAGGCAAGACTATTCACCCCTCCCTCTCCTTCGGCGTAACGCCCGGCTCGCGCCAGGTTTACACAATGATAGCACGCTCCGGCGCACTTGGCGATCTGATTGAGTCGGGCGCTCGTATACTGGAGTCGGCGTGCGGCCCTTGCATCGGCATGGGGCAGGCTCCCGCATCGGGCGCGGTGTCGATTCGCTCCTTCAACCGCAACTTTGAGGGGCGCTCAGGTACTCCCAACGCACAGGTATTTCTTGCTTCACCTGAGACGTGCGCCGCCTCTGCACTTACCGGCGTTATCACCGACCCTCGCGACCTGGGTGAGTCGGTTGGTGCGGAGTGGCCCGAGAAGTATCTGGTCGAAGACAATATGATCGTATCCCCCGCGGAAGACCCTTCCAAAGTCGAGGTAGTGCGCGGCCCTAACATTAAGCCGCTGCCTATCAACAAGCCTATGCAGACCGACCTCGCGGGGCAAGTTCTCCTGAAGGTTGGCGACAATATCACCACAGATCACATCATGCCTGCGGGCGCGAAGGTCTTGCCGCTACGCTCTAACATCCCGGCGATCTCCGAGTACGTCTTCGAGAAGGTAGATCCATCGTTTGCCACACGTGCCAAAGCGCAGGGTGGCGGCATCGTAGTTGGAGGTAGTAACTACGGGCAGGGTTCCAGTCGAGAGCATGCGGCGCTCGCTCCTATGTTTCTCGGGGTGCGGGGCGTTCTCACCAAGAGCTTTGCACGTATCCACCGCGACAACCTTATCAATTTTGGCATCTTGCCCCTCGTCTTCGTAAACCCTGAGGACTACGACGATATCAGCGAAAAGGACGAGCTTCTTATCAAAGGGGTGAAGGACGCTCTGCAAAGCGGCGCTGAAACCCTGACGGTGCGTAACCTGACGAAGGACCACACCTACGAAACCAGGCACAACCTCACTCCCCGCCAGATAAACATCCTTGAAGCCGGTGGCCTTCTCAACTCGATTCGAGCGCATGGGGGTGCAAAGGGCATCGAGCGCGAGGCCACAGCCGCCGCCTTCGGTTCTACCACCGCGCTACCCACCAAAACAACCATGACCACTGACCACCCCGGCGAGAAGCCGGAGCCTCTTGGCCGTGCAGAGGAGTTCGACCAGAAGGTGGTCGAAACGTATAGCCGTGAGGCTTCGTCCTTCGACCGCTTCGGCCATGGCCTTTCGGAGAAATCTGATAGGCGGTTGGCCGACCTGATTGCCCCCAAACAGGGAGCGCAATGCCTGGATGTGGCGACGGGTACGGCTAACCTGGCTCTGGAACTGGCTAACCGTATCGGCGATAAAGGTCATGTGCTCGCCGTAGACCTCGCACCCGGCATGCTTGAGTTCGCGGAGCGCAAAGCTCGAGCACGCAAAGCCAGGAATATCAGCTTCCAGCAGATGGACGCGCAGAACCTCGACTTTAAAAGTGACAGCTTTGACATAGTGACCTGCGGGCTGGCCCTCTTCTACTTCCCTGACATAGAGGGTACTCTGCGTGAGATGTGCCGCGTGCTGAAGCCGGGCGGGGTTCTCGGCGTCTCAACGGCTGATGCCGAGATAGCCTTCTCACCCCTCAGTGAGCCTTACATGGCGCAGTTGCGTAAAACCGCCGCACAACTCGATATACACCCACCTGAGTACCCTGAGACTGCGGCCCTCACACGCACGGAAAAGGGGCTTGAGGGTTTGTTGAAAGAAGCAGGCTTTGACCATGTTACCATGCAGGTTGACTCGATACCTGTACATTTCACTACGCCACAAGACTGGTGGAACCACGGACGCGGCAGCACCTGGGGCGACATCGTGCTGAACGAGATGCCCGAAGACAAGCGCGAAGAGTTCAAGCAGTCACACCTTGAAGATGTAAAGGGCCGCTTCGGTGAGGAAGGGGTCAAGACTGCTACCCCGGTGGTCTTCGCTATAGCCAGCAAAGCTGAGAAGTAAGGCCCCAGGGTAGGGTTGGCGCTCGCGGCTCGCTCCGAACGTAAGAGTTCAGAGTTGGGGTAGAACAAAGTTCAAGATGTAACTGTGCGCCCTCACCCCAACCCCTCTGAAAATGAGAAGGTAGTAGTATAGAGGGGTGCTAAATCACTCGTATTTCCATCGGTAATGGTGGCCCGCAGGGTCATGCCTTACTCTGAACAGTTACCTCCGAACGCGGAGCAGCAGAAAGGAAAAGAGTATGCCCGGTGGCATACTCTTTTCCTTTCTCATTATCGCTGCTTTATCTCCCACCTATTATATAGTACATCCACCATAGCCCTGGGTTATGAGACAGTGGTGTCGCCTTCGCCATAGGAGAAATCACGCGATTGCTGCGGCTGCCCACCTGCTTGTCCGCCGCCGCCCAGGCCACCGAGGATGTTACCAATACCGCCGATGCCGCCAGCTCCCCCAAGGCCACCAAGCCCGCCCAGCGCGCCAACAATACCTCCCAGGCCGCCGAGCGGGTCGTTGGACTGTGCCTGGGACGGTGGTGTGTACTGTCGCCCGCCGGCGTTGCCGCCGCCGCCAAGCACCTGCTGCCCAAGCGCTCCCAGCACGCCTGGGAGGAACGCGCCGACGATGCCGCCAATCACATTGGTAGCCGAGGCCGCACCGGGGTCTATGTTGCCGCCTGGTGCTGTGCCCTGTGGATATCCCCAGGGGCCATTCGCGGTACCGCGCGCCCCGGTCACGGCTGAACCAAGCGCCTGTATCGCTGCCTGCCGGGGGTCAAGCCCCTGATTTGTGGAGCTCATGAAGGCTGAAGCCGCTGGAACAAGCGCGTCGAGCATGCTTCCTTGCCCCACTTGTGCGGGGTTGCCTTGCTGCGCTCCCGCCGACAGTGATTGCAGTAGTGGGAGGAGATCGTTCAAGGATACACCCTTCCTGCCGGTGAACTGTTGCGCCGCCTGCTCAAGGCCATTGGCGTAAAAGTTGACCGCCTGCCCACTCCCCTGCTGGCGCATCGCCTGCGCAGCGGCGGCGAACTGCTGGCCCGCGTCGTTTGTATTGAGGCTCCTGGCAGCCTGGGCCGCTGCGCCGAATGCCTGCGCCACTCGCGCCCCGTGTTTGTTGCCGGTGTCAATGTTGCCCTGGTTCTGCATCACCATCTGGGCGACACTCTGAAGCAGAGTGCCAACATCTACTTGTTTGTTTTGGTCCATTGAGTTACCTCCTGTATAGTTCGCATCACGCGCCCGCGCTCCTGTACGTGCATAAGGCGTGCCACAACGTGGTTCCGTGGCCAGTGGCACTAACCCATAACCGGCTACTGATCATCGGGAACATCTATGCTGATGTGTAGCTCGCGCTTCGCCCTGTCTGGAACAGGGGATGGCGCGTCCATCATCAGGTCGCGAGCCTGTGCGGTCTTGGGGAAGGCGATTACTTCCCGAATGTTGTTTTCACCGGCGAGGAGCATCACAAGGCGGTCAATGCCAGGGGCTATTCCTCCGTGAGGAGGCGCGCCAAACTCGAAGGCCCCTAGAAGATGGCCGAAGCGGGCGTTGATCTCCTCATTGCTGTAGCCCATCAACTCGAAGATATGCGCCTGCTGGTCACGGTCGTGGATACGAATCGAGCCTGTGCTAAGCTCGAACCCATTGCACACCACATCATAAGCCGCGGCACGCACCACCCCAGGGTCCACGTCGAGCAGGTGAGCGTCTTCGGGCATGGGAGCCGTGAAAGGGTGGTGAACAGCGTCCCAGCGGTGCTCTTCGTTGCTCCATTCGAGCAGCGGCGGGTCAATAATCCAGGCGAAGGCCAGCACCGAGTCGTCCAGCAGGCCGAGCCTCTTGCCCATATCAGTACGCAGCCTCCCCAGCACATCGCGCACAACCGGAGTTTGATCCGCAACTATCAGGAGGAGGTCGCCCGTTCGTGCGCCAAGGAGCGATATTATCTCATCAAGCTCCTGCCCGCTCAAAAACTTGGCGGCGGGCGAGCGCACCTGCCAGGCAGACTCCACACCGGACGCCCCTTCTGCTCTTTTCTCGATAGCCACCCACACGAGGCCTTTCGCACCGTAGCGTTTGGCTGTCTCGGTAAGCTCATCTATCTCTCGACGCGTGTAGCCCGCCGCCCCGGGAATGCGGATTCCGGCTACTGTGCCGCCTGTGTCGAGCGCAGCCTGGAAGACGGCGAAGTTGCTGTTGGTGACAGCGCTGCTCAGATCAGTTATCTCCATCCCGAAGCGTATGTCGGGTTTGTCATTGCCATAACGCGCCAGCGAGTCGGCGTAGGTGATGCGTGGGAACGGCACCGTCATGATCCGTTTATCGCTTACCGTCGGCACAAGCTCAATGAGCATACCCTCTATAAGTTGCAGAATGTCTTCGCGCTCCACAAAGCTCATCTCAATGTCAAGCTGTGTGAACTCAGGTTGGCGGTCGGCCCTCAAGTCCTCATCCCGGAAGCAGCGAGCGATCTGGAAGTAACGGCCCATACCAGCCACCATAAGCAGCTGCTTGAGTTGCTGAGGTGATTGGGGTAGCGCGTAAAACTCTCCAGGGTGGACACGGCTTGGCACCAGGTAGTCACGCGCTCCTTCCGGCGTACTCTTGATGAGAATGGGCGTTTCTATCTCAACAAAATCTCTGGCATCCAGATAGTCGCGTATAAACTTGATTACGCGATGCCTCAAGGTGAGATTGCGCTGCATACGCGGGCGGCGCAGGTCCAGATAGCGGTACTTCAGCCGCAGTGTCTCGTCGGCTTCTGTGGGGCTTGCGATCTCAAATGGGAGTGGCCTGGACTTGTTCAGGATTGTCACTTCTTCAGCGGCGACTTCTACTTCGCCTGTGTCAAGATTAGGGTTAACCCTGTCGGCCCCCCGAAGTCGCACGGTGCCCTCTACCTGCAAGACGTACTCACTCCGAACGTCTTCAGCCACCTTGTGTGCTTGCGGGTTAGTTTCGAGATTAAAGACTATTTGAGTCAGGCCGTCACGGTCTCGCAGGTCAATAAAAATCAGCGCACCCTGGTCGCGCCGCCTATGCACCCACCCACTTAACCTCACCATGCGGCCTACATCGGCAGCTCTAATCTGCCCGCAGTTTACTTTTACATACTCCTGTTTTATTTCTTCTTTTCGTCCCGCCTCCATATATGGTGGCTCCTCTCCCTGTGATATTTTCAGCTATGCCTGCCATCTTACCACAGCCGTGCGGACGCTAGCAACCTTTCATGAAGTGAAGAGGTAACTGTTCAGATTTACGGTAGAACAAAGTTCAAGAGGTAACTGTGCACCGCTCAGGGCGATTGCATCTAAGTTGGAATCAGCCAAAAGGGGCAAAAACGGCCTACTCCTGTGTCAAGTAGCACCGAAAGAGCCTGGAAGTTATCGGCAAAGCCAGACCTGAGGGTTGTTAGGCTTCCATTTTTCCGACGATTTCGAGGCTTTCATGGCCGCCACCTTGCTTTTATGGTCGAAAACTGAGCATTTGGCCCCAAACCAATTTAGATGCGTTTGCCCTGATCACCAGGACCAGCAGGAAGCAGGGCAGGAAAAGTAAGTGTTCAGAGTATGGGCTTGGGGGGCCGGCCAAGCCCCTGACGAGGTTACATGGGTGATTAAAGCCCCCTCTCCCCTTGTGGGAGAGGGGCATGGGGTGAGGGCGGGTGAGGGCAGATGGCGCAACACCCGCACGGATACCCCAGGAAGGTTGCTCCACCCCAACTCTGAACACTTACCAGGAAAGGGTGCATTTCAGATAGGGGGCGAGTTGTAGGTCAGGTGCCAACACTGCTCGAAAGCGTGAACTGAGGATAGCAGTTCGGACGGGCAAAAGCTTTTCGGCTCCGCAACGGTTCCAGCGCATACCAGGACCTGCAAAGCGTGCTTTGAATTGCTTGCCTGC
>DAHVFG010000101.1:0-10734 GCA_027317125.1 Chloroflexota bacterium | reverse complement strand
CCCCCAACGCACCCTCACCCCCAACGCACCCTCACCCCCAACGCACCCTCACCCCATGCCCCTCTCCCATGAAGGGCGAGGGGGCCAGGCTAGCCCCTCCCCAACTCTGAACTCTTACGTCGCTCCACCACGTTGCATATACCTCGTCTTTTGGTGTAGAATAGGCCGCGTACGCAGTAGCTCCTTATCATGAGCCGGCAGCTATTGCATCCCTGCGCATAGAGCTAGAAAGGCAGCCACCTCCGTAATGGCAGGCCACCCCTACACAAATGATTACCACTCCTCGGAGGGTGCTGGAGGTCAAACTTCTGCCCCTCACATTGTCAGCGTTCTCGTAAACTATTTTCTCTTACCTGAATACCTGGACCAGATAAGAGCCGTAGATAGCCGTTTGGAGATCATCGCGCTCAACAACGCCAGGAGCGCGCAAGCCAAATCTGATAACCCTGACGACTGGCGCAAGCTAGATGACGCCACCCTCCGTGAGGCTCTTTCGCGAGCAGAGATCATCTTCGGCATGGGCCTCCCCAGGGAGTGGATACGCCAGACCCCTGAGCTGGAGTGGGTGCAGCTAGCCAGCGCCGGGTCCGACCATGTGCTGCGCGATGGCTTGCTGGCGCAACGGCCTGATGTTAAGCTTACCACCGCCAGCGGTATCCATGAGGTGCCTATCTCCGAGCATATCCTGGCGATGATCCTCTTCTTCAGCCGAGGGTTCAACGAAGCTGTACACAACCAGGAGCATCACAACTGGCAGCGCTACACCGCAGGCGAGGCGCAGGGAAAGACCGTAACCCTCGTTGGATACGGTCCTATCGCGAGGCGAACAGCCCTCTTGTGCAAAGCCCTGGGGATGAAGCCGTTAGTGGTGCGCGCCTCCATCAAAGCGCAGCAGCCTGGTGATGGAACCGTAGACCGCTTCTACCCCAATGCGGACCTGAACTCCGTTCTGTCTCAAAGCGACTACGTGGTGTTGGCTGCTCCAAGTACGCCTAGAACTCAGGGTTTGATCGGCAAAGAGCAACTCAAGGCGATGAAGAAGGAGGCGGTGCTCGTCAATATCAGCCGGGGCGTGCTGGTGGATGAAGCTGCGCTTATAAAGGCGCTGCAAGAGGGTGAAATAGGCGGCGCGGCCCTCGATGTTTTTGCCGAGGAGCCGCTGCCGGAGAGCAGCCCCCTCTGGGATATGCCTGATGTGCTGATCACTCCCCACGTCTCCGGCACAAACCCCTACTACAGCAGACGCGTCACCGACCTTTTCTGCGACAATCTCAGGCGCTACTTACATGGAGAACCGCTGAGGAACCTTGTTGAGAGGGAGAGAGGGTACTGACTCGCACCTACATCGCGCTTGACCTCGAAGCCACGGGTATGCAGCCCGGCAAAGACGAGGTAATAGAAATCGGGGCGGTTAAGTTCCGTGACGGCCATATAGTTGACCGTTGGGAGAGCTTTGTGCGCCCTTCTCAGCAGATCCCTTACAAGGTGAGCCAACTTACAGGCATTACATGGGACGAGGTGGCTCGCGCACCGCAGATAAAGCAGGTGGCTCCTGGCCTCACACGCTTCGTGGGCGACTCTCCAATCATCGGGCAGTCGGTAGAACTGGACATGGCGATGCTGGCGCATGGAGGGGTTACGCTCCCCAATGTGCAGTGGGACACATTCGAGTTAGCCACACTACTTGTGCCCGAAGCCGCCGTCTACAACCTGCGAGCAATCGCCCAAAAGCTGGGCGTAGACCCCCAGAAGCTGAAGGTGCATCGCGCTCTCGGCGACGCAGAGCTAACCATGCAGGTGTTCATGGCACTACGCGAGCGTATTGAAGAGATCCCACTGGAAGTCTTGAGCGATATAGGCCGCTCCACTGCGCGCAGCGAATGGCCTCTGCGCCTCCTTTTCCAGGAGGTGGAGCATGAAAAAGCCCGCGAGATATTCTCCTCCGGCCTCGGTTCCTCGATACGGTCACAGCTTGCCTCCAAAGGGCTGACAGAGGCCGAACTCGACCTGGGGCTGCTGCGCCAGCCCGAGGAAGGCCACGACTATACGCCCGAAGGCACAGGCTACGAAGGCAAGTACCCGGTAGACCACACAGAAATAGAGACAATCCTGAAGCCTGGCGGGGCGATGTCCGAGGCATTCACGCAGTACGAATACCGTCCCCAGCAAGTAGAAATGGCTCAGGCGGTAGCCAGCGCCTTCAACAAAGGCCATCACCTGATAGTTGAGGCGGGCACTGGTACAGGCAAGAGCGTCGGCTATCTCCTACCCGCCATTCTTTATGCCGTCCGCGCGGGCGAGCGCGTAGTAGTATCTACCAACACCATCAACCTGCAAGACCAGCTTTTCACCAAAGACCTACCTTTGCTGCATGAAGTGTTGGAAGGCTCAAGCAGCAAAGGCAACTCTAAACCCTGGAACTCTAAGTCGCCACGTCTACCCTCTTTTCGATCAGCTCTGCTCAAAGGCAAGGGCAACTACGTCTGCTTGCGCCGCTGGTACCAGTTCAGGCGCACGCCGCCCGCCTCTGTGGAGCAGCTACGAGTGATGGTGAAGGTTCTCATATGGATGCCCGAAACCGCCAGCGGAGACCGCAACGAACTGCTCCTCCTCAATCAGGAGAACGATGTCTGGAAGCACATATGCGTCAGCGAGGAGGGCTGCCCCCTCTACGAGTGCCGCGTGAAACAGAAGGGGCTTTGCTTCTTCGACAGGGCGCGCCAGCAAGCAAACGGCGCACATATACTCGTGGTCAACCACGCCCTTCTCCTCTCTGACCTGGCGATGGGTGGCGGCCTTCTCCCTGACTACGATCACCTCATTATTGATGAGGCGCATAATCTCGAAGAGGAAGCCACCGACGCTCTCGGTTTCTCGGTGGACCGCTCTTATTTGATGAAGCTACTGGACGAGATAAGCACTGCGCCAGGGGCTGCGGTGGCGAGAGGGCGCTCTGACGACTTCCTCGGCTTGTTGCGCGGCGCCCTTGCGCATGAGGTCGCTAAGAACGCTGATCCTAAAAAAGCAAAACCGGGTGTGAGCCGCGAATTGCTCATCTCTGTTGATGACATTATTGCTAAGCTGAGGCCAACGATAGACCGAGCGCGGGAGTCCACATCTGACCTTTACGCCACCCTTGCCACGATGCTCGGTGTGACCAAAGAGGAGCAGAAGGGCTATGACCTGCGCCAGCGTATAACGACAGATGTGCGGCGGCACGATACCTGGGGCCAGGTAGAAGTGGTATGGGACAACCTCGGGCTGCAAATGAAGTTAGTAGAGGAGAGTTTGCAGCGTATCAGCACCTTGTTGGGTGATGTAGATTGGGACACCATGCCCCGCGTGGCCGACGGTGTAGAGATCCCCGCCTATTCCGACCTTCTAATTGAGATGCGTAATCACTGTGTCAATGTGCATAAAACGCGAGAGAATTTGAACGCCGCCATGACCAACCCCAACGAAGGCGCGGTCTACTGGCTTGAGGCCCGCATGGCGGGCGGCGAAATCACGGTGCGGTGCGCGCCCCTGCATGTGGGCGACCTGCTCGACAGGTATCTCTTCTCGGCGAAGCGCACTGTGGTGCTCACCTCGGCTACCCTCTCAACCGACAACGATTTCTCCTATATACGCGAGCGGCTGGGACTGCACACCGGAGAAGACCTGCAACTATCAGCGCCTTTCGACTACAAGAAGTCGGCGATGGTCTACCTCCCCACCGATGTGCCCGAACCGGGCGCACCCGGCTACCAGCGTCACATGGAAAAGGCGCTTATCGAGTTATGCAAAGCCTCGGAAGGCCGGGCTTTGGTGCTATTCACATCGCACAGCGCGGTGCGTGCCACCTACAGGACTATCCAGCGACCTCTAGAGGAGGCCGGCATCATGGTGCTGGGGCATAACATTGATGGCTCGCGCAAACAGTTGCTGGAGCGTTTCAAGAGCAACCCGCGCACAGTGCTGCTGGGCACATCCTCTTTCTGGGAGGGGATAGATGTGGTGGGCGATGCACTCTCCGTGCTGGTGATAGCCAAGCTGCCGTTCGCCGTGCCCACAGACCCGGTATTCGCGGCACGCTCAGAAGGCTTCGAGGACCCATTTAACCAGTATTCGGTGCCGCAGGCCATCCTCAAGTTCAAACAGGGCTTTGGCCGCCTCATCAGGAGCAAGAGCGACAGGGGAGTGGTTGCCGTGTTAGACCGCCGCCTGCAATCCAAGCGCTACGGCGAGGCCTTTCTCAACTCGCTCCCAGATTGCACTATCAAGTGCGGCCCCACCGCTAACATGCCAGCAGATATTGCCGAGTGGCTGGGCGATTCCGGTGTATAATAATGTGATGCACCCGCAGGAGATGGCTACCTGCTGGGCACCAGTAGTCATACAGTCACTAGAAAGGACAAATCATGTCAGAGGAAGTTCGCTTACGTATCGCGCCTTCGCCCACTGGCGACCCGCACGTAGGCACCGCGTATATGTCGCTCTTTGATAAAGCATTTGCCCACCATCGCGGCGGGAAGTTCATCCTGCGCATCGAAGACACCGACCAGACGCGCTACAACGAAAGCTCGGTCGGCGAGATTATACAAAGCCTGCAATGGCTGGGGTTGACGCCCGACGAAGGCCCCGGCCTGGGGGGTGACTACGGCCCTTACGTGCAGACGCAGCGCCGCGACCTCTATATCGAGCACGCCCATAAGCTGATCGAGCTGGGCTATGGCTATCGCTGCTTTTGCACAAAGCAACGCCTGGAGCAGATGCATCAAGAGCAGGCAGCACGCAAAGAGCCGCCCCATTATGACCGCACCTGCCGCCGCCTCACGCAGGCCGACATCGAGCGCAACCTGGGCGAAGGTATGCCCTACGTTGTGCGGATGATAACGCCTGATGAAGGCACAACCAGCTTCAACGATCTCATACGCGGCGAGATCACCTTCGAGAACCGCCTGCTCAACGACCCTATACTCCTCAAGTCCGACGGCCTGCCCACCTATCACCTTGCTGTGGTGGTAGACGACCACTTTATGAAGATCAGCCACGTGGTGCGCGCTGAGGAGTGGATCAGCAGCACCCCTATTCATGTGCTGCTTTTCGGCTATTTCGGCTGGGAGCTCCCCAAATTCGCGCATATGCCACTGCTGCGCAACTCGGACCGCTCCAAGATATCCAAGCGCAAGAATCACACCTCCATCAAATGGTACCGAGAAGAGGGCTACCTGCCGGAGGCGATGATTAACTTCCTCGCGCTGATGGGCTGGTCCATGCCCAAAGGTCCGGGGGATGCCGAAAACCCTGAGATATTTACATTTGATGACATACAGCGGGAGTTTACCTTCGAGCGAATCACCACCAGCGGCCCTATATTCGACCTGGTGAAGCTGACCAACATCAACGGCAAGTATATCCGTATGCTCAGCGATGACGAGCTATACGAGCGGTTGCAGCCCTATCTCCCTGAAGGGATCGATCCTGAGCGTACCCGGAGAGTAGTACCGGTAATCAAAGATCGCCTGACCCGCCTGGGCGAGTTCATGGAGCTGACATACTTCCTCTTCGGCCCACCCAACGACTACGATGCCGCCACGTTGGTGCCCAGGAAGGGCACACCCGAAGGGGCAAAAGAGGCCCTCGTGCAGATGCGCTTTATGCTCGAGGCCTTGCCTGAACCCTGGACGCACGAAGCATGGGAAGGGGGCATGCGCCAGCTAGCCGCCGACCTGGGTATGAAAGCCGGCGACCTCTTTATGATACTGCGCGTAGCAGTCACCGGCAGCGCCGTATCCCCGCCCCTCTTCGAGTGCATAGAAGTCCTTGGAAAAGCCGAAACCCTCTCACGAGTAGAGACGGCTATCGCCAAAGTCGCCGCTCCTAAATAAGAGCCTTGTTGGGAAAGCTCTCCCAGTCGCCATCTTTGAGGTGAGCAACATAAAATACATGTTGCAGGTAGCGCGAATGAGCAATCAGCACCTCTTCTCCCGGCTCGAGGATTTCGAAGGAGACAGGCTCTATCCTGAAGACAACACGGGGCTCGGCGGTGCCCTCAAATGCTTCAGAGCCAAACGACTGAGCCGCTATCCGGTCTATACGGTCGTTTTTTCGTCTGCTCCCTTTAGCGGCTGCTGGGCCGGAGTCGCGCAATATACGCGATGTGCCCAGATACGACCCCCATCTGCTGGCGCTACCGCTAGCCTTTGTGCGGTCGTAGCTTGAGGAGAAGCGAGGCTGCACTATGTGAGAGCGGTCCACCGAGGTGACTTGCTGCTCATCGCTCACCGCTGAGGCCGCCTCTTTATCGGCCCCTGTATAGCGCGGTACGACGCGCAGCCAGTTGCCGCTCTTCCGTCCACCTACCGTCTTCTTGTCAACCACCTCGCCTCGTGTGTAATAGACAGGAGTGACTAAATCACGCACTCCCTTAATCATAGCCAGGAAAAAGTAAAGAGTAGATACCATTCCTACCAGGCCCAGGATACCGCAAAAACCCCCAAGCGCCACCGAACCCTGAGCAGAACCAAATTGGCCCAGCTGCGCGGCTGCATTCCCCAGCGCGACAAGTGTAAGCGCCGCAACCATCAAGAAGACTACTATCGTAGCCAGCAAAGTAGCCACCATAGGTAGATAATAGTTGAGCTTCGGCAGCCCGCTAACACCAATCGGCGGGGGCAAAGAGGGTGAAAAAGAGATGCGTGAGCGCATAGTTGGCATTATAGCATACAAGAGATCAAGAGCAGGGGACCCGGCGATCCCCAATCGTTAGCCCTGAATCCCCAGGGCGATACATCTCCCCTTCGATTTAGATGCAATTGTCCTGCCCTAATCCCTGGTATGCTATAATGTGCGAAACAGCATCGGGCTGTTTGCCTCGCCTGGAGATAAACTTTGCCTCCTATTTTGAACATCAGCATCGGGTTGATTGTCTTCATGGGACTGGCAAGCGGCGGCCTGCTGGCCCTTGTGCTCATGTCTCAGCGCAAGCAACAAACCAGCTTTTCTATAATGCTTGCACTCTCGTCTTTGCTCGCCGCCGGAGGAGTTGTTGCATCAGGAACGATAGTTGAGGACGCAGAGATTGGCCTCACCAACGCACTGGTCCTCCTCATCCTCTCATTCACACTTGGCTACACGATCACCACATTCTCGGTCCTATCACAGGATAAAAACAAACATACCCTCGAAGGGCGCGACGTACACAATAGCTACACTGCTGTTATACAGCTAGCGCCCGGCGAGCCTCCAGAATATACGGTTACGAGCGCCGCCAGGCGTATCGAGCTCGCTGACGACCCGAAAGACGCGCCTCCGATTCTCCTCAGGCCCTTTTACATGCGCGACCTCAAAGGCAAATACAGCGCCATTGGCTCAAGCCCTTACAGAGATTACTATCTTCAGCTTGCTGAAAAGGTTCAGTCAAGGCTCGATAACAGCCACCGTGTGCAGGCAGCCTTCTACAGCGACGAGCCTACCCTCGTACAAGCAGTTGCCCACTCCATTGAGGAGGGCGCCAGGCAGATTATCGTCGTACACGCCCGTGTTACCGACCCGCCGGACCCCGTTCTTACAGGCGATCTCCTGGAAGGGATCCGTCCCCAGGACTACGGGGTGCAGATCAAATACGCCGGCCCTCTGTGGGATTCGAGCCTCCTCGCACAGATATACGTGCGCAGGGTGCTGGAAGCCCTGCCGCAGGTAAATACCGATGTCGTAGATACAGGACTCTTGTTGGTAGGTCGGGGCCATATGCCCAGAGCCGAATCAGCAGTGGAGAGGCAAAAGCAAGAAGCGCATTTCCAGGACAGAGTGAGACAAGCTCTGCTCAAGATAGGCTTCGACGAGACGCGAGTGGCAACAGGCTGGTTGCGCCAGCGCCCGACGACCGCCGAAGCTCTCCATACGCTAATCAAAGCGGGTTGTAAAACGATTTACTGGCTCCCTGCCAGCTTCCCAGCCGACGGCATAAACACTCTCTATGACATCCCTGCACAAATAAATACAGTCGCCAGAGAGAACGATATCAGGCTCATTCCCCTCGGCGCATGGAACGCCGACGACCTTGCTGCCGAAGAAATCGCCGTCAGAGTAAGAACGGCCTCGGGAGCTGGCGCTGCGCTGCCGATTAGCGGTGGGCTGCAATCAAGATAGTAGTGGGCAATTCATAACTCGGCGGCTGCGCGGCTGCACGTAAGGGTTCAGAGTAAGGGTGGAGGGGCTAGCTTAGCCCCCTCTCCCTTCATGGGAGAGGGGCATGGGGTGAGGGAGAAGGCCCCCTCTCCCTTCATGGGAGAGGGGGCATGGGAGTGAGGGTGGGTAAGGGTACGCCTCCACAGCTACTCCTTGAAGATTGCTCCACCTCAACTCTGAACACTTACGGCTGCACCAGCCGTTGTCCCTCTAAGCCTATTCAGGTATAATACCATGCACACCTGGCGAGGGAGGGCTTTGCTCTGAGGATGGATAAGTGGCTACCTAGCGGCTATGGCTTCAGGCGATGGGCGTTGCTCTTCGCCCTGGGCGTTGCTGTTGTGGGCCTCGGCCTTGCGATGGCGGTGACTAACCTCTATCGCCTCTACATCACAGACGGCACGGGCACTACCTTCCTCTACTTCGCTACGTTGCAGTTTATACCACACCCGCTACGCGAGCTATCTGTCACTCTGGTAGGGCTTGCGGTTGCTTTATGGGGCGCTTGGGGCATCAACAGGGCAGCGCGAACTGCTTCAGCAATGGGCCGGGCCTTCGAAGTACCGGTGCTCGCCCCACTGAGGGCAGCACGCCGCGCCGAGGGGCCAAAAATCGTCGCCATAGGCGGTGGTACGGGTATGCCCACCTTGTTGCGCGGCCTCAAGGAACTCAACGACAACATTACGGCTGTGGTGAATGTGGTGGACGACGGCGGCTCCTCGGGCCGCCTGCGCCGTGACCTCGGTATACTCCCTCCCGGCGACTTCCGCAACAATCTCGTCGCCCTCTCCGATGTCGAACCTCTCATGTCTGAGTTGTTTCAGTACAGGTTCGAGGGCACGGGCGAGCTTGAGGGCCATTCCTTCGGCAACCTTTTTCTGGTGGCTATGACCGGCATTACCGGCAGCTTCGAGCAGGGTATTCGCGAGTCTTCTCGCGTGCTGGCAGTGCAGGGCAACGTTCTCCCATCATCCCTTGCCGACATCGAGCTTTATGCCGAGCTGCAAAACGGCGATATTGTGCGCGGCGAGTCGGTAATCCCACGCACCCCTGTGCCGATCAAACGTGTTTTTATGAAGCCTGCCCACGCGCCCGGCTACCCGGAAGCCCTATCAGAGATATATCGCGCCGAAGTGATAGTGCTCGGGCCAGGTTCGCTTTACACCAGCATCATGCCGCCACTCCTGGTGGAAGATATTGCGCGCGCTGTCAAAGCTAACAAAACAGCGATAAAAGTCTACATCTGCAATGTAGCCACTCAGCCCGGGGAGACCGACGGCTTCGGAGTGGTTGACCACGTACGCGCCCTACAGGACCACATCGGCCCAGGCCTCTTCGACTATGTGCTTTACAACTCTAATCTCTCAGGTGTGAAAGATATCAAGCCCGAATGGGACGTGACGGCAGTAACCCTGGACCCGGCGCAAGCAGCGCGCTATCCCAATCTTGAATTTGTACCGGCTGACGTCGTGCGCGACGACAACCCGCTGCGCCATGATCCAGCCAAGCTCGCCGGCGCCGTCATGCGCCTTTACCAGAACCGGCGCGGCACAGGCAGCGCCCCCGGCAAGGCTCGACAGCGCGAGCGACAGAACGGTACGCTGACGAGTGTCGCGAACCGCAACGGCAGCGCGCAACCCGAAGAAGCAGTGGCCGAGCGAGAAGGCTAACTCCGCGCAAGCCGACAACTCGGCGGATGGCTGCCAAAGCTAGTAGAACAACAAAGTTCAAAGGGAGCAAGCACAATGGTTATGAAGGTAGGCATCAACGGCTTTGGCCGCATCGGACGACAAGTCTTCAAGGCGTTGCGAGACTACTACCCTGATGAAATCCAGGTGGTTGGGGTAAATGACCTCACAGATAATAGCACCCTTGCTCACTTGCTAATGTACGACAGCAACTACGGCCCTTTTGATGGTGATGTGTCGGCCACAGAAGATGCAATAATTGTGGATGGCGAGGAGATAAAAGCCTTCAAAGAGCGCGACCCCGCCCGGCTCCCATGGGGCGAGCTGGACGCCGAAATCGTTGTTGAATCTACAGGCGTATTTACCGATGCTGAAAAAGCCAAAGCCCACTTGCAAGCCGGCGCGAAAAAGGTAATCATCACCGCCCCCGCTAAAGGCGAAGATATAACCATAGTAATGGGCGTGAACCAGGAGCGCTACGACCCGCGTGAGCATACCATTGTCTCTAACGCTTCCTGCACAACCAACTGCCTTGCCCCCGTCGCCAAGGTTATCCTGGACCGCTTCGGCATCGCCAAGGGGCTGATGACCACCATCCACTCCTACACCAACGACCAGGTAATACTTGACTACCCGCACAAAGACCTGCGCCGCGCACGCGCAGCCGCTCTCAATATCATCCCAACCACTACCGGAGCGGCCCGCGCTCTGGCTCTCGTAATTCCTGAGTTGAAGGGTAAGTTCGACGGCTTCTCTCTGCGCGTGCCCACACCCACAGTCTCCATCATTGACTTTGTGGCCCAGATAGACAAAGCGGCCACGGCGCAGGAGGTCAACGGCGCGCTCATCGAGGCCAGCGAAAATGAGCTTGTAG
>DAHVFG010000100.1:0-10749 GCA_027317125.1 Chloroflexota bacterium | reverse complement strand
CATGGGAGAGGGGGTTTGGGGGTGAGGGTGCGTAAGGGTGCGTAAGGGTACGCCTCCACAGCTACTCCTTCAAGATTGCTCCACCCTAACTCTGAACATTTACCGGCGGGCTTGACTTGACATTTGGGCTGTCGTATACTCAAAATTAGGCAAGACCGCCCGGCAAGTTCCATAATGCCACAACCTATAGCCTCGTGCATCAACGGGTGATTCTCAGCTACAAAGGGCAAGAGTTGCATGCGCTTGCCGCATCCTGGCGATCTCAAGCCGCCCGGGAGTAATGCCCACTGAATTCGCGGCTCTATTATCGAGAGATAGGGTAAATTCATGTCACAAAACTGTCCAAATTGTGGTTCGCCAAATCGTGAGACGAACCGTTTCTGTTCCAGT
This sequence comes from Chloroflexota bacterium, assembly GCA_027317125.1. GTDB lineage: Bacteria > Chloroflexota > Chloroflexia > QHBQ01 > JADMIH01 > JADMIH01. Next base: position 10,359 of record DAHVFG010000100.1, on the reverse strand, counting down.
TGCGGCACAGCGCTTACGCCCAGCACCACGGGCGACCATGCTGCTGCCCCTGGGCCTGGCATGGCCCAGCTTGCGAGCGCACCGGGTGCTAGCTTAGAGCCGCCGCGCACTTATCTGGTGCAGCGTTGGGAGGGCGACCCTGCACCGGAGCTTCCCGGCGCTGTTGAGCAGCTTCCTCCGCTGGCAACACGGCCTGTCACTGCACAGCCCGCAAATGGAAGCGCCGCTCTTCCTTCAGCTCTCTTTACCCACCCCACCGAGCAGTACAACACCTCTACAGCTTACCAGGGATATACCTCCGGTGCAAGCCCGGTAGACACGGGCACCTATGTGCCATACACAGACAATGCAGCCAGGCATTTGGAGCGGCAGAAGAGCGGGCGCTCCTGGCTGCTGCCCGTGGTAGCTGTAGCTGCTCTGGTGCTCGTTGCTCTCGCTTTGACCGGCGCTTATCTCATCTCAAACAGTAGTAAAGCCCCTGCCCCTCTCTCCAGTGCTGTCGGCGCGGAACCGCCCGCCAACGCAAGTGAGTCCGACAAGATCAAGTATGTTGTCCGGCGCAGCAATCAGGAGCAGATTGACGCCTGGCATAACCTTGACCCTAACGTGCTCAAAGGAACGCGCATCGGCGATGTTCTCACCGAGAATGTCGATATGGTGCAGAAGCTCAAGGCACAGGGGCTCTATGCCATTCCTGTCAATGAGCGCCTTGATATTCTCGACGTACAGGTGAATGGCGACACAGCCACTGTTCACACTATCGAAGTGTGGACTGTCACCTTCTACAATAGCGCCGACAACAAGGTGGTGGACTCGAAAGGCCCCGACACCCTGACCGAAACGTACTCGCTTGTGAAGCAAAATGGCAAGTGGTTGATCAACAAGCTTGACATAAACACCGACCAGGGCACCCCAACCGCCCGTTAGGTCAACACATCTCCCGCCCTCACCCCATGCCCCTCTCCCTTCATGGGAGAAGAGCTGTACCCATAGCTCTTCCCATGAGTAAAGCCCCCTCTCCCTTCATGGGAGAGGGGGTTGGGGTGAGGGCAGGTGAGGGACAGGTGACGCACAATTACCTCTTGAACTTTGTTCCACCCCAACTCTGAACCCTTACGAAAATCCTTCACTTTGACAACACCACAAAGTCTATCCTGGCTCTTGACCAACCTGGCGGGCTGGGGCCTTCGCCGAGGCCACTCGCCGCAGCCCCCAGCCCGCCAGCATCATCAGCGCTGATGAGAGCGACAGCCACAACGGCATGGACGATGGCCCCGCTCCTGTTATGGGTGCATTGCTAGGGGCAGGTCCTTTCCCCGTATTAGCTGTTGGGAAAGGTGCGCCCGGTGGGGTCGGCTGGCTCTTGCCTATATCTGGACCCACTACGATAACTGGTGGCACCTCTTTTGTGGCCTGCGGTGTGGGCCGGACGGGTGCGGGGGTGGGCGCCAGGACCCTAGTCGCTGTGGCTGTGCCTGCGATCCCGCCCACCTTTACGGTAGCTGTCTCTATGAGCGGAGACGAGGTAGCCTTGCCACCGGTGGTCTGAGTGGGTACCGAAGTGATGCTGGGGATAGAAGTCTTCGACTGGCCTGTAGGCACAGGAGCAGGCGCGGTCGAGTTTGGCCTGGGAATGGTGCCCTGAGCCGTTTGTTGCGCTGCGGGCGGCTGCGGGGAGGCAATATTGGCAGCCTGAGTGCCTACCGGCAGTGGCGCTCCGTTGCGGGCCACACTTACTGAGATGTCGCCATTTGCTGTTGCGCGAACCGCAGGCGTCAGGAGGGGTATTGAAGCCGAGTTTCCGCCGAGCGGCGACTGGATGTCCTTGTTTTGCGCCTCTCCGCCCTGAGCGACAGCTTGGCCCCCCTCCTTCGTTTCGCCTTGTGATGTGACGCCGCGCTTGACAGGCGGTATCTCGTCTCTCTGGCTGCTATCGGTAGCTGCGCCCCCCGGCGGTTGCGCCAGGTTGCCGTTCGCCCCTTGCGGCGACCCCGCATCTGTACTGCTTGTGGCTGTGGGCTGTAGTGCAGCAACAGTCGAAGTTACAGCGGGCTGTGCTGTATTTGTGCTCGTAGCTGTATCCGGTGGCGTAGCAGCAGGCGTATCAGTGGCCTCTGCGGTAGGCGAGCCCTTAGGGGGTGGTGGGCTGCTAGGAGTCGGCGTTGCTTGCCTGCGCTTGATAGGTGGTGGCTCGGAGGCAGGGGTAGCGCTGCTATCGCTAATGGCAGTCGGTTGCGCCGTGTTAGTTGCTGCTTCAGCAGTGCCTGCCACAATCGCGGTAGCCGTGCCTGCGGGCTGCGTGCCTGCGGGCTGCGTGCCGGTGGGCTGCGTGCCTGCGGGCACAGTGGCTTGCGGCGGAGCCTGGTTTACGCCCACACTCCACACCATCACCTGGCCTGACGAGGCCATAAAGATGGTTCCATAAGGGAGGTAAACAACAGCGTCTTGCTCCGCGCTGTTGGTGATCGAGAGAGTGCCTTCGCCTTCGGTGGGCGCGCTTGCGAGGGCACTCAGTGAAAGCGGAGCTATCCTCAGTTGACCCTGTGTCGCCAGTTGAATCAGGGAGCGTCCATCCGGGTTCCAGCTTGGCAAGCCGGGGGCGTTAACTGCCGCTGTGGCGATTCGCTGCGCCGTGCTGTGGTTTGGATCGGACCAGGTGCCCGTTTGCGCCCACCAGACCGCGATCGCAACCTGCTCCGGCTCACTATCAGCATATCCCCAATCTATTCCATAAAAGAGGGTAGTGCGAAGACGATCATTGGCTAAAGAAGGCGTTGCCAGCCTATAAGACCCTTGAGGCGATCCACCCGGCTCCATCGCGAGGCCGCGCACCTGCAAGTACGCCGTGCCCCCGGCAGGCACCGTGACGGCATCGGCTGGCACAGCCCTCAGTGGCGCAGCCGCAGCAATTTGGCTGCTTTGGCCGCGTAAGAAAGCGCCTGCAAGCACCAAAACTAAAGACAAGCGGCATAATCTGCTGACCTGAGATGGACGGAGAGCGAACCTGGGCTTAGTCACAATGTCGTCTGCCTTTCGGGTTACGAAGGTTGCTCGCTGAGTATACAATGCTCAACAAAACTTTGCAAACCAAATAGCCTTTGGTAAGCGTTCAGAGTATGGGTTACAGGAGTGTATTAAAGCCCCCTCTCCCTTCATGGGAGAGGGGCATGGGGTGAGGGCGGGTGAGGGTAGCTGAAGGTGAGGGTACACACTTACCTCTTGAACTTTGTTCTACCCTATTCTGAACTCATACACCTGTGAAAAGATTGGCACGCTTCTTGCGCCTAATGCGACTTGGCCGGTAATGCGCTGCTGCGGCTGGTCATTCCCCTTACAATAAAATCCTTTCTCAGAATCAGGTGGTTTATATGGATGTCTCCCTTGAGATGAACGCCGAGCAGTCAATGAGGGTATCACCTACCCTTATCGCTGTCAACTACATTCTTGCTTTATCCTCTCAAGAACTGCAAAACGTGATCAAACAAGAAGCTGAGGATAACCCCGCCTTTGAGCTAACTGAGCATCAAACCTGCGCCATCTGCGGTGATCAGCTAAAGCACGGCGTTTGCTTCAACTGTGTGCGTGGCACAAGCTCCACAAGCAGCCAGGACGGTAATGATGACTTTAGTTACAGCGCATTCAACTACCGCGAAGATGGAGCCGATGGTAACTTCACCGGTGCTTCCTCCGACGACGAAGAGTTCGATCCCGTCTCTCTTGTCGCCGCCGAACCCAGCGTCAAAGAGCGTCTTTTGCTCGACTTGCGCTCTGCTCTACCCAGCGACGATTTTTTCATCGCTGATTATCTCGTCGGCAACCTCGATGACAGGGGTTTCCTCGCCGCCGAGCCGGAGACTATCGCAGACGATCTCGCTGTCTCTATCGCGCGCGTGCAAGCTGTGCTTGAGACACTACAGCGACTTGGCCCTTCCGGTATAGGCGCACGCGATCCGCGAGAATGCCTCCTCCTGCAACTCAATTATGTTGAACAGGAGAAGGGCACACCACACCACGTGCGCCAGCTCCTGGAGAACTACTTTGTTGAGCTTGGCGAGCATAAGTACAGCCATATCGCCCAGAAAATGAACATCACACTTGACCAGGTAGAGGCCGCCCGCGACTATATTCGCAACAATCTCACACCCTTCCCCGTCACCTGGGCCGATGATGAAGTGCCCACCTGGGGCAGCCCTTCCAAAGCCCAGTATGTCTCCCCTGATGTAATAATCAGAGAAGTAGATGGCGAGTTGATCGTCGAAGTTGTGGAGTCGCGCCGCTTCTTTATGAGGGTGAACCCCCTCTACAGCCAGATGGCTAGTGACCTGCGCACCAAAGGCGCCACCTACTCGGAGGACGACAAGCGCCATATATACCAGTATGTATCACGCACCAAGCTCTTTATCTCAAACATCAAGCAGCGCCGCGAAACAATAAGCAAGATTGCTCGTGCCCTGATGATATACCAGAGAGAGTTCCTTCTCCATGGCGTTCGCTCTCTCAAGCCCCTTACACGGGCGCAGATCGCTGAGGCTACGGGCCTTCATGAGTCGACGGTGAGCCGCGCAACCGCAGGCAAATATATCATGCTCCCCAACCGTCAGGTTGTGCCTTTCTCCGATTTCTTCACCGCGTCGCTCAGCGTGAAAGACATAATCAAAGAAATAATCGTGCAGGAAGGGCGCCCAATGGCCGACCGAGAGATCGTGGCACGCCTTCGCGAGCGCGGCATAAGGATCGCACGCCGCACCGTCGCCAAATACCGGAGCCAACTCGGCATCTTGCCTTCTACGCTCCGTTAGTTCTCCTTTCCAGGGCTAAGCTAAATATGGGATTGACACCTCTGCACAAACTCGAAGAGATGATCCGCGCAGGAGATGCTGTTGAAGACGGCGAGCTCATTGCCCTTCTCGGCAAAGAGAGCTTGATTGCTGTCCCTTTACAGGGAGGCGGCGAGCGGCACCTTCCCAGCGGGGAGATACTCTCAGTTCTCGCGGGCAGCGCGGGCCTTTCGATCGCGCAACTGCTTTCCCGAAGCTTTCGTATGAGCGCCGAAGAGATAGATGCTGCCTGCACATTCATCAACCTGGTGCAATTCGCAGGCGCTGATCCCCCAGAAGCAGCCCAGAGTGGGCCTGAGCAGCCGCTTCAGCCTCTCGACAGCTAACCTGCAAAGGTAGCTTATCACCCCGAAGCCTCCACCTCTACCCCACCCTCTCCCCAGCGTCCCCTGTCGAAACTCCTTTGAAATTAAGTAGAATTACTGATGCGCCGCCCCGCGCCAACTGCTATAACAGAAATAGCGCATACTTCTCCTTTGCACTTTTGTACAACCTTGCCGGGTGGTAAGTCGCCCTTGACCCGTTACCGCTTATGCCGATAGGACATCCTTGCATGACACTTTCAACTCCCAATCGACAGCGTAAACCCCAGAAGAGTGTAGTCGCGAGGTTCCACGCACCGGGTTCGCCGCAGTCTATCCTGGTCGGTTGGCGGGTTAAGCAGCTTCGCTTGCGCCGCAAACTTACACAGACCGATGTCGCCCGGCTGTCGGGACTAGACGTCGCCTATGTCAGCCGCATTGAGAGCGGCGCTGTGCGTTTCCAGCCTAAGCCCGGCACCGTAGCCCGTATATTAGATGCGCTTAATGCCACCCACATCGAGCGCGACGCCGTCTTCCACACCGAAGCGCCCCCACTCTCTCGCGCTGACGTAGCTAAGAGGGTCGAGCAGGTTGCGGCCCACCAAGAGAATAGCCCCATCCCCGCTACACTCCTTGATGAGCGCTGGTTCCGCTGGTACCAGAATCGCGCATCGCGTGCCGTCCTGGGGCTTACAAGCGACGCCTACACAGGCCACCTCGGTGAGCATGTACTGGAAGGCCTGATCAGGCCCTCGTCGCCCGTTTATCCACGCCTCACCGATGACGCGCGCAGGGCTTTCTTTGCCTCTCTTGCTTATGCTTTCAAAATTACCTTCGCTAACCAGCAGTTCGACTGCTGGTACCTCGATCTGGTCAGCCGTCTCACAAGAGATCCCGCCATACAGGACCTGTGGGAGAATCCACCTGACGCTTGTTCCCTCTTCCTGGATCGGCATGACGTAACGGTGGTCAACGCCCAGGTAGGTGTACTACGCTTCCACGGGCAACTCAACCGCCTGCGTAGAGATTCACGCTTCATCCTCTTGCAATGGCACCCAGCAGACACAGCCACCACCAAACGCCTTGCCAGGCTAAACGCCTCCCCAGAGTTCTCCGACACCGCTCAGGTTTCCACTATAGCTTCGTAGCTCCTCATCACCGGAATAAACACCCTGGTTTGCCAATAAAGAAAGCCCATCCACACTTGCGGAGATGGGCTGGCCTTCTCGGTGGTGCATTCGTGCCTATGCCGCACAGCCACCCCCAACCCCTCCCCCCTTGTGGAAGAGGAGGCATGGGGTGAGGGAGAAAGCCCCCTCTCCCCTTGTGGGAGAGGGGCATGGGGTGAGGGCAGGCGAGGGCGGGTTTGGGGTGAGGGCTGAACACCCACGCAACACACCGCACACCGCGCTTGCCACACGCACTTTGTCGGTATATAATCCTACTGATCCACCCGTTCCGTTTCAGCTACCCAATTACCCAATCCTTTACTCCCAGGAGCATACACCTGACCATGCCTATGCGTTTCAGCGCACTAGCCGCCACCCTTGAGGTTCTTGAGCCTGTTACCAGCCGTACCCAGATGATCGGCATCCTCGCCGATCTCCTCAACCAGGCCAGCTCCGAAGAAATTACAGAACTGGTCTACCTGACTCAAGGCCGTCTCCTGCCGGAGTTCATTCAGGAGGAATTCGGCATGAACGAGAGGCTAATCTTCCGCTCGGTTGCCCAGGCCTACAGCGTCCCCATCGAAGAGGTCAGCGCCCTCTTCAAGCAGAAAGGCGATGCGGGCCTCGTCGCCAACCACTTCGCGGCACGTCATGAAGGCCTATCAGCCGGCCACGCCTTATCGCTCACCGAGCTTTACCGGAGTCTGATGGCTATCACAAAGGCAGTCGGCTCCGGCAGCCAGGAGGCCAAGGTGAGCCTGCTGGCTAACCTTTTTTCGCAGCTCTCCCCACTCGAAGCCAAACATATCGCCCGCATTGTTGTGGGCCGCCTGCGGGTCGGCATTGGCGACCCCACGCTCATGGATGCCTTGTCGCTGGCGAAGGCAGGTGATAAATCTTTCCGCCCCCAGATCGAGCGTGCTTATAACCTTTCCAGCGACCTCGGCCTCGTGGCACGCACCCTCTACACTTCAGGTGTGGAGGCCCTCGAAACAATTCAGGTGAAAGTGGGCAATCCTGTGCGCATGGCCCTTGCCGAGCGTGCTGACAGCGCAGAAGAAATAGTCGCTCGCCTCGGTAGATGCGCCGTTGAGCCTAAATTCGACGGCTTCAGGATGCAAATACACAAAGATGCCGACCAGATAAGTATCTTCTCGCGTGGCCTCGAAAACCTCAGCGGCATGTTCCCTGATGTCGTGGCGTCCGTACATAAGCAGATAACCTCTACCCAGATGATACTGGAGGGTGAGGCCCTCTCCTATGACCCCGAGACGGGAATCTACCAGCCCTTCCAGGTGACTTCACAGCGCAGGCGCATCCACAACATCGACCAGATGAGCGAGTCTCTCCCCCTGCGCTTGCTCGCCTTTGATGCCTTGCTTGTAGATGGACGTGACCTCACGCGCGCACCTTACACAGAGCGGCGCAACGCCCTCCTCGGCGCTATACAGCCCCACACCGGCCTCGGAGGTATTCAGCCCGCTACCAACATCGTCACCGAAGACCCTGAAGAGATACTCCTTTTCTATGAGGACTCCCTCGGCGAAGGGCTTGAGGGGATAGTCGCCAAGCGACTGAGCGGCGCTTACGACGCGGGCAAGCGTGGCTTCAACTGGATCAAGATGAAGCGCTCGTACCAGACGCAATTGCGAGATACTGTAGATTGTGTCATAGTGGGCTACGACTACGGCAAAGGCAGGCGTGCCGCCTGGGGTATCGGCTCCCTGCTCGTCTCTCTCTACGACAAGGAGACCGACATGCTCCCCTCTGTAACCCGCGTGGCGAGCGGTCTCTCAGATCAGGGCTGGCGCGAACTCTGCAAGAAGCTCGAAGCCGACCGGATTGACCATCGTGATCCCCGTGTGCAAAGCGTTCTCGTCCCTGACAATTGGGTTGTACCACGCTACGTGATCGAGCTACAGGCCGACGAGGTAAGCCGCTCGCAGATGCACCCCGCAGGCAACTCCGCCGGCTCGCCAGGCTATGCGCTGCGCTTCCCCCGCATAGTCAAAGAACGATCCGACAGAGAGCCACAGGACGCCACCAGCGTCGCCGAGATAATAGAGCTGTACAACATGCAGGGTAAAGGCGACACCCGCGGCAAGCGAAAACACGAAGAGTAGTGCGTACTCCGTGCTACTCCTCACGCCTTCGCCCAGGAGGAGTAAATGTTCAGAATATCCCATGACCCTACGGGCCACCAACCGACAATGAAAATAGGCTCTCAGCAGCCTATTTTCAGAAGAACAAGGGTTAGAGGGCACAAAGCCCCCTCTCCCCTCGTGGGAGAGGGGCATGGGGTGAGGGGCGGGTGAGGGGCGTGCACCCGCACAGTTACCTCTTGAACTTTGTTCCACCCCAACTCTGAACAGTTACCAGGAGGAAAGCCTTTGGCAGAGATCAGCAGGCAGGCTACTATTGATGCTTCGCCTGAGCAGCTATTCAGATATGTCTCAGACCCCTACAATGCTCCCAGCTACATTAGCTCAATCATCAGGATAGTCTCCGGGCCGCAAGGGGCTGCAACACAAGGACATACATGGCAGGCTGATGCCAACTTTCTTGGGCACAACCGTTCAGTGCGATTGCGCCTCGACGCGATACGCCAACCCTACTTTATCCGCTTCAGCATGGATGGCGACCCGCCCGTCTCCCTTTCCCTGCATCTCACACCAGATGGTAAAGATAAGACTCAGGTCCACCTCACCCTGGATGTAGCAAGCATTCCAGCCATATTCCTCTCCGCACTGATGGGCAGCCTCCTTTCCGCTGATATCTCCCGCCTGAAGGAGATCATGGAAAAGTAAGGCAACCTGGCTCCTTACACCCTCACGCATTACGGAGTACGCTATAGCCGCAAGGATACCTATATGCAAGAATTAGAGAAGAGGATTGCTCAACTGCGCCTCTTGCTTGCCGACATTCAAGGCAAGCAAGCTCATCTCTCCGTCATGGAGAGCCAGTATAAATCTCAACTGACGCGAATAGTAGAATTCGCCGTCTATCGCGACGGCGATGTCGCCAACGCTCTTTCCCTCATGGCAGAGGTACAGGGCAAGCTTGACGACGTGCTGCACTCCACCTCTCACCTGAAGATGATAGACGACAAAGCCACCATCGAGCTTGAGGTGCTTCTACTTACCAAGCGTGTCTCCGAAGCCCGCGCTCAGCTTGCTGAGCTTGAAGCCCGGCGCCAGGAGCTATCAGGTAAACTCTCCAATCTGCCCAAACATCCCACCCCATTGACCCCCGCCGAAAGCTCACAGACGGCGGATATTCCGCTCATAACCGAGGAAGTAGCCAACATCGCACAGGAGATTACTCGACTGAACAACCTTATCATTGACGCAAGCGAACGTGCTGCTCGAACTATCCAACCCTCCACCCCCGGCGAAAAGCTGTAGCACCCTATGCTCCTCGCCGCATCCTCCCGCCAACGCCCTGGCCGCCCTGGCCGCCGGCCAGCCAACCGGCTCGTGCGCCCCGCTATCCTATTGGGCCTTGCCTGGGGCGCGCTAGATCAGCCGTTGCAGACATTTGTGAGCAGCATGGCAGGCTGGGCCTCCTATGCTTTGTGGCTCTTGCTCCTCGTGCCCTTGCTCTCGCTCCTCGCTCGTGGACGGCACCCTGTGACGATGGGGTGGGTCTGCGCCCTCTTCTGGAGCGCAGCTGTCGTGAGCTACTATGGCTATTACCTCGCCCAATTATCTCTCGGTCTCGGAAGACAAGGAGCGTCTATCGACATCGCCAGCATAGGCGGCCTGCGCGTCGCATGGAATCTCGCTCGGACCTCCCTTCTACCCTACACAGCAGTAGCAGCCGTGAGCGGCTTTGCCTTTGGCTGCGCCTTCGGAGTCGTCCAACACTGGGTGCATGACTTCTTCTTCCGGCGTAATCCCCACGACACGCAAAGCTCCCAGGGTGAACTATAGGTAACTTGTACATGACCCCTCGGACCACCAACAGGCAATGAAAGTAGGCCGCCGAGAGCCTATTTTCAGAAGAATAGGGGTTAGACGGCACAAAGCCCCCTCTCCCCTTGTGGGAGAG